>QBLT01000299.1 GCA_003249105.1 Leptolyngbya sp. | reverse complement strand
CGATTGGGGCACCGATGCGAATGGTTAGGGGAGCGGGACGGGGTATCAAGGAACCCTTGGGCAAAATGCGCTGGGTGCCCCAGAGGTTGACCGGCAGCAGCGGCACCTGGGCCTTGGCTGCAATGAGCGCCGCACCAATTTTGGGAGCAGGAATGCGGCCATCGGGGGTGCGGGTGCCCTGGAGAAAAATGCCCACCGCCCAGCCCTGCTCCAGCTGCTTGAGGGCTTCGCGAATGGCGCTGCGATCGGCGCTGCCCCGCTTCACCGGGTAGGCTCCGTAGAGGCGAATGGCCTGGCTGAGCATCGGCACCTTAAACAGCTCTTCTTTCGCCATATAAGAGACAGGGCGGCGCACGGCGGCAGACAGCAGTGGGGGGTCAAAGTCACTGGCGTGGTTGGCGACTACCACCAACCCGCCAGTCTTGGGCACCTGATCGGTACCGTAGACCCGGCCTCGAAAATATAGGCCCAGCATTGGGCTGACCACTGACCATTTGAACAGGTGGTACCACAGCAGGTTAACGGGGGGTTCGCGATCGCGGCTCATCTTAGGCCCATTCTGTAAAACCATCAAAGTCCCTTTACCAAAGAAACTAGGACTGTTGTCGGAGGCTCAGCCTACGCTGGCGAACTGCTCTAGATTGCCTACGTTGACCAGCGCGAGTTCTTTGCAGGTGCGCTTAGTTAACCCAGTGAGCACGTTCCCCGGCCCTACCTCGATCACTGTATCGATGCCTAATGCTGGCAACGCCAGGGTAATTTCGCGCCAGCGCACAGAGCCCGTCATCTGCTGGACTAGTCGCTGTTTCAACACCGAACTGTCAGTGGCGGGGGTTGGGTCTACGTTAGAGAGCACGGGCACCTGGGCGGTGGCGAAGGGGATTGGTTCCAAAACTGCCTGAAACGTCGCAGCAGCATCGGCCATCAGTGGCGAGTGGAAGGCCCCGCTGACGTTGAGCCTCACGGCTCGCTTGGCCTTCACGTCTTCCATTACTGCGGTGACGGCCTCTGGCGTGCCCGAAATCACCACTTGACCAGGATTGTTGTCGTTGGCCAGCACTACCCCTGGGGTCGCCTCAATCTTGGCGGCTAGCTCGTCGGCGTCAAAGCCCAGCAGGGCGGCCATCATGCCGTCAGAGGCTTGGGCCATCAGCTCGGCGCGGCGCTGCACCAGGGTCAGCCCCGTGGCAAAATCAAAGACCCCAGCGGCGTAGAGAGCGACGTATTCTCCGAGGCTGTGGCCAGCTACAACCGCTGGCTGGTGGCCCTGCTCCTTGAGCAAGTCAACTAGAATACTTTCGATGACGTAGAGACAGGGCTGAGTATAGAGGGTGTTTGAAACCTTGTCGTCAGCGTCTTGAACCACATCAAGCACCGACCAACCCAGGACGGCTTCGGCCTCAGCAAAGCGCGCTTGGGCTAGAGCCACGGTGGCGAGGTCTGTCCCCATACCGATCGCTTGGGAACCCTGCCCAGGAAACACCCATGCTGCGTTTGTCATGCCTCTACCTTCCCGACTTGCGTGGCGATCGCGGTCAGCTCCATGCCTGTTTCGCCCTAGCCCCAGATTTAGGGATGGCTCGACAAGCGATCGGCGCTGCCAGAACTACACAGGATACTGTCTCACAAAATGTCCATGGAAACCGCTGGGGAACGGAGAGCTAGCGTCGGGGAATATCCCAGATCTAATCCTCAGCCCTGGCAAGGACAGCTTCAGGGCAACCAACGTTTTCAGCATTAGACCAATGGCCCAAGACTTGGAGCGGCGACCTAGGCCCACTGGACAATGGCAGAACCCCAGGTTAGCCCAGCTCCAAACCCGGCAGTAGCCATCACATCACCAGCCTTAATCTTCCCTGCCCGCACGGCTTCGTCGATAGCGATGGGGATTGAGGCGGCGGAGGTGTTGCCGTGGCGGGCCATGTTGCTGACCACGCGCTCGGCGGGCACGCCTAGGCGATCGGCCACCGCGTCGAGAATGCGCTGGTTGGCCTGGTGCAGCACTAGCCAATCAATATCGGCATTGGTGAGGTTGGCGCGGAAGAGCGCTTTTTCGATCACTTCGGGAACGCGGCTGACGGCGAACTTATAGACCTCGCGCCCATTCATAGTGATGGGGGCGAAGGTGCCTTTCTGAACGGTGATGTCTCCTACTAGCACCTCTGATTCAGGCTGATATGCCAGATTCAGGCAGTGATTTAAGGAGCCATCGCTGCACAGCTCGAAGCCCAGTAGGCGATCGCGTTCAGCCGCCCGCAGCACCACGGCTCCGGCCCCATCGCCAAACAGCACACAGGTGGTGCGATCGTCCCAGTCTGTCCAGCGGGAGAGCACGTCGGCCCCGATTACCACCACGTTCTTAAACACCCCGGTGCGAATGTATTGGGCAGCCGTCACCAGGGCAAACACAAACCCTGAGCAGGCGGCGGTGAGGTCAAATGCCACGGCACGAGTGGCCCCTAATGCCTGCTGTACCTGACAGGCCGTGCCAAACAGGTCGTCGGGGGTAGAGGTGGCCAGCACAATTAAATCGACCTCTGTAGCGCTCACCTCGGCCATGGCTAAGGCATTACGGGCTGCCTCCGTAGCGAGAGACGCCAGGGAATCCTGAGGTGTTGCTATATGGCGCTGACGAATGCCGGTGCGGGTTGCAATCCAGTCGTCGGAGGTGTCAACGCGCTGGCTGAGGGCGTCGTTGGTGAGTTGTGCGGTTAGGCAGGCTGAACCACTGCCCACCAGTGACACGCCGGGCATAAACTGTTCCACGGGTTACTCTCCGTCTGCTGCGGGTATGGCCACCCGCTGGTACTGGGCCTGAATGCGGTCTTGCACGCGGTTGTCGACCGCCTCCTTGGCCAGGCGAATAGCGTTAAAAACCGAGGGTGCCTGGGAGCTGCCGTGGCTAATCACCGTTACCCCAGCCACACCTAGCAATAGGCCACCGCCGTGTTCGGCGTGGTCAACCCGCTGCTTGATGCGGCGCAGGTTGGGCTTGAGAATCGACGCCCCAATCTTGCCGCGCACCCCTTGAGGCAGCTCTTCTCGCAAAATTTGCAGCACCGACTCGCCCACCGCTTCGGCAAACTTGAGCAGCACGTTGCCTACGAAGCCGTCGCAGACAACCACATCAAACTGACCCGAGAGAATATCGCGCCCCTCAGCGTTACCCGCAAAGGGAATGTTCGGGTTCTCTTCCAGCAGTTGGTGAGCTTTCAAGGCCGCGTCGTTGCCTTTGCTGGGCTCTTCGCCAATGTTGATCAGCCCCACACGAGGACTATCAACTCCCAGCACATAGCGGGAATAGATGGTGCCCATGATGGCGAACTGTTCTAGATATTTGGGGCGGCAGTCTACATTGGCCCCCACGTCTAAAATCAGCACCGACTTGTTGGCGACTACGGTGGGAAACACCGCCCCGATCGCTGGACGATCGATGCCCTTCAGCCGCCCCAAACGCAGCAGGGCGGCAGCCATTGCTGCCCCCGAGTGCCCCGCAGACACCACCGCGTCGGCCTCGTTGCGCTTAACCAAGTCCATCGCCACGTTGATAGAGGCCTGGGGCTTTTTGCGCAGGGCGCTCAGCGGCTCTTCGTGCATTTCGATACTGCCCTCGGCGGGCACCAGCTCAATGCCCATCAGCTGCTCCGGACTAGCCGTAGATGCCTTGATTTGGTCGATATCGCCAACCAGGGCAACATCGACATCGAGCTCGGCCTTGGCGCGAATGGCACCTGCAACGATCTCGCATGGGGCGAAATCTCCCCCCATGGCATCAATAGCAATGCGTGCCCGGTTAAAACCCATCTGCTAAATCTGTTAAAAACCTGAGGAAATTCTAGCAGACTACCCTACCGACTATTCTTCGCCAGGTTCCACTATGCGCTGAAACAGGTAGCCGGTACCCCGAGCGGTGAGAATCAACTCTGGGTTGCTAGGGTCGTCTTCGAGCTTAGCCCGCAGGCGCGAGATATGCACATCGACCACGCGGGTATCGACGTGGCGCTCGGGGGTGTAGCCCCACACTTCCTGCAAAATTTCGGAGCGAGAGAAGGGCTCGCCAGAGCGGCTGACCAACAGCTCTAGCAGGCTAAACTCCATGCCGGTGAGGCGAATGCGCTCGTCGCCTTTGTATACCTGGCGCTTGTTGGTGTCGATGCGGATGGTGTTGACGGAGATGACGCCGGAGCTGGGAATGCCGGTCATGCCGGTTTTGTCGACCCGGCGCAGCACGGAGCGAATGCGGGCCTCTAGCTCTTTAGGAGAGAAGGGTTTGACGACGTAGTCATCGGCCCCCAGCTCTAGGCCGGTGATGCGATCGGCCACATCGCCCAGGGCAGTGAGCATAATAATAGGAATGTCAGACTCTTTGCGGAGCTCTTGGCAGACGCCATAGCCGTCGAGCTTGGGCATCATCACATCGAGCACGACCAGGTCAGGAGCGGCGTTGCGAAAGGTTTCCAAGGCTTCTTCGCCATCGGCGGCGGTGACAACGTCGTAGCCAATCATAGACAGACGGGTCTCGAGAATGCGCCGAATGCTGGCCTCATCGTCGACTACTAAAATTTTTTCTTTGTTGTTTTCCAAGGCTCTTAAGGCTCCCTACATAACGTCATATTCTATAAATAATCGCAACGTTTAATGATTAACTTTTGAAAGCTAATTAGTGATTGAGCTGCAAAGCGGCGAATATTGCCGGGGCAAGCTTCTGCAACGCTGCAAAAACAGAGGCTACGACGTTTGCTTATTCTATGTGTATTGATTCATGCGGTACGCCTAGAACTTCCGTGCTTCAGGCTTTTTTAAGGTTTATTGCAAGCAAGCCTGGATTTCCAAAGTCTCAAGTGACCCAGAACCGCCTTTGCCTCCAGCCCCTCTCCATAGGGACGGGCAGCCAAAGCCTTGCCCCCGAGGAAGTTCCTGATTCACTCTAGAATTGATGCCATTAGATCAGAGATACTATAGGCCCGGTTCCTTGGTGGGTCTGCAACTAGTGCCCTTGAACCGGAAATAGAGAAACTGGGTTGCTTTGAGTCTCCCATGCTGCCGGGCACCGCCCCTAGGAACAACTATGGCTAAATCGCGCTCAATTTTTGTCTGCAACGAATGCGGTGCTGAGTCGCCCCAGTACTTTGGCCGCTGCCCCGTGTGCAACAGCTGGAATGCTTTGGTGGAGCAGGCTCAGCCCACTAAGGAGACAACCGCTCGGGCCTCTGCCCTAGGGCGCAGTCGAGGCGGATCGACGACGGCTAAGGCTAGTCAGCCGCGCTTGGCCATGACCCTTAACCAGATTCAAGACCATCCCCAGGCGCGCCTGCCTTCGGGCTACGGGGAGCTTGACCGGGTCTTGGGCGGCGGTATTGTGCCGGGGTCGCTGGTGCTGCTGGGGGGTGATCCGGGCATTGGCAAGTCTAATCTGCTGCTTCA
>QBLT01000298.1 GCA_003249105.1 Leptolyngbya sp. | reverse complement strand
CCCTACATCGCCCGCCCCAGCCCAGCCGAACCCGTGACGCCCCAGGAGGGCAGCACCACCGGGCTGACCACCATTCTCACCCTGCTGAAGCGAGCCACCAAAATTGACTTTGCCCAGTACAAGCCCACCACCGTTAAGCGGCGCATCTTTCGCCGCATGGCTTTGCACCACCTGGAGAGTCTAGAGAGCTACAGTCAGTACCTCCAGGCCAACCCCAAGGAGGTGCAGGCTCTGCACCAGGAAATTTTGATCGGGGTGACCAGCTTCTTTCGCGATGGGGAGGTGTTTACGGCCCTAGAGCAGATGGTGTTTCCGGCCCTGCTGAGAAGTCAACGGCTGGCCCAGGGCAACCCCGATTCGCCCCTGCGCGTTTGGGTGGCGGGCTGCTCGACCGGTGAAGAGGCCTACTCCATTGCTATCTGCCTGCTGGAGTACCTGGGCCGCCACAGCGTCAGCCCGCCGATTCAAATTTTTGCCACCGACGTCAGCGAGCGAGCCATTGAGGTGGCTCGCTTTGGCTGGTATACCCCCAGCCAGGTGAGCGATGTGTCGCCTGAGCGGTTGCAGCGGTTTTTTGTTCCCACCGATGGCGGCTACCAGATCAACAAAGTGGTGCGAGAACTGTGCATTTTTGCCTGCCAAAACCTAATCACCGACCCGCCTTTTTCGCGCCTCGATCTAATTAGCTGTCGCAATGTGTTGATTTATTTTGGGGCGGCGCTGCAAAGCAAGGTGCTGCCCATGTTTCACTACGGCCTCAAGCCCGACGGCTTTTTGCTGCTGGGGTCGTCGGAGACGGCGGGGGTGTTTGGTCACCTGTTTTCGCTGGTGGACAGCCGCTACAAGCTCTACGCTAAGCAGCTGTCATCACGACCCTTGAACTTTGACTTTGACCCCACCACCTACACCCCCAGCGCCCCGTCTCCTCGGCCAGAACCGCCCCGCGATCGCCCCTCAGAGATCGACCTCTATGCCCTGGCCGACCAGACGGTGCTCAACCGCTACGGCCCAGCGGGGGTGTTGGTGAATGACCGGCTGGAGATTTTGCAGTTTCGGGGGCCGACCGGAGCCTATCTAGAGCCTGCCCCCGGTCGCGCCAGCCTCAATTTGCTCACCATGGCCAAGGAGGGGCTACGGCTCGACCTGCGCACGGCTTTTTACCAGGCCAAGCAGGCCGACCAGGCGGTGCAGCAGCGATCGCTGCTGATCGAAGCGGGCGATCGCCCCTGTCCGGTGCAAATCGAGGTTTTGCCCCTCAGGCCCCAGCCCGCTGACAAAGCCTACTACCTGGTGCTCTTTTCCGATGTGGTGCCCGATGGCCCCGCCGCGGCGGTTGTCCCCGCGGCCGATCTGGAGAGCCAGTACCGCCAAGAAAACCTCGCCCTCCAGCAGGATCTCGACACCACGCGATCGCACCTGCAATCGATCATTCAAGAGCAGGAGGCCACCAACCAGGATCTGCGGGCCGCCAACGAAGAAATTCTCTCCAGCAACGAAGAGCTGCAAAGCACCAACGAAGAGCTGCAAACCGCTAAGGAAGAAATCCAGGCCACCAACGAAGAACTCAGCACCATCAACGACGAACTCTACCGCCGCAACACCGAGACTGCCCGCATCAGCGACGACTTTCAAAACCTGCTCAGCAGCATCCACATCCCGATTTTAATGCTGGAGGACGACCTGCGGATTCGCCGCTTTACCCCCACAGCGGCCAGCCTGTTTAACCTGATCCCCGGCGATGTGGGCCGTCCCCTGGGGGACATCAACCACCGCCTGGCGATCGCCGACCTGGAAGCCAGAATTTTGGCGGTGATCAGCACCCTAGAGCAAACCAGTCAGGAGGTGCAGGATCAGGCGGGCCGCTGGTACGACCTGCGCATTCGCCCCTACCGCACCCTCGACAACCGCATTGACGGGGCCGTGGTGGTGCTGGTCGATATCGACAGCCTCAAGCACAGCGCCGACCAGCTGCGCCAGGCCCGCGACTACGCCGACGCCATTGTGCAGACTGTACGCGAGGCTCTGGTGGTGCTCACCCACGACCTGCGGGTGGTGACGGCCAATCAGCAGTTCTATCAGACCTTTCAGGTCAGCCCTAGCGACACCGAGGGGCGATCGATCTTTGGGCTGGGCAACGGCCAGTGGAATATCCCTCAGCTGCGATCGCTGCTCCACGACCTGCTGCCCCAAAACCTGCAAGTCAACGATTTCGAAGTGGTCCACAACTTTGAAACCATCGGCTCGCAGACCATGCTACTCAACGCCCGCAAGATGACTCAGGCTAACGGCGATGACTTGGTTTTGCTAGCCATTGAAACTGTACGCGATCGCACTATTAACGACGAATAAAGGGTGATCCCCAAAAAAAGAGTTTATAGATAAAGTTTTTAACAAAGTATTAATTTAGATTCAAACGCCAAAATGCATCTTATTTCTGCAAGTGAGCCCACCCTGCGGGAAGCAAGCTATACCCCTTAACCCCTCCTCCTAAAAAGAGAGAAGAGTCGGATTCAAATTGCTCAGCCGTTTTGGGAGAGGGATTGAGGGTGAGGCCAAAAAGGTGGAATGTGCCTAAACATAAATGACCTCAAAAACGACCATTTCCTATGCTGCCGTCACAAAGTTAAATCAGCATAAACCATGCTCCAAACAGTATAAATTTAGGGATAACTAGAGAAAATCAAGCTTATTTAAGCAAGAATAGAGCTCTGCCTAGGAACAAACCACAGGCTTTAATCTAAACTTGGCACAGAGAAAAATCGGCAGGCACTCCTGGCTCAATCTTGGCTGGCAAAGGTAAACTTCTTCTGCCGATGACCATATTTAGGAAAATATATTGATATAATAAAGACAAAAAGCAAGCGCTTTTAAATCTAAAACTCGACCTCTAAGGAAGGTGGCGCTAGCCGTTTTTTTGGCTGATCAACCCTTGCCGGGGAGGCCGACTCATGAGTATCTCTGATCAAATCGAGGCCGTCTACCAACGTGCCCTTCGGCTGCGCGAGCAGGCCACCACCGACCCCATCGAGCCAGAGCTGCTAGACCTGGCCCTCAAAGACCTCTACTTTGTGCTCGAAGAGCTCCAGGCGGTGGATGCAGAACTGCACCAGCAAAATCAAATGCTCAGCGACACCCGCCACCAGGTTGACCTCGAGCGTCAGCGCTACCGCACCCTGTTTGATCTGGCCCCCGATGGCTATTTAGTTACCGATGAAACCGGCAAAATCTATCATGCCAACCGGGCGGCAGAGGCGTTGTTTGCCCTACCCCAGGCAGGGCTGGTGGGCAAACCCCTGGTGGTGCTGATCGAGCAGGGCGACTGGTCAGAGTTTCAGCAGCGGCTGGCCCACCCCCACCCCGTTGCCGCCGAGCCCTGGGAAGTGACGCTCAAATCGCGGCAGGGGGAGCCGGTTACGGTGGCGATCGCCACCAACTTCCTCAAGGACAGCCGCCTGGGTGCCACCACCATTCTTTGGTCGCTGCGAGATATTTCTCAGCAGCGCCGCACAGAGCAGCAGCTTCAGGCTGCCCAGGCCGATCTTCAAGATCTAGTCGCTGCTCGCACCGCAGACCTCATGCAGGCCAACGCCCAACTGCTTCAAGATCTCAGCGACCTCCGTCAGGGTAGGCCCCAATGAATGTCATGCTCAATCGCATTGATGCTGTGCAGCAACGGGCACTGCTGCTGCATCAGCGCGCCTGCGAGGCACCCATTCAGCCTGAGCTGCTGGCGACGGCCCTAGACGACCTCAACCTGGTACTCGAAGAGCTGCGCACCGCCCACGAAGAGGTCATTCAGCAAAACCAGATCCTTGCCGACTACCAACAGCAGCTAGAAATCGAACGCCAGCGCTACCAAGACCTGTTTAACCTCGCCCCCGATGGCTACTTGGTCAGCGATCCCAAGGGCATTATTCAGGCGGGCAATGTGGCGATCGCTGCTCTGCTTCACCTGCGCCAGGAGTCGCTACTGGGCAAACCGATGGTGCTGTTTCTACCGGTCAAACACCGCTGCGTCTTTTATGCCAGGTTGGCCCAGCTCAGCTGTGCTGCCCAAGGGCTGCCCACCAAAACCTGGGAAACCCAGCTTTTGCCCCAAGCGGGTGAAGCCGTGGATGTGGCCATCACGGTCTCTATCAACCGCGAGGGGCGCGAGGTTCGCCTGCGCTGGCTAGTGCGCGACATCACCGAAAAAAAACAGGCCGAGGCCAAAATCCACCGCCAAGCCTTCTACGACCAGCTTACTGGACTGCCCAACCGCGCCTTTCTCGACACCTACTTGCCCAAAGTGCTGGCCCAGGCCGAGCGTCAACAGACTCAGGTGGCCGTAGCTTTTTTAGACCTCGACAAATTTAAGGACATCAATGACAGCCTGGGCCACGAGGTGGGCGACCAAATACTTCACCAGGTGGCCCAACGCCTGGCCCACTGCCTGCGCGAAGAAGATCTGCTGGTGCGCTGGGGCGGCGATGAATTTATTTTGGTACTCTCTCAGCTAACGGCGGTAGATCCGGTGGGGCGCACCTGCGATCGCATATTAAATAGCCTGCAACCCACCTTCGCCATCGATGACCACCAGCTACACATCGGCACCAGCATCGGCATCGCCCTCTTTCCGCAGGATGGTACTGACCCTACCACCCTGCTGCGCCGCGCCGACCATGCCCTCTACCAGGCCAAGAACCAGGGCCGCAATACCTACCGTTTCTACCAGCCGGGATTGACCATCAAATGTATCGGCGATGGCGAACAGAGCCAAGGAAGCTAGTTAATTGCTAAGCTCAATGGGGCCTCACCCGGATTGCAGAAGCAACGCGAAGCTATGAACCGTGCAAGAACTGTACAATGGGCGATACTGGACTCGAACCAGTGACATCCTGCATGTAAGGCAGCAACTCACGGCTCAAACAGCTTGGTATACAAGCTTTTCAGAGACAAAATAATTTTCTGAACTAAATTTGACCTAACAAAAGATCCTTGATTTCAGGTCTACTAAGTCGTGGAAATGATGTCAGGCAGGCAATTATCTATGGATTTTGAGTCTTTGGTAGATATTATTGAACGTTAACTTTTCTTGACGTTGTAAGCTTGCAACCACTAGAGCTGTTGATAAATAACTTAAACTGACTGACATCGGTGGCAATAGTTCTGTTTTGGCGCTGGTCTTAAGCTGCCATCAAGTAGAAGTTCCATAATCCAGCCGCGGTGAGCATCAGGTGGTCATCGAATTCGGGCTTTCGATTCCGATAAATGGCACTGACGGCGCCATCACGTTTCACGCCAGCAAAGGCATTCTCACAGCTCACCCGAGACTGACTCAAGGTTCCATTCTCGGTCTTCTGCTCTGGGGTTAAGGTTCCCCCCCTGGGTGCATCCCAGTTATGTAATGAGTAAAAGTGCTTAGTGAAGATTAAGGGCAGAAGTCGTAGTCTTTGAGGAGTTGCTCTGAGGATAACT
>QBLT01000297.1 GCA_003249105.1 Leptolyngbya sp. | reverse complement strand
AGCCTCCACCACTCCCGTTCGCCCTCGCCTCGGCACCCCGCTGCTGACGGTGATGGATCGCTACATCGCCAAAGAGCTGACCATGCCCTTTTTGTTTGGGGTAGGGGCCTTCTCCTCCATTGGCATTTCTATCGGAGCGCTGTTTGAGCTGATTCGCCGCATCACCGAGTCGGGCCTGGCCATTACCCTGGCGGCGCAGATCTTTCTGCTCAAGCTGCCCGAGTTCATTGTGCTGGCCTTTCCGATGTCAACCCTGCTGGCCACCATGATGACCTACAGCCGCTTCTCCAGCGACAGCGAGCTGATTGCCCTGCGGGGAGTGGGAGTGAGCATTCGCCGCATCATTACCCCCGCCGTGGTGCTGAGTTTGCTGGTGACAGGGCTGACCTTTGTGTTTAACGAGCTGATTACCCCCGCCGCCAACTACCGAGCCGCCATCACCTTAGAGCAGGCGCTGAAGTCGGAGCGGCCCCCGTTTCAGGAGCGCAACATCTTCTACCAGGAGTTTCAGCCCGCTAGCGATGACCCCGCTGCCCAGGAGCTAAAGCGCCAGTTCTACGCCCGCCGCTTCGACGGTACTACCATGCACGGGCTAACGATTCTCGACTTTTCCCAGAAGGGGCTCAACCAGGTGGTCAGCGCCGAGTCGGCCAACTGGGATGTGGAGAGCAACGCCTGGACCTTCTACAACGGCACCATTTACGTGGTGGCCCCCGACGGCTCCTTCCGCAATATCATCACCTTTGAAACCCAGGAATTGCAGCTGCCCCGCACCCCGCTAGACTTGGCGGGCCGCACCAAAAACGACACCGAGATGAATATTGCCGAGGCCACCCAGCAGCTGGAACTGGTGCGCCAGAGCGGCGACGAAAAAATGATCCGTCGCTGGCAAATTCGCATTATGCAGAAGTACGCGCTGCCCTTCGTTTGCGTGGTGTTTGGCCTGGTGGGAGCCTCAATTGGGGTACTGCCCCAGCGCACCAGCCGCGCCACCAGCTTTGGCATCAGCATTGTGATTATTTTTGGCTACTACCTGCTGTCGTTTATTACCAACGCCATGGGCGAGGTGGGGGTGCTGTCGCCGTTTATGTCGGCCTGGCTGCCGACGCTGCTGGGGCTGGCGATCGGTCTGTATCTACTGTTTCGGGCGTCTAAGTAGGTTCAGGTACAAGGTTTTGTCTGAACCCTCACACCTGCCACCCTATACCTCAACCCCTGCCTTCCACCGCCATTGAGCCAGCCGTCCTAAGGCGACTTCTGGAAAACTTTCTCCCTAATGGTGGGCAGTGCCCACCCTACAGTGGCTACAGTTGCCCGATAAAGCGGGGATCTTCTTTTCTAGAAATCTCCTAAAAGAAAAACCCATCCTGCTCAATTTCTTCAATGGTTTGTAGCCCTCGCGTATCGCCCACCTTGAGCAGGGCGGTGCGAGCGTCTTCGCGCACACCTAGGTCATCTTCTTCGGCAAAGCTTTCAATCAGGGCGTCGATCGCCGTGTGGTAGACCACGTTAGAGGGCAGCTCGCGGCAGAGCTGACCCACGGCCCAGGCGCAGTTGCTGCGCACCGCTGGCACCGGGTCGCGGCGCAATCCCTCAATCAGCGGGGGAATGGCGGCGATCACCGTCTCGTAGCCCACCTGAGCCATCTGGGCCAGGGCGCTGGCCGCCCACAGCCGCACAGCGGAAATATCGGTGCGCAGGGCTTCGATTAGCGGCAGCAGCGATCGCGCATCGTGGGCATTGCCTAGAGCCCACACCAGGCCCTTGCGCACATAGCCGTTCCAGTCAGTGTCTAGCTGGGCAATGATCGGCTCTACCGCCGAGCGATCGGGATTGCGGCCCAGGGCGTAGGCGGCACTGACCCGCACCAAGGGGCAAGGATCGCTGAGCAGCGCCGTCAGGGGGGCCACCGCCCGCCCGTCTTCTACCTCGCAAAAGGCCCGCGCCGCCAGCATGCGCTGCTGCGGGTCGGCAGCGGTTAGCAACGGCAGCATCGCATCGGGGTCGAACTGGGGAGCTTGTTCCTCGTCTACGGGGCCCAGGGCATCGAGGGGGTCGGCAAACTCCAGGTCGGGGTTTAGGGTGGAGAGATCGTCGTCATACATAGGGCTACTTTATCCGGTTACGCGGCACTTTTCGCGCTGGCAAGGATACCCTGCAAACTTTCGTTAAGCAGGGTAAAGGGCCATCGTCTAAGGGTTGGGCAGCGGCGGGAAAAAGGCGATCGCCATCCATCCCCCCGGCCCAGCTCAAGCTGGCTCGTTTTTTCTAGCTGCCGTTTTTTCTAGCTGCTCTGTAAAAAACTGTATCGAGCAGGCTCCAGGGCGGGGGCGGCAGGTCGGGTGGATTCTCTTGCCCTAGACAGGGGCAATAACCCACCCAGAGCAGGGTTGCCAGATTTGATTTCCGAAGAATATTGGTAGATAGCGGTAGCCCAAACCAGGCAGCCGCTAGGATGAAACCATCGACCGGGGCTGCGCAAAGGAGCATTTGGCAACGCTTCATTTCGCCTGGCAGAGCACATTGTGTCAGGTCATCCATGCCGGTTTAGACCCCAAAAAGCCCCCGCCAACGTAATTAGGAATCTCACCGCTATGGCATCCCAAGACCAGGTTAGAAATTTTTTAGCCCACTGGTTTCAGCTGGGCAAACCAGTCGTGCTGGCCGAAGGGCGCGGCGAATGTCTGCCCGACCCAATTTTTCAAACCGGTCGCTATAGCGAAGCTTTTGAAGACTGCTGGCATCGCGTCATGGTGACCAGTGGCCAAGACTGCTACCTCAAGGGCACCAACCAGAGCATTGCCACCATGCTCTCCCCCGCTTGGGATGTGGCCCCCTGCGCCCGCTGTGAAATGCCCGTCGTCATTCCCACCGCCGGTACGATGACCGAACTCTGCCCCTGCAATGACCTGTCCACCTGGCCTAGCACCGAGGTGCCCATGCCCCGCACCGCCGTGGATAACCAGCACCACCTGACAGAGCTGAGGCAGCGGTTAAACATGGCACCGGGCAAACCCGCCGCTAATCGCTAGCCTGATCCCGTGCTCAACCTAAAGGGAAGAAGATGCCAGCACCTTCTCGTCGTGACGGGGAATGTCGTAGATCATGAAGTCGTGGGCCATAGCCGTATTCGGGAAAATGGCCCGCGCCTCAGCCAGCAGATCGCTCAGCTGAATGTCGTTGCCGGGGGCGTAGCGGGGGCTGAAGTGGGTCATGATCAGCTGCTTGGCCTGGGCGGTGAGGGCCACCTGGGCTGCCATGGTCGAGGTCGAGTGTAGCCGCTGGTAGGCCAGGTCGGCGTCGCGGTGGGAAAAGGTGGCCTCGTGGATCAGCACGTCGGCGTTGGCGGCAAGGTCTACGGCGCGATCGCAATATATAGTATCGGTGCAATACACCAGCTTGCGCCCCACCAAATCTGGCCCGCAGAGATCGGCCCCGTTGATGGTGCGGCCGTCATCGAGCTTGACCCGCTGCCCCTGCTTTAGCTGACCGTAGATCGGCCCCGAGGGAATGCCCAGGGCTTGAGCACGTTTAACATCGAAATGGCCGGGGCGATCGCGCTCCTCAATGCGGTAGCCGTAGGCGGGCACCCGATGCTCTAGCAGGTCGCAAAACACCCGAAACTCGTCATCCTCAAACACCAGCCCCGGCTCCACTGCGTGGATTTTGATCGGCAGCGAAAAATGGGTTTGAGAATAGCGGCGACTGGCTTGCAGGTAGTCGTTGAGGGGTTTGGGGCCATAGATATCGATGCGCTGCTGCCGATTGCCCGCCAGGCCACAGCTGGCCAGCAGCCCCATCAGACCAAAGATATGGTCGCCGTGCATGTGGGTAACAAAAATGCGGCGAATCTGGCTCGACTTAAACTCACTGCGCAAAAACTGGTGCTGGGTGCCCTCGCCACAGTCAAACAGCCACACCTCGGCCCGCTGGGGCAGCCGTAGGGCCACACTTGAGACGTTCCGAGCGCGGGTTGGCACGCCAGAACTCGTACCCAAAAATGTAATCTGCAAAGAAACCGCCTCTGGGGAACTCAATGGAGCCTGGGAGGGAGCCCGAAGCCCACCCACCTATCTTGCCACGACCCCGAGCCATTGGCCGGAGCCTGCGGTTGAATCTAAAGCCACGGAGTATCATCGACACAGGGCAATTGTCCCTGCCCAGGGTCACGCCCTAAAGCCATAGCAATGAGGAAAACACCGATGATCTCAATGACCTACTTGCTGACGGCGTTGCTGACCGGGCTGGGGCTGGTTGCCACAACTTCCGCCGCCCAGGCGGTTCCCCCCGGCATGCACTACGCCTGGCAGGTCTTGGGCATCGACACTGCCCAGTGCCTGAGCCAGGCCCATCAGGCGCTAGAGTCCCAGGGACTAGAACTGGTGCAAAACGACGCCACCAGCATAGCTGGGCGCTCTGAGACGGCAACGGCTATGTTTGTGTGTCTTGAGAACCAGCCCGCCACCACCACGGTGATGGTGGTCGTAGCCAGTGACAGCGACGACCAGGCCCTGGCCCTGCGAGAAGCGTTGAAGCAGGCATTCTAGGCCATGCGCGTTGTCGCCTATCGCTACCGAAACTATGACTCAACCATCCCCTCTGATGCCCTGGGCGAGGAGATGCTAGCAGCAGCGGAACGGGTCTACACCGATGTAGCGCTGCCGACGGAGCCGGGGTACCGGCCAGAGCGCGATCGCCTGCTGGCCGACCTGCAAGCCCATCCCGCCGATCGGGTTTTGGTGGATAACTTTGCGACCCTGGGCAACGACCCCGCAGAGATTCGCCATTGGGTAGAGGCAATCGAATCTGCCGGGGCCGAAGTGGTTACTGTAGAAAGGGGTGCGATCGCGTTAGACAGCATCTTGCAGGGGGCCGCTCTCTCTACTGAACAGCGCTGCCGACGCCTGCGCGAGGGCCATGCCCGCAGCCGCTTACAGGCCCTACCGCCCCCCGGCAAAGCCCCCTACGGCTACCGGCGCGGCCAGGGTCGCTACCTAATCGATCGCGCCACCGCCCCGGTGGTCACCGCCTTGGTCAACGAATTTTTGCTTTACGGTTCGCTGCGGGGGGCGGTGCGCTTCATTGAGGGCAAACTGGGCAAGCGAATTTCGGTGTCTACCGGGCGACGCTGGCTTACCCACCCGGTGTATCGGGGCGACCTGCAATACCAGGATGGCAGCATTCTGCGTGACACCCATGCCGCCATCATCAGCCGCGACGAGGCGGCCCAGATCGATCGCCTGCTGCGCCGCAACCGACCCCTGCCGCCGCGCACCGCTGGGGCACCGCGATCGCTGGCGGGCCTCGTCACTTGCCAAGAGTGCAGTCAACCGCTGACCATTTCAAAAACTGCCCCTCGGGGTCAGGCCAAAACCTATCTCTACCTGCGCCCCAGCGGCTGCCCCAAAGCCCCTCGCTGCTCGGCCATCCCCTACGACGACGCGCTCAATCGCATTGTGGATCGG
>QBLT01000296.1 GCA_003249105.1 Leptolyngbya sp. | reverse complement strand
GCGCTCACTCTGGCAATAGGGACATCGCATTGGCTAAAAGATAATCACCGCCTACATTCTAGCCATCACCCGTTAGGAAACCAGTGCCGATTACGTCGCCTTCTAGCGCCTAGATTTTAGTTGGGCAATGGTTCAGGATCATCCTAAGAACCTTTAAAACTTTGAAGCTCCTAGAGTCCCGCTGCTCTGGCAGGGCTCTATAGCCCTATGAACTCAGCTGAGCCCTATGCCTGACATGCCCCCGCAGCGCCTTCCCCTCGACCCAGAATTCTTTTGTGATGGCCCCTATTACCTAGAGACAGAGCCACCCATGTCCCGCCTGGTGTCTGAAATTGGCTGGTGCGGAGAGTTTGAGTTTCGTCGGCCGGAGCTTGGGTAACCTCTTGTCGGCCACACAACATAGACTGCAAGCAGCTTGCCAATTCTCATTTGTCTAGAACTGATGTCTGGAATTCACCTGTGGGCGCTTCCCCGCTGATGGCGCTAAACCACCAGCTGGGGCCGAGCTGACTGGGGCGGGTTGAGCTCAATGGTGGCCACCACCTGCCCGTGGTCTGACTGCCAGGGCTCAATGCTGTCTTCCAGCAGGGTTTGGTCAAATAGGTGGTCGTTAAACACTGAGACGTAGGTGACGCGGCCAATGCGATCGCGGTTTTGGGCCGAAAATTCTTCGCTCACCATGATGTGGTCGAGGCTGTCGTAGTGGCCGTTGTGAATGTGGGTGTAGTAGTGGTCGCCGTAGCCGAGGCGGGCCTGAATGTCTTTGACCTGGTACAGCAGCACGTCCCACACGGGGGCTTTTTTACGGTAGGGCCAGCATTCCCAGGGGGGCTGCCCGGCCACAATTTGGGTGGTGACGGCGGTGTGGTTGTCGTTGACATCGCCCATGACAATTACTGGGTAGCGGCGATCGCGCAGCCCCTCCATCAGCAAAAACCGCAGGGCGGCGGCCTCGGCGGTGCGGCGAATCAGTGAGCGGGCGTGGCCCTTGGCAATTTCGATTGGGTCGCTGCGATCGACCCCGTTGGCCATCATCGGTCGCTTTGACTTGAGGTGCACCACAAACACCGTGCAGTGAATGGTCTCGGTGAGAGCCAGATCAACCGCCAGCACCGGGTGCGAAAATCGCCGAATGGGGATCTCAGCCCCCTCCAGATCCAGCACGCTCTCGGGGGGAAACTCGTCGTACATGCGCTGCCCGAGAACCTGAAACCGAGTTGCCAGAGCTACCCCTGGCCCCCGCCCAAAGCCCTCAGCCATGACAATCTCGTGCTGCTGGTGGTACTCACTGCGGTGCAGGGCTTCTTTGAGCGCTCCCCGATGAAACACCTCCTGAAAGCCACAGATATCAACCTTCATGCGATCGAGCTGGGCACCAATCCAGGTGAGCTTTTTGAGGTAGTTGACTTGGGAGTGCACTTCGCCGGGGTAAAACTCGCGATCGGGCAGCATCAGGTTGTTGAGGTTAAAGGTGCCGACGCGAAACTGGTTGCGTTCCATAGCTGCCGTTCAGGGGGGTGGGTTTAAGAATAGCGCCGTTGTTCTTGCGGAGGATGTAGGTACTGCTCATGCTGAGATGGAGGAGATGAGGGCGGTAGGGAAGCTGGGGGAGTAGATAGCTGGCATATAAATGGCAGCTCGGCGTTTTGGGTTCGTTCTTCGATCTTCCCTTTTCATTTTTTGGACAATCCCTACTCGCCGCTGTCGATGCCCAACTGACTGACCTCAGAGTCGGCAGAGGCAGGTTGATTGGGGATGGGTTCCACAGCCATATCTTCAGGCTCGTTGGTTTCGGCGAATTGGGCAGCTTGCAGCGTCAGCTTAATGGCCGCTAAGACCTGCGAGGTCACCTGCAAAAACGATTGCTTGCGGGAGTTCACCCAAAACTGGGCCTCCAGGTTTACGGTGCTGGGGGTCAATTCTCGCACCAGCACAATGGGTTCGGGGTCAAGCTCAACTCCCTCGATCTGCTGCATCTGCTGCTGAATGCGGGCAAACAGGTCGGGCAGATCGGCGGTGTGGTCGATGCCCACGGTGACGCTGCTGAGGCGCACGGGCGAGGCAGTGTTGTTGGTAATGCTGCTCTGAAACACCTCCTGGTTGGGAATGTAGACCAGGCGACCGTCGTAGGTTTGCATGGTGGTGGCCCGCAGCTGAATTTGGGTGACGGTGCCCTCGTAGTTGTTGATCACGATCTGGTCGCCAATGCGAAAGGGCCGGGTGGCGAGCAAAATGACCCCAGAGATGTAGTTGCTCAGCACATCGCGCAGACTAAAGCCGATGGCAACGCTGGTTAGGCCCAGGGTGCCGAGCAGTGCGGCAAAGTTGAGCCCCATTACGCCCAGGGCCACCACAGCTCCCAGAGTCCACACGGCCCCGTAGCTGAGGCGGCTGATCAGCTCTTCGGTAGTGCGATCGCCCTCGGTTTTTGAGGCCCATACCAGCACCGCGTGGCGCACTGCTGCGGCCATCAGCCAGGTCAGCACCAGCACCACTAGCGCCCCCAGCAGGGCGGGCAGATTGTCTAGGGTGTTTCGGACCAGCTGCTGGGCGGTGCCGCGAATGCGGTACGACACCGCCGCCGCCAGGTTGGTGCGGGCCATGGCCTGGTTGAGCAGGACGGCCCAGCGCTGGCCCAGGGAAGCCAGGTCGGTGTTAAAGTCCAGCGCGTCTTGCTGGGTTACGGTCATAATCACCTGCTGGTTGACTTGCAGGGTGGCTAGGTCGCGATCGCGATCGACGTTGACAGTAATGGGGCCTGGGTTATCGGTCTGGTTGAGCAGAGCGGCAATGCGCCGGTTAATTTGCCCTGCCCGATCGGCTGCGCTAATATCGGGCAAGCCTCCCACCTGAAACACCGGCTGCCCCCGCACCAGCACGTCGGCAAAAAATTGCTCCGCTGGGTCTACCGTGGTCTGGGCAAAGGCAGGCAGGCCCAGACGGGGCGTTGGCCAGCCGAGGCAGAGGGTTAATCCGAGGCCGAGCACCAGCAGCCAAAGCCGCCGATAGTTCTGTTTTCCCCATCCCATACCGTTGTCTAACTCCCCTAGGCGCATCGCTCGGCAAACCTTCATTCAATCCCATCTCGGGCGCTATGGAACAACCAACCTTGGCCTCAACCCACCGCCGCCTGCTGATTACCGGGGCCAGCGGCTTTTTGGGCTGGCATCTGGCCCGCGCAGCCCAGGCGACCTGGCAGGTCGGGGGCACCTACCATCGCCATGCCCCGCCGCTGCCGGGGGTGAAGCTGCACTGTATTGATCTCACCGATGCGATCGCCCTCAAAGACTGGCTCGTCCAGGTCGCCTCCGATGCCGTGATCCACACCGCTGCCCTATCGCAGCCCAACCGCTGTGAGCAGGAGCCCGACCTCTCCCGCGCCATGAATGTCGAGGCGACGCGGGTGCTGGCCCAGTTTTGCGGTGAGCGACAAATTCCTTTTGTCTTTACCTCTACCGACCAGGTGTTCGATGGCCATGCGGCCCCCTACGACGAAACCTCGCCCCCTAGCCCCATCAGCGTTTACGGTCGCCACAAGGTCAAAGCTGAAGCCATCATTCAGTCCGCTCATCCCACCGCTGCCATCTGCCGCCTGCCGCTGCTGTACGGCCCTCCTAGCCCGACGGCAGAATGCTTTCTGCAAGGGTTTCTACGCAGGCTGGAGGCGGGGCAGCCCTTACACCTATTTACCGACGAGTTTCGCACCCCGGCCTACGTCGAAGACGCCGCCGCTGGCCTGCTGCTCGCCCTAGAGCAGTCTTCGGGGCTGCTGCACCTCGGTGGTCCCGAGCGCCTCAGCCGCTACGACTTTGGCCTGCACCTGGCCGAGGTGTTTGGCTTTGATAAAACGCTGCTGCTGCCCAGCAAGCAGGCCGACGTTGCCATGCCCGCCGCCCGCCCGGCGGACGTTTCATCGAGCAGCCAGCGAGCGATTGACTTGGGGTATCGGCCCCGTGGCGTGGTGGCAGGGCTGAGGGCCACCCAAGCTTGGGCCAATCGCTAGGCGGTTAAAGCCCAGTTCACCGGGAGCTCAAGTCAAGGCCAGCCCGCCGCGACCGGGACTGGCATCTGCTAAAAGATAGAAGCCTGGTCGAAGACTGTAAAGTAAAGTAAAGCAATAAATTAAGGAAACTAGGTATGGTTGTTGGTCATTTTGGGAGGCCACGACCCTCCCTAAGGCGATTGCAGAGGCTAGTGCTGATTGGAGCGATGGCGATCGCAGCGGTAGCCTGTGGCAAGCCCATAGAGCCCGCCGCCCAGGCCCAGCCTGAGCAGCAAGAAGGTTCTGCCGTCGTCGATACAGCGGTGGCTGCCGCCGCCGAAGATTCAAGCCGAGTTTATACCGGCACCACCAGCCCAGCGCGGGAGGTTTCGCTGCGATCGCAGGCTGAAGGGCGGCTGCTCTCCCTCACCCGCGACGTGGGTGACACGGTGCAGCAGGGCCAGGTGATCGCCACCATCGACAAGGTGCTGCTGCAAACCGCCGTGGGTGAGGCCCAGGCTGAGCTCGCCGCCCGCCAGTTTGAGGTCGCCCAGGCCGAGGCCGAATTGGCCGACATTCGCACCTCCATCGAAGACGCGCGGGTGCGGCTTCAGCAGGCCAGTAACGATGCCCAGCGCCTGGCGACTTTGGCCTCCCAGGGGGCGATCTCTGCCCAAGCGGCCGAGCAGGCCCAAACCACCCTGCGCACCTCTGAACAAGCCCTGGCCTCATCCCAAGAGCAGGTGCGCACCCGCCAACAGGCGGTTGCAGCAGCCCAGCAGCGCGTCGAGGCCCAACGATCGATTTTGCGCGAGACCCAGCAGCGCCTCTCCTTTGCCAACCTAACGGCCTCGCTGTCCGGGGTCGTACTCGAACGCGTTGCCGAACCCGGCGATTTAATTCTCCCTGGCGAAGCCGTTCTAACCCTAGGCGATCTGTCAGAAGTGCTGGTGGTGATTGAGGTGGCCGACAGCAACCTCAGCGAGTTCAGCGTGGGGCAGTCGGTCGAGATTGCCATTGATGCCTTCCCCGACGAAACCTTCACCGGGCAGGTGACGCGCATTTCGCCGGTGGCCGACAGCACCTCACGCCTGCTGCCCATCGAGATTACCGTGGCCAACCCCGGCAGCCGCATCAGCAGCGGTCTGCTGGCCCGAGTCACCAGCAGCGGCAATCAATCTGACACTGTTGTGGTGCCCGAAAGCGCCTTAGCGACCGCCGAAAACAGCGAGAACCAGATCTTTGTGGTCGCTGAGGCGGACGGCGACCCGGTAGTTGAGTTGCGATCGGTGCAGGTGGGCGATCGCGCCGATGGCCAGGTCACCATTCTCTCCGGCCTCGCCCCCGGCGAACAGTATGTCGTCCGCAGCAGCCAACCCCTAGAAGCGGGACAAACTGTGCAGCTCAGCCTCACCTCTGAAGGGTAGGTGGGTAAGTGAGTAGGTGGATAAGTGAATAAACACTCACGCACTCACGCACCCACGCACCCACGCCTTCCCATCCTCCCACTCCTCC
>QBLT01000295.1 GCA_003249105.1 Leptolyngbya sp. | reverse complement strand
CCCCTTGTCCAGGCTGTATTTCTACCTATAGCAGCATGAGTTTTCGATCTACTGATGATGCCTAATACCGCCACCAGTCGGCGTCTCAGCAGTTGGGGGCCAGTCTCTCCTGCTCGGGTGACCCGAGTGCCGAGGCGGGCTAGAATGCCGACTTTTACCTCCCGCCACTGAATCGCCCCCACGGTCGTCTTCGGCATAGGCCGAAACGGCACCATCACCCCATCAGCCCCAATGGCCAGAGGTAGGGCCATCAAACTGTCGTCGATGGGCTCAGGAGCCACTCTTTCGCCGGAGGCTTGACGGCTCAACGCATCTGCCAGAGCCGCTTCTGCCCGTTGTCCCACCGCTTGCACCCAGTTCCATAGACTGCCTGCGCAGACCGAGAGTCCACTTCACTGCTGCAACACCTCACTGGCTTGGGCGTAGGGCACCATCACGCTCAGCAAGCAACCCAAGCGCACCAACTCCTCACTGCTCTGCTGATAGGGGGCAATGCCCAACGCCTCGTCGAGCGGCACCCGCTGGCTCTCAGGGCATCTCCGAGGACAGCGACCCACCCGCCGCTTTCAGTCAATCGCGCCCACCAACGTCTGCATCTGCCGACGCTGAAATCCTTTGGAGTGCAGCCGTCTCCCACAGTGAGGGCAGGTTGGCCACGTCTGGGGTGCTTGGGCACGATGCTCTAGCTCCGTCTCCAGTAGCCAGCGGGCCACCATCAATCCCACGTCCAAGGCCACCATCACCATCGCCGGTAGCGGCGTCGCCGTTGACAACGCGGCTAACCGAGATTGGCTGTCGGGCTGCTCTAGCCAGTCGCTCAGTCTAGGCGCTATGCTCATAGTCATCATTTGTGTTGGGTGCAGAGACTATTTTCCCTGCACCCTCTTTTTTTCCTACTCCCCCAACTGCTGGATGCGCCCCCTGATTGTCATTCGCCAAACCGTAAAGGGCCTGTTCGACTAGAGATAAAGAGATGATTAGACGTCATTTGCCTTGGGAAGAAGGGCTGGGTATTAGGACAATTTGTATCTGTATACAACGCCCATTGTTGAATACTTGGGATGTCCTATAGTGAGACGTCGTGCGCTGCGACTTGCTGCTGATCGCAGCTACAATTTCCTTTTTGACGCTTCTCATCTATTCAAACAAAACGCCCCAGCCAGAGATTGGCTGGGGCGTTCTACTATCCGAAGGAATCAGCTAGGCAATTTCGCCGATCGCGCCTACTTGGCGGCAGCGGCCTGGCGCTCCTTGGCTTCCTTAATTACTTCCTCGGCCACATTGCTGGGGCAGGGGGCGTAGTGGGAGAACTCCATGGAGAACTGGCCCCGACCGGAGGTCATGGTGCGCAGGTCGCCAATGTAGCCAAACATTTCGCTTAGGGGCACATCGGCCTTGACGCGAACGCCAGTAGCGGCAGGATCCTGGGACTTGATCATGCCGCGACGGCGGTTGAGGTCGCCGATTACGTCGCCCATGTAGTCGTCGGGGGTGAACACATCCACCTTCATGATCGGCTCTAGCAGCTGGGGGCCAGCCTTGGGCAGCGACTGGCGGTAGGCGGCCTTGGCGGCGATTTCGAAGGCGATCGCCGACGAGTCCACCGCGTGGAAGCCGCCATCGGTAAGGGTGACCTTGAGGTCAACCACGGGGTAGCCCGCCAGAGGGCCACGGTCAATGCTGGTGGCAAAGCCCTTTTGCACAGCCGGCCAAAATTCGCGGGGCACGTTACCGCCGGTCACTGCCGACTCAAACTGGAAGTTGGTGCCGACCTCGCCCGGCTCAATCACGTAGTCGATCTTGGCGTACTGACCCGAACCACCCGACTGCTTCTTGTGGGTGTAGCTGTCGGCCAGGCGCTTGGTGATCGCCTCGCGGTAGGCCACCTGGGGCTTGCCCACTTCGACTTCGACGCCGTGGGTGCGCTTGAGAATGTCGACTTTGATATCGAGGTGCAGTTCGCCCATGCCCTTGAGGATGACTTCGCCGCTCTCTTCGTCGGTTTCCACCTGGAAGGAGGGGTCTTCGGCCACCATCTTGCTGATCGCCATGCCCATTTTCTCGTTGTCGCCCTTTTTCTTGGGATACACCGCAATGGAGATCACCGGGTCGGGGAAGACCATGGGTTCCAGGGTGGCGGGGTCTTTGGGGTCGCAGAGGGTGTGGCCGGTCTGCACGTTCTTCATGCCGATCAGCGCCACGATGTCGCCGGCCTGGGCCGACTCCACTTCTTCGCGATCGTTGGCGTGCATTTCGACCAGGCGGCTGATGCGCTCGGTCTTGCCGGTGGCGGTATCGAGAATGGTGTCGCCCTTCTTCAGCTGCCCCGAGTAGATGCGGGTGAAGGTGAGCGCCCCAAAGCGATCGTCCATGATTTTGAACGCCAGCGCCCGCAGAGGCTTCTCGGCATCGGCGTGGGCCAGTTTGCCGGTGGGGTTACCCTCCAGGTCAACTTCGGGCTGGGCAGGCACTTCGAGGGGGTTGGGCAGGTAGTCAACCACCGCATCCAGCACCAGCTGCACCCCTTTGTTCTTGAAGGAGGAGCCGCAGTAGGTGGGGAAGAAGGCCAGCTCGCGGGTGCCCTTGCGAATGCAGGCCTTGATCTCGTCAATGGAGATCTCTTCGCCTTCGAGGTACTTATTGAGAATGTCGTCATCCTGCTCGACGGCCAGCTCGATCAGCGCCTCGCGGTACTCTTCGACCTGATCTTTCATGTCCTCGGGGACTTCTTCGATGGTGTAGTTCTCAGGCTTGCCCGACTCATCCCACACCCAGGCCTTGCGGGTGAGCAGGTCAACCACACCCACAAACTCGGTCTCGGTACCGATGGGCAGCACCATCACCAGGGGCTTGGCCGCCAGAATGCTGTCGACCTGTTTGACGACCCGGAAGAAGTCGGCCCCGGTGCGATCGAGCTTGTTGACGTAGATGACCCGGGCCACCTTGGAGTCGTTGGCGTAGCGCCAGTTGGTCTCAGACTGGGGCTCTACACCGCCCGAGCCGCAGAAGACGCCGATGCCGCCGTCGAGCACCTTGAGGGAGCGATATACCTCAATGGTGAAGTCAACGTGGCCAGGGGTGTCGATGATGTTGAGCTGGTGCTCTTTCCAGAAGCAGGTGGTGGCTGCCGACTGAATCGTGATCCCCCGTTCTTGCTCTTGCTCCATGAAGTCGGTGGTGGCAGCACCATCGTGAACTTCACCGATCTTGTGGATGCGACCGGTGAGGGCGAGGATGCGCTCGGTGGTGGTAGTCTTGCCCGCGTCTACGTGGGCGAAGATACCAATATTGCGATAACGGGTGATGTCTTTAGCCATAACTGCTTCTCCGGATTCTGGGCGATGGGCCGCTGGTGACCATCTTCATGGGTTACTCAGACGGGGTCTGGGTTGTCGATTGGGTAGCCTTGACAACAGAAAACTCTATCACGAGACCATGACGGGGAGTCTGAGCTGGGGCCGAGGCAACAACACCTAATTATGAACTATTGTAAAACCCCCTGACACATCCGTGAAAGGGGGGAGATCGATTACTGAGTTCTTTACCCAGAATAGCTGCCATTGGGGCTGGAATGAGTGGGGAAAACCCATCATTTGCGGACAGCGATTCCCTCTGGGATATTCGTTCCGAGTCGGTTCTCGGCTATGAGATGCCGCAGGCTATACGCCCTGCGGATCGCACCTTTTTCGAACCAGCCCGTCCTTGCAGGTTTTTGCTCCTTGGCTGTGCCCGGAGTTATGGCAGCGGCAGCCTGCTTGGTTTAGTAAAGGGTCTAATTCGCCGCAGGTATTGGGCCGATTCTTTCTACAATAATGGCCGGGCATTTTTAGATCAAGGGAGAACTGAGCTATGGGCAGCGTCGTTGGGGCAGGGGGCCACACCGCCAGTGGCTATGTAGGGGCGGCTATTGTGGGCAGCAGCATTACCCTATCGCTAAAGGATTTCACCACCGCTGCCGAGGGTGACGCGCTGGAGGCGTTTTTGACCATCAACGGCAACATGGCGAAACGCCCTATTGCTCTGGGGCCGCTGCCTGAGAGCAGCGGGGCCTTCGATCTATCGGTTCCTGAGGGCACTGATATCAGCCTGTTCAATACGCTCGTGATTCGCCCGGTGGGGTCTGAGACTGCTGTGGCTACAGCCTCGGTGCCGTAAGTATGGCGCTTTGAGCGGTGTTGGCCTTTGGCCGGGTTTTGCCCATCGCATTGGGTATTTAAGCTCAAAATTCTCCGTCAAACAATCTCTTTCACCACGAACTCCGCTGGTGTTAGCAAAAACACTATCAGGCGAGGTTGCGAGCGATTGAGAAGGCTAAACAATCGTGTCGAGGGCGATCGCCCATCCCTCACTAACCGAGAAAATTAAGAGAGTGGGTGGGATGGGGCGCGATCGCGCCCCATCCCACCAACCGCACACGTCAGTTTTTAGGGAGAGTAGCCGTTATGGATAAATCAGACGACCAAGCCCGCGATCGCCTGGCCCAACAGCGTCAGCATGCCGACCACATCCACGACAATTTGCACAGCCGCGCTGAGGCAGAACTCCACGAACCGTCGGCCCCATCGGTGGAGGAAAAAGCTCGCCAGGCTATGGCCAATCAACGCCACCACCAAGACCATACCGAAGACACCCTGCTAGAGCGCAGTGACGAAGAGCTGCATTAGCCTGATTTTCTTTAGCAATGGAGGCAAGATAATGTCCGAACAGCAAAGGGAACGACCATCGTTTGCTGTCAAGATTATTGCCCTGTGGACAGTATTTTTGCTAGGCACAGTTTTTCACACTCAGCTGGCGCTAATTCCGTTATTTCATGGCCTAAGCGTGTTGGCACCCCACGGCCAGGTAGCTACCGACATTAGCGAAATTTCTAACGTCCTGTGGCTGATGCTGGCCTTTTTTATAATTCCGCTGATAGCGATTACCAGCACCTGCCTATTTAACTCGCGACGGTATCGCGCAGGTCACTTTTGGGTGACGGTGGTCTATTCACTGCTAAACCTAGCCCACTTAGTGATTGACTTAACGATTCCCCCCATAGCCTGGTACCAAATAGCCCTGATGGCGTTTCTATTTTTGATTGGTTTAGTGCTCAACCTGGTAGCTTATCAATGGGTTAAAGCACCCCACGGCTACAGCGATCGATTGCAGTCAGCCCATTGATGTTGCTACAAAGCATTGCTTAGTCCCTAGCCGAGGGGGCAATCTAGCCCCAAAGTGGTTGAGGTCATAGGTTTAGCCGCAAACTTAAGCTAGAAGCGCCCCTGTTTGCGAGTTTGCTGTAAACAGGGGCGCTCGACCAAAGCCTCACCGAGAATACGCTTTTTGCGCTGGTCTTCTACCCTGCGATAGCCCCCTTGTGCTCAATCAAACATTAGCATGCCAGAGACTATTCACCGATGCGGTGTCAGTCCACTGCGCTTAGAGCTGTGGATTGGGCTTGGGGCAGCTGATTCTTTTAGCTGGTGTCAACTGCCCAGCAACACTTTGGCATGTATATCAAGCTAAAGGGTGCATCTCAGTCTTGCAAGACTCAGGATGAGAACTGGCCATTGAGATAAGCGCATCGGTGTCGGAGCACTTGTGGAACGTT
>QBLT01000294.1 GCA_003249105.1 Leptolyngbya sp. | reverse complement strand
GCCAATGACTCTCTACGCCTATATTCTAGACATCATCCTTTAACTGACCAGTGCCTCGCTGGTGGTCAACGGCATTTGCTTCTGGCTGGCCTCGCTGGTGACCCCCGGCTTTGCGGTACACGGGTTTTGGGCATTTATCGTCGGCCCCATCGTGCTGTCGATAGTGTCTACGGCGCTCAACAACTTTTTTGTCGGCCGCGCCCTCAAACCTCAGGCCAAAGAGATCGAAGGATAGGGGTAGCGCTAACGGCTCCTGGGTTGACCGATTGCTCAGGACTGGGGGGCATCACATAGATAGCCTGGTACTGGTTGCGGCCCTGGGCCTTGGCCTGGTAGAGGGCCTGATCGGCGGTAAACACTAAGTCAGAGGGTAGATAGTCGGCCCTGGGAAGCACGTTGGCCACGCCACAGCTAATCGTGACGATCGCCCTGGGGGCCGTGTGGTGCAGCAAACCCCGCTGCTGAATCGCTGTCACCAGCCGCTGACTGATCACAGTGGCTCCCTCTAGGGTGGTGTTGGGCAAAATGACCGCAAACTCTTCACCGCCGTAACGGGTGACGATGTCGGCCGGACGGCTAATGCACTGGTTCAGGGTTTTGGCCACTTCCTGCAGGCAGCGATCGCCCGCCTGGTGCCCATAGTAGTCGTTGTAGTCTTTGAAATGGTCAATGTCGCAGATCACCAATGACAGCGGCAGGTTTTCACGTACGCCCCGACCCCACTCCTGCAAGAGATATTCGTCAAAGCGGCGGCGGTTGGCCACCTGAGTGAGGCTGTCGATCAGCGTCAGTTGTTGAAGCTGGTAGTTGGCCTCCCGCAGCTGAATCTCCAGGCGGTGCTGCAAAATTAGCCGCCGCACCCGCTGGCGCAGCACCGCCCAGTTAATCGGTTTTGTAACGTAGTCAACCACGCCAATTTCAAACGCCTGGTTCACCGATTTTTCGTCCTCTAGACCCGTAATCATCAGCACCGGGGCCATGTTGCCCTGGGTTAAACCCTGGAGTCGTCGGCAGACCTCGAAACCGTCTACTACCGGCATCAGCGCATCTAGCAGCACCAGGTCGGGCAGGTGGTAGAAATACAGGTTTAAGGCCGCCTCTCCATGGGGTGCTTCGACTACCTGGTAACCCTCACGCTCCAGGTAGCGGGTCAGCATATGGCGAATAAACGGGTCGTCGTCGGCCACCAAGATTACCGCTGAATCAGCGTTGACTGCCATAGCTAGGCACCTCCTGGGACAAGGCGGACTGTAGAGCCGTTTTGACCTCATTTAGAGCGTAGCGAATCGCCTCCACCTGGTTGGTGACGATCGGTCTGGGGGTTTGTCGCAGGGCCGCCTCTAGATCGCGGCAGAGGGCGGCGAGGGGATTGGCACTCACGGTGGCACTGCTCGACTTGAGCGTGTGGGCAGCCCGCTGCAGGGTGGGCCAGTCGTGCTGAGCCAGGGCGATGACCATGGCGGCCACCAGCTGATCAGCACTCTCGAGGTAGCTGACAATCAGGTCGGCTATAAAGCTGGGGTCGTTGCCGCCCACGGTCGCGGCAAAGGCGCGCAGCGCCGCTAAATCGACGGCGAGGGGGGGGGCGATATCCTCCCCTTCTAAGACTCGAATGAGTTCCTCCAGACGAATGGGTTTGCTGATGTAGTCATCCATGCCGGCCTGGAGACACTGGTCGCGATCGCCCTGCATAGCGTTGGCGGTGACGGCCACCAGGCGGGGGCGACGGGTGGGCCAGCGCTGAATAATCTGTCGGGCAGCGGCCAGTCCGTCCATTTCAGGCATTTGCACATCCATTAGCACCAGATCGTAGGGCTGCTGGTCGAGGGCGGCCAGCACCTCGTAGCCGTTGGCGGCCACGTCGGCTCGGTAGCCCAAGCGCTGCAAAATTTGCAGGGCTACCTTTTGGTTAACGACGTTATCTTCGGCCAGCAAAATACGCTGGGGGCACCGCCGCCCCAGATCGGCATCCCCCGGCCCCGACCGGTGCCGGGGCGACACGCGTACGGTTTCTGGTCGCTCGGCCAGGGCGGTGGCCACCGATTCCATCAGCTGGGTCTGCTTGACGGGTTTGGTCAGGTAGGCGGCAAATAGACCCTGGTGGGCAACGCTGTGGTGCCAGCCCAGGGAAGTCAGCATTACCAGGGGGAGCGATCGCTCTGTGAACTGCTGGCGCAGGGTTTTAGCCAGGGCCAGACCATCCATACCCGGCATTTGCATATCTAAAATGGCCAGGTCAAAGTGCTGGGTTTCCAGAGCGGCTAAAGCGGCTACGCCCGAGTCTACCGTCACCACGGCTAACCCCCACCCCTGAAGCTGGAGCTGAAGAATTTTGCGGTTGGTGGCGTTGTCGTCTACCACTAGTAGGCGACGGCCCTGGAGACTGTGGGCCGGGGGCGACGCAGCGGGACGCGGCGGCTGCGGGTCAAGGGTGGCCAGCAGGGTGAAGTAAAAGGTTGCCCCCTGCCCCTCAATGCTCTCCACCCAGAGGGTGCCCCCCATCAGCTCACACAGGCGCTTGCTGATAGCCAGGCCCAGGCCAGTGCCGCCAAACTGCCGAGTGGTCGAGGCATCTACCTGGCTAAAAGGCTGAAACAGCCGGTGCAGACGATCCGCCGGAATGCCAATGCCGGTGTCTTTGACCGCCACCTGGAGGGGGATTTGCCCGCTGGCGGTCTGTGGCTGGGCCTGGACTGAGACAATCACTTCCCCCTGGGGGGTGAACTTGATGGCGTTATTGACCAGGTTGACGAGTATCTGGCGCAGGCGACTGACATCGCCCATCAGGTGTTGAGGCACCTGGGGGGGCAGCAGATAGGCTAGCTCCAGGCCTTTCTCGGAGGCTTTAGCGGCCAGCAGGTCGAGGGCTTCTTCCAGACAGGTGCGTAGGTTAAAGGGCTGGGTTTCTAGATCGAGTTTGCCCGACTCAATTTTTGAAAAGTCGAGGATGTCGTTGATGATGCTCAGCAGCGTATCGCCCGCGTTGCGCGTGGTTTCGGCAAAGTCGCGCTGCTGGTCGGTGAGGGGAGTGTCGAGCAGCAGGCCAGTCATGCCAATTACGGCGTTCATGGGCGTGCGAATTTCGTGGCTTATCATGGCTAGAAACTCACTTTTGGCCTGGTTGGCGGCCTCGGCGGCGCAGCGGGCCTGGTCGAGGTCTTGCAGGTTTTGGTAGAGCTGAGCTTCGGCACGTTTGCGATCGCTAACGTCAGTCTGAATGCCGACAAAGTGGGTCAGCTGACCCTCAGGGTCGTAGATGGGTGAAACACTGAGCTGGTTCCAGTATTGCTGGCCGTCCTTGCGGCAGTTGATCACCTCTACGGTGCAGCCTTGGCCTTGGGCGACCGCCTGGCGCAAGACGTTTAGGCCGGGCTGGTCGCCTTGCCCCCCCTGCAAAAAGCGGCAGTTGCGCCCTAGAGCCTCGGCGGCGGTGTAGCTGGTGATGCGCTCAAAGGCCGGGTTGACGTAAATCACCGGGTTGTTGGGCTGGCGGGCATCGGTAATCACGACGCCGTTGCTGCTGGCGGCGATCGCCCGCTCTTGCAGACGTAGGGTTTCCTCCAGTCGCTGGCGCTCTAGGGCCGCCTGCTGAATCTGTTCGAGCTGGCGGTGCAGCTCGAACTGGGCCACCACCTGGGCGGCCAGCATTTCTAGCGCCTGCCGCTGCAAGGGGGTCAGGGTGCGAGGTGCCTGATCCACCACGCAGAGGGTGCCCAGGGCATAGCCATCGGCGGTAATCAACGGCATACCGGCATAAAAGCGCAGCTGAAACTCCCCCGTCACCAAAGGGTTATCAAAAAAACGCTCGTCTTCTAGGGCGTTGGGCACCTCCATCAACCCCGGCTGCAAAATGGCGTGGGCGCAAAAAGCCACGTCGCGAGTAGTTTCGGGCACAGCAAGGTGACCCACGCGCGCTTTAAACCACTGCCGCTGCTGGTCGAGCAGGCTGACTAGGGCGATCGGCACCTCACAGACCATAGCCGCCAGTCGGGTCAGATTGTCAAACCCCTCGGTGGGGGGCGTGTCGAGAATGTGATAGTCGTGCAGTGCCTGCAGACGACAGGCTTCATTGGCGGGAAGAGGTGCAGGTTGCATAGGCCATGGCCTTCAGGGCAAAGACGCAGGGCGGGGTTGGTCTCGCAACCACACCCTGCTTGAGGGAAGCGGCATATGCTTTAGAGTACCCAGTTAGATGTAGCGGGTTTTACCATTCCGGCTAAATTAGGTTCGGCAAAGATACTGATCTGGCTGCTGTCCAGGATTCAGTTCGACGTTGAATTGGCTCCGTGCCCAAGGCTAGAGACTGACGCTGGCCCCGTCGTTAGAATAGGCCCGACTGCTGCGAACTGGAGCTTGAGATGGCAATCTGAGTTTTGCTTGGCCGCTAAAACCGCTGCTGCAGATGCTCTGATCAGCTGGAGTTAGTAGGGCGATCGCACCTAATCTCAGCCGATAGGCACCTTAAATGCAGGGATTTGCTGCCGTTGGGTCAGCAGTTAGATGCCCAGGGGCGTCTGGAGTATTTTTTCTGAGGACTGATGATGAAACTCAGCAATTCTGCCCCTATCGACAGCCACAATGTGCCGGCTCGTATGGCCCCTGAAATGGCTGCGACCTTTAGCCCTGCTCAAGTTCAGGCACTTCAGGTGGCGCTGACGCCGCGCCGCCACCCCGTCAATAGTCGCCTGTCGCTGCCGCTGGGCATAACGCGGATTTACCGGGCGATGTTGCAGATTACCAACGTCGATTTACCCGCAGTCTTTAACCCCAGGGTGGCTCCGGCGGAAATTCCTTTCAAGACAGACCGCACTAGTTGCAAAGAGAGCGATCGCACCTGGCGCGAGGGCGATTGCCTTGACTTTGGCCACGACCCCACATTTTAGAATGACCGTAGGGCACTGAACCGGGAAAGGTGTCGCTGAATTGAAGCCTGAATTTGGGTATGGGTAAACGGCCGTTTGCCCATACAAGAGACGTTGCAGTTTTGATTCATAATTCATACCTATCTTCAGCAGCGCCCCAGAAAACTTGCAGGCGAAGCTCAGCGTTTTTTTAAAAGCTAAAGCGCTAAAGCCGCCTGGGCTGATACGCCTAAATCTAACGAAAGCGCTTATCTGCGCTACTTCGATATAAGTAGGTAGACCTAAGTAATCAGCATGCTGACCACGGCGCAGCAAGGTTTCTAGCGATTCAGGGCGACGTTTAATTAGGCTCACCCACTTAGTGAAATACAGTACCCAAACGCCCCATCAGCCCTCAGAATTGTCTTAGGAACCGAAGGAGCATCACCGCGTGGGGCGGCCCCGACAACTGGACAGACTACCTACTTGCCGATGACCGAGAACTCTCTGCGGCAGGCACCCGCTTAGCCGGAGCGCGCGGTTCCAGCAAAACTTGATAATGCTATCAGGGATGCGATCGCGGCAACACCAATAGCACCTGCAAAACACTAGGTCAAACTGTGATTTAGTCGAGTCGTAGTCTTAGCTCTCCTATTTCTGCTTAATCAGCTCTGCGGTTAGTCACTGGCCGGGTGCACCCCAGTTATGTAATGAGTAAAAGTGCTTAGTGAAGATTAAGGGCAGAAGTCGTAG
>QBLT01000293.1 GCA_003249105.1 Leptolyngbya sp. | reverse complement strand
GCGCGACTCGGGAACTGGTCCTCTCGGGTTTTCGCTTTTTAAAGAGCCGGTGGCATTTGCTGCCGGTTCTTTTTGCCTATTAAGGGTCTGGTCAGGACGCTTAATACTGATTCACGCGATCGCCAGGTGGTCAGCCCAGCGGGGCGTCAATCATTGCCGGATCATAGTACAGGTGTCTGAGCCGGGCAAGCAGACTCTAGGAATTTTATTTCATCGGGTTTTTGGGGTTGGTATCGGCCTCCTAACGGGCAACAAAAGACTGTGGTTACCGCTCAATCAGCGGTAGTTGACAGGGCTCTAGACCAGCGTCGTGGAGCTGCTGTTCTAGTTGGGCTACTTGTTTGTGCAGAGCATCGTGTTCTGCGTAGGCTTTACCCCGATCAGAAGTTTGTGGCGTGTAACTACTGACCTGTGGAGCTTTGAAGGCATTCAGGCGCAAAAAGTTTGATCCGTTCTGCTGAGAAGTCCCAACCGCCTCAGCCGTGCTGATAATGCTCATCCGGCAACTACCATCGGGCATCTGAAACCCAGCGACCGACAACGAGCCGATCGCAACTGTGGCGCGTTTGACTTTGTCTCCGGTGGTCATCCTGCTACCCGCTGCCACAGCCGGGCAATCTCTGCGAGCATGGTCTGGAAGGTCTCGCGAAAGGCCCGGTGCTCGCTTTCGTTGAGGGCGCGATCGCGATCGGACTGCTCACGAGCCGCCCGCATCTCTGCCCGGTCGGCCCTGGCTTCGGCTAGGAACACCTCAAACCGCTGATCGGCTTCAGCCTTATGCTGCTCAGCCCTCTGCGCAGCTTCCTGCTGCTGCTGCCCCAGGCTGGCAATCATCTGCACGGTATCGGCGATCGCCTCCTCCATGCGTCGGTTGGTGTTGGCCGACATGGAGCTGCTGACCTCTTCGGCCTCAGCTATGCCGTCCTCAATGCGCCCGCCCCAAGCCTCGATGGCGCGGGCGTTGCTATCGGTTACCTGCCGGGTCTCAGCAATAAGGCTCTCTGTACGGGCCAAACCTTCAATGGTGGAAGCCAACAGAGCCTCCATACGGTCTAGGCGATCGGTGCTGTAGGTCATTTGCCAATCTCCATCTGAGGCTGTTGGTACTTCCCAGGGAATCGCTGTTTAACAGCCAACTCAACCAGAAACGCGGCCAGATTAGCAGTAGGCCGACCTTCACTGTCAGCCCATAGCTCTAGGTCATCAAAGATGCTATCAGGCAGCGTTATCGTAGTTCGCTTGCTCATTTCAGAAATTGCTGATTTTGCGCTCATCTTAGCTTCTTTGCGCTCATGCGAATCATCAGCGACATATTAGCACTTATTCAGTGCTAATTCTATGCTACCACTGTTACATCGGTGGAACGCAACCGGAACAACTGGGTTCCACTGAACCACCTAAAGCATTGATTTACCGAAGTTTCAAGCTGTAACCAAGAGGTGTAACGACGTGGAACGTCAACCACTATCGATTCGTAAGTTTGCCGAGGTCTGTGGAGTCTCCCACACCGAAATAGGCCGCAAAATGACCGCCCTGGGTATCGCAGGAACGCCTCAGGGCAAAGGGTTACCCACATTACTGAGTCCGGCTGAACAGGACAGCATTGCCGCTGTGCTGTTTATCTCTGCCGAACCGCCCGCCCCGCCTGCGCAACACGTTGAGGTGTTGGGCAATGGTTTATCGGTTTACACACCCCCGCCGCTGGCAACTCGGGGCGTCAACAGCGAGTTAAGCCGCCACCTGCAACAGCAGCAGCTTACCCAGGCGCTGGGGGCGTTCAAGGGCAATCAGGCCAGCTTTAGGAATGCTCTGCTAGGCATGGCGGCTGAGTCGGGTCGCCAGCTGGGCCACGAGATGGCCGTTACCGAGATGAACACCGCCCTGGCCACCCACGCGCAGCTGCAGCAGACCGTGGGAAAGGAACTGGGCGTCGTGGCAGATACGCCCGATACCGCTGCTGCTGGTTAGGGGGTTTAGCCCTGATAACCGCCGTTTTCATCCTGTTAACGCCGTAACTCTGGTCATAACGCCATGGAAGCTAAATTCACTCCCCCTGCCGTCCCCCTCGAATACCGTCGCGAGGTCGTTAGCGGTGCATCGCCTATCTAAAACATCTACCTGGCCCCCGTTCCCTGGTGGCAAAACCGCCGTTATTGGGCTGCCGGTGGCATCGCGGTGGCTGCCCTCTCTGGCATTGCCTTCGCCTTGGCTCAGTCTGGCCGTACCGGAGACGAGGGCACCTCTCAGAGCGAACTGCCTGCCCCCAACTACCAGAACGTTTTGGCTGCGGCCCAAGACCGGCTCTCGGGCAACTACGAAGACAGTCGTTTGGTGCTGGCCGATGTCAGTCGGTCGGTGCTCAACAATGAAGCCTATCGCTACCGCCAGCAGGCGGAACAGGACGTCCTGAAGCCCACTGACCCGTGCTACCAGCAGCAGCTCATTTGCCCCCTCAACCGTTACCAGCGCGATGCCCAGGTGATGTTGGATACGGCCAAGGGCGATCGCGATTGGCGACAGGCGAATGCGGCGCTCTTCAGAGTCGAGGCCGTGGAGGTGGCCCGGTCGATGGCGGCGTTGCCCCAAGACCCGCCGACCAACTTGGCGGTGGTGGCGATTGAGAATCTAGTGCAATACCACGACCGACAACACTCTTTGTCTGAAGAGGTGCAGGCCCATGAAGTTAGAGACTAACCCTCTGCTCTATGGCTCCATTGGGGCCGCGGCCCTGGGGCTGTTCTGTGGCCTGCAGCGCCCTGCCAGCAACCTTACTCCCACCGATCTGGAAGCCTTCGCCAATGGGGCTCAGATTCGCTACGAGAAAACCTATCCCTATCTGCCCGCTGCTCTCGTGTTTGGGCTTGTATCTGTGAGCTGTGGGGTAGCCTGGGCGTTGGGGGGAGAGCAGCCGAAGGTGGCGATCGTAGGCCCCCAGATCGCGCCAGAACCCCAGAGTTGGAATGGGCAGGTGCCTTTCGCTGGAGCCACCGAATCCTTTCGGGTAGGCAACCCTGCCGCTATTCTCGCTGCTCGTATGCGACCCACGCTGATTTCGGCCAACCCTCGGGTCGGTAAGGGGTTGACGGTGGCCCATGCCTACCGCCAGGCCCAGGTGAAACAGGGCGCGGTGGTATGGGTGATTCAGCCCAAGTACCACCCTAAGGAGCATGGCTACTTGGCGCAGGCTGACAACGTGCTCGGCTTCATGGCTGATTCTCTAGAGAGTAAGGAGGACGTCGACGACATCTGCGAGCAGATGCAGAAATTCATCTTTGCCTGGCGGCAGCTGCCCCAGCGGCCCAAGGTGCTGATCATCGATGAGCTGGCGATGATGAAGACGGCTTTTAAGGCCTGGTACGACGGGTTCCTCAAGTCGCAGCTGACGATGGAGCTGTCGTCGGGAGAAACGGACGACCGGGCGCTGTGGGCGATTACTCAGTCGTCACTGGTGGGGGATATGACCAGTTCGGCGTTCCCTGAGATCACCTTTAGGGCGGCTCACTTGTCCCACTGCAAGGGGGGTGAGCACCGGGCCGGGGCGGTGGTGGCGAAGACGGGCAACACGGGCGGCAGCACGGGCGCTCATCTGCACTGGGAGCAGCTACAAGGGGGCGTGGCTCAGGCTCCGCAGAAGGGTTACTTGGTCTGGGCGCTGAATGGTCGCAAACCGAATGAGCGGCTGGGGGATACGATTGCCCTCTACCAGGCGATTGTTACCAAGGAATCAGGCGGTGACCCCAGGGCCGTCAACCCTGACACGGGGGCGCTGGGTCTGGGGCAGGTGATGCCTCAAAATCTCAATTGCGCCTGGGACGGCAAGCCGAAGAGCAACTGCAGCTGGGATTACGAGGTGCTGGACCGCGATGTGTCACCCCAGGAGTTTTTGCAAAACCCTGAGATTCAGCAGCAGATCGTCGAGGTCAAGCTGGAGAGTGCGCTACAGCAGCAAATTCAAGCGGGCCACGATATGAATACGGCGGTGAAGCGAGTGGCGGCAGAGTGGTACTCGGGCAACCCTGAGCTGGCTCACGACACTCGCCCCCAGGCGGGCTATGAGTCCATTAAGAGCTATGCCGACAGCGCGGCGGAGAAGTTTCACCGACTCCGGCAGGAGAACCGGGAGAAATAAGCACTCACTGAGGGATGGTTTTGGACAGGCCGTCGTTGCTACGCCCCTACCTGGGGCGATCTTGCAGGGGCCACATAGTATGCCAGGGTTTGCGTACACAACGCGCAGGCCAGCAGCAACGCCGGGGCCAGGTCGATGGGATAGTTCAGGTTAGACACACCAGCGAGGTAGCAAATGGACGCCGACATTCAGACCCTAGAGCAAATCCTCAACCGCATCTTGCACACTGAACCCACTGACAAAGCCCAAGCCGCGCTCCTAGATAAAGCCTACACGGGTATCAAAAGCGCGATCGCCGCCCTGGAGCAGTTGGAGGCAGAATAACCCTAGCGGAATTTCACCTCCACCCCTGGCCATCAGTGCCGGGGGTTTTGTTTTGCCGATCTTACCCATCAAATCGCTAAACCGCTTGATGGGTGGGGTTTAGGAGGCTTTACCCCGCCAGGGATGGCGTAATGTCTGTACGGTTCGGAAGCGTAGCCCTTCCAGGGCGTAGCTAGCCTCACGGATAGGGCTACTGCGCCATTTGACGCTCGGTGTTGCCCCATGCCGCCCCATGTCGCCCAGGGAGTCAGAGTCAGAGAGCCATGGCGAGGAAAAGCGGTAAGTGGCGGTCAATGGCGTCACACCTATCCAAAACAAGACCACCAGACGGCAAGGGCTTTTAGCTGGAAGGTGCGATCGCGGTCTCTAAGCGGCGATCGCCTGTTGCTGGGGCACTACTGCCGCAGCGCACCAGTAGACCAATACCTGGTCATAGGTGCCCTCGGTGACAGGCTCAAATTCCCTAACGGTGCTAGCCACCCAACCCGGCATATCGTGGACTTCAGCACCCACTTCAGGGAGTGCCTCGGGATGCTCAGGTAGACCAAACAGCACATCGTCTGGGGAGACACAAACATACATTAGCCGCTGCCCTGAGCTGTCCCACGGGTCGCGATCGGGGACTTGGCCATTAATGGTTAGCACCGCCACACTGAAACTGTTTTCAGAGCCATCGGCGGGGGAATAATCCTCAACTTGAGCTACTGTCCACTGCCGTCCTTCCCAAGAACGAACATCACCAACCGCAGGGGCAACACCACTAATCTCGAAATCGTAGTCTTCAATAGCCCACCCTTGGTAGGTGTCAGGTTCACAGGAGTACTGAGCATCCCGAGGCCAAGAAAACACAAGCTGGGTCACATTCATGGCTGACTCCTGAATCGACAAAGGTAGCGGTTGCGGGTCTTGGTACTGGCCTTGATGACGTCGATCAACTCAACCTCTGAACGACCCTGTTCAGTATAGTCTTCGGCCATTGCCTTGCACTTTCGCCGGGCTTGCTGCTGCCCATCGGCCAGGATAGGCTCATCCCAATCTTCGGGGACGCCCTCGGGGTCTGACAAGTAGGTCATTGGCTAATCCCCTCAGGCTTTGTTGCATGAATAGTTCAAGCGTCAGGGGTTCTGTGGCAGGAACCGAGAA
>QBLT01000292.1 GCA_003249105.1 Leptolyngbya sp. | reverse complement strand
TGTAAATGGCTCATTCAGCAGCGTTTCAAGGGTGTTGGCATGCGCTGGAGTGAGGATGGCTTTAACCATCTCCTTCTGCTTAGGCTGGCTTGGGCCAATCACCGCTTTGATGACCTCTTTCCCTCGGTGCCGAGGCCGCTGACTGAGCCTTCCCCTAACCTTTAGATACGCTCACAATCAGGGTGGGATCCATTTGGCAAAAGTTAGAGAATGCCCGTCAGCAGCAGCCCTTAGTTACCCCGCCACCACAAAATTCACCAACTTGCCCGGCACCACAATCACCTTCTTGATCTCCTTGCCTTCCAGGTAGCGCTGAGCCGCTTCCGACTCGCGGGCGTACCGCTCCAGGGCGGCTTTGTCGGAGTCGGCGGGCACCTCCAGGGTGCCGCGCGTTTTGCCCATAATCTGAATGACCAGCGTGATCTCATCCACCACCAGGGCAGCGGGGTCAAACACGGGCCAGGGGGCGCGGTGCACCGAGTCGGGGTTGCCCAACTGGTGCCACAGTTCGTCGGCCATGTGGGGGGCAAAGGGAGCCAGCAGCAGCACCAGGGCGCGCACACCCTCGGCATAGACCGGGGAATTTTTAGCGGCAGAATCGGTAAGGGCATTGCTGAGCTTCATCAGCTCCGACACGGCGGTATTGAACTGATAGTCGCCGTCAATGTCTTCGGTGATCGCCTGAATGGCGGTGTGGATGGCGCGGCGCAGGGTTTTCTCATCCTTGGAGAGATCGGCGGCGGCAACATCCCCGGAGGGCAAACCGCCGTTTGCCCCTACGTTGGCAATGTATTCCGTTACCAATCGCCAGACGCGGTTGAGGAAGCGGAACTGCCCCTCTACGTCAGCGTCGTCCCACTCCAGGTCTTTTTCGGGCGGCGCTTTGAAGAGAATAAACATGCGAGCGGTGTCGGCCCCGTACTTGGCCAGCACCGATTTGGGGTCAACGCCGTTGTACTTCGACTTCGACATCTTTTCGTAGAACACCTCCAGGGTCTCCCCTGTCTGGGGATCTACAGGATGTGCTGGATCAGCAACATCCTCAGGGGCAACATACTTGCCAGTTTTGGGATTTTTGTAGGCAGTGTTTTGCACCATGCCCTGGGTGAGCAGCCGCTCAAAGGGTTCATCGCAGGAGACCAGGCCGCGATCGCGCAAAACCTTAGTAATAAACCGCGAGTACAGCAGGTGCAAAATGGCGTGCTCAATGCCGCCCACGTACTGATCCACCGGCATCCAGCCGTTGGCCTGGGCCTGGGCAAAGGCCGACTCGGGGTTTTTCGCATCGGTGTAGCGCAAAAAGTACCAGGACGAATCAATGAAAGTGTCCATGGTGTCAGTTTCGCGCCGAGCGGGGCGGTTGCAAGTGGGGCAAGGCACATTCACCCAGTCGCCCAGCTGGGCCAGGGGCGACGCGCCGCGACCCGAAAATTCCACATCCTCCGGCAGGGTGACGGGCAACTGCTCGTCGGGTACGGGCACAATGCCGCACTCGGGGCAGTGCACCACCGGAATCGGCACCCCCCAGTAGCGCTGGCGGGAGATCAGCCAGTCGCGCAGGCGGTAGTTCGACTCGCCTTTGCCCTTTTGGTTAACTTCAAGCCAGTGAATGGCTGCTGGGACACTCTCGGCCTCGCCCTTGCCAGCGGGGATATCATTCAGCGGCCCAGAGTTGACCATCACCCCTTCTCCGGGCCAGGCTTTGGTCAAGGTATCGCCATCGAAGGATTCTCCCTCAGGCTGCACCACCACCTTGACGGGCAGGCCAAACTTGCGGGCAAACTCAAAGTCCCGTTGGTCATGGGCAGGCACCGCCATAATTGCCCCGGTGCCGTAGCCCATCAGCACATAGTCAGCGATCCAGATGGGGATTTTCGCCCCGTTCACCGGATTCACCGCATAGCTGCCCGTCCACACGCCGGTTTTTTCGCGGTCTTCGGCGGTGCGATCGATCTCGCTCTTGGCGGCGGCGGCTTTGCGGTAGTCGTCTACCGCAGCGACGCGATCGGGCGCAGTCAGCTTCTCCACCAGGGGATGCTCGGGCGACAGCACCATAAAGGTGGCCCCCCAGAGGGTGTCGGGCCGGGTGGTAAACACCGGCAAGGCATCCCCCGCCTCGGTCTTAAACACCACCCGTGCCCCGGTCGATTTGCCAATCCAGTTGGCCTGCATGGTGCGCACCCGCTCGGGCCAGCCGGGCAGCTTATCGAGGTCTTGCAGCAGCTCTTCGGCGTAGTCGGTAATTTTGAGGAACCACTGGCGCAGCAGCTTTTTCTCCACGATCGCCCCCGATCGCCACGACTTCCCCTCACTATCGACCTGCTCGTTGGCCAGCACGGTTTGGTCGATGGGGTCCCAGTTGACCGCCGCCTCTTTCTGGTAGGCCAGCCCCATCTGCAACATCTGAATGAAAATCCACTGGGTCCAGCGGTAGTAGTCGGGGGCACAGGTGGCCACCTCCCGCTCCCAGTCGTAGGAGAGACCCAGTTCTTGCAGCTGCGCCCTCATCTGGTCAATATTTTGGTACGTCCACTGGGCGGGGTGAATGCCGCGATCGATGGCCGCATTCTCCGCCGGTAGACCAAAGGCATCCCACCCCATCGGGTGCAGCACCCGGTAGCCCTGCATGCGCCGCACCCGCGCCACCACATCGGTAATCGTGTAGTTGCGCACGTGGCCCATGTGCAGGTTCCCCGACGGGTACGGAAACATCGACAGCGCATAGAACTTTGGCTGATCGGGGTTCTCGATCGCCCGATCTAGCCCCTGCTCGGCCCAAGCCTGCTGCCACTTCTTCTCGATGTCTGCGGGGTTATATTTGGACTCCACGTCCTTGGCTCCTAATTCTGCACTGGTGCGATGTTCCCCATCATAGCGATCAGTGGCGGCGGGGAAGCAAGTTGGCGTGATGGAGGTGGGGAAGGTGAAAAGTTAAAGACAAGGAAAATCCACAACCTTAATAGATCACGTCTCCCCCATCTCCCTTATCCCCCCATCTCCCTTACCTTCCCGTTTACTCCTTCACTTCATCCGCAAAGCTGGCCCGGCGCTTAAACTCAAACGGCCCTGCCAGCGACCCCCACAGGTGCTCGTGGGTCTCTGGGTCGCGACCCCGGTCCCAGCTGACAAACTGGTCGGCGTCGATTTCAAACTCGCTGTCTAAATAGGTGGTCTTGCCGTTGCGCTCGACCATACAGGCTTTGCCGGGTTGCACTGCTCCTTTAAAGCTATGGCCCGTCCAGTGGACGATCATGTCGCAGCCGGGGGTTTTTTCAAAATGGTCAGTGGTGAGCTTCGAGAGCTGAGCCAGATCTCGGGAAGCCCCGTAGAAGGCTTCGCCGTCCTTGAGGGTGTAGTTCTCAATCAAAATGTGGTCGCCCTGGGCGCTGAGCTTCATGCCTCGGGCGCGGTAGGGCTGCTGAATCATAAAGTCGTAGGCCTGCTCAATGTAAAACCCTAGGCCACCCAGGGTTTCGGTGGGCAGGGGGCGCATGCAGACACGAATGTGGGCAAACAGCGGCGGATTCTCAAAGGCCTGCTGCTGGTTGCTAAAGTCTGCCGCCATCCAGCGGGCCAGGGTGTGAATATCGGTAGCGTGGGTCATGGATGGGTGTAGAAATCATCGTGGTAAGGTTGACCCTAGTTTACAGGGTTGACGAGAGACCGTCAGAGAAGACCGCGATGAAAAAGCTCCACCTAGCGATCGAATCCAACGATATTGCAGCCTCCGTGGCCGATTATTCGGCCCGTTTGGGGTGCAGTCCGGCGCTGGTGATTGAAGGTACCTATGCCCTGTGGCGCACGGAGACGCTGAATCTTTCCATTCGCCATGCCCCAGAGGTGGCACCAGGGCAGCTACGCCACCTGGGCTGGGAAGATGACGAAGCCCAGGCCTTTACCGCCGAGGTAGATGTCAATGGCATCACCTGGGAACGCTTCGCCGCCCGCCACCAGGCCGAAGAAATTCAGGCCGCCTGGCCGGGAACAGATTATCGAGTCGAGGGTGGCAAGGAAACCAATGGACACCATGGAAACTGACCTGACGGTTGAAACCTACCACCTGCATGTCGAACTGCTCGACAGCGATCCCTATATTTGGCGGCAGATTGCCGTGCGGGGCAATGTTTCCCTAACAGAACTCCATCAAGTTTTGGTGGCGGCGATGGGGTGGTCGGGAGAGGCTGACTACGTGTTTAAGGGGCAGGGTCGGGTTTTGGCCAATGGAGAGGTTAGCTCACTCTCAACCCTGCTTACCCAGCCTGAGGAAACGCTGATCTACAACTATGCCCCCGCCCAGGGCTGGCTGCACAAAGTCACGCTGAAGGCGATTTCCCAGCCCGAACACTTCGTGAACGCCCCCGTCGACCATCCCCTTCCCTACTGCACTGCCGGAGAGCGCCAGTGCCCGCCGGAGTTCTGCAACGGCGTGTGGGACTACGTTGACCTGATCGATCGCCTAGGTGATGGCGATGATCCCGATGAAATCGATGCCCTCTGGCAAAAAGTTGGCTACGATTTTGACCCCGAACGGTTTGATTTGGCGGCAGCAAACCAGCGGTTGCAGGCTTTAGCGCAGTAAGCGCACTGCCTCCTGAATGTCTGTGGTCAGCTCATCGATCGCCTCTATCGTCGTGTTCCAGGCACACATCAGCCGCGCCCCGTCACTGCCGATGAAGGTATAAAACTTCCAACCCCGACGGTAAAGTTCATCAATCAAGGGCTGCGGCATTTGAACAAACACCCCGTTGGCCTGGCGCGGAAACAAAAGCTTCACCTCGGGAATTTGCCGCAGCCGTTGCTCTAGATAGGCGGCCATGCGGTTGGCGTGGTCAGCATTGCGCAGCCACGCGCCCGTTTCGAGCAGCCCCAGCCAGGGGGCAGAGATAAACCGCATCTTTGAGCACAGCTGCCCCGCCTGCTTACAGCGGTAGGCAAAGTCCTCAGCCAGGCTACGGTCAAAGAAAAGAATCGCCTCGCCTATCCCCATGCCGTTTTTGGTGCCGCAGCAGCAGAGTACGTCAACGCCCGCTTTCCAGGTCAGCTCGGCGGGGGTCTGGCCTGAGGCCACTACGGCATTGGCAAAACGAGCCCCATCCATATGCACCTTTAGCCCATGGCGGCGCGCTAGACCGCTGAGGGCTGCTAGCTCGTCAGTGGTGTAGAGGGTGCCGACCTCCGTCGCCTGGGTCAGGCTAATCACCTTGGGTTTGGGGTAGTGAATGTCGGTGCGCTTGGTGATCAGCCGCTCTACATCGGCAGGGTCGAGCTTACCATTGTCACCCTGGGCCAGCAGCAGCTTAGAGCCATTGCTGGCAAACTCAGGGGCACCGCACTCATCGGTTTCGACATGGGCCAACTCGTGGCAAATCACGCTGTGGTACGACTGGCACAGCGACGCCAAGGTCAAGGAATTGGCCGCCGTGCCGTTAAAGACGAAAAACACCTCGCAATCGGTTTCAAAGATATTGCGAAAGGCATCTGAAGCCTTCTGAGTCCATTCGTCGTCACCGTAGGCGGGCGCATCCCCTTGATTGGCTTTTAGGAGATAATCCAGGGCTTCAGGACAGATGCCGGAGTAGTTGTCGCTGGCGAACTGGAGCGGACGGGTGGCAGGTGGGGCGGTGAGCATGGTGGGGT
>QBLT01000291.1 GCA_003249105.1 Leptolyngbya sp. | reverse complement strand
GCCGCCCACCCCGCCGCCCACCACCGCCAGGGTGAGCGGTTTTTGAGGATTGGCTTCGACCTCTTCCACCAGCTGTTGCCACTGGCGCAGCAGCGCAGGCACCGGCTTGGCCGCGATCGCATACTCCGCCGCCCCCGGCACCGATAGCGTCGCCGGGGTGCTGCCCGTGTCGATAGAGAGCACGTCGTAGGCCAGGGGCGGGTGGTTGGCGCACAGCACCCGCTGCTGAGCCAAGTCGAGCCCCACGGCGCGATCAACCACTAGGTGGCACTGGGCAAAGCGAGTCAGCGGTCGCAGGTCGATGTGGGCTTCATCAAAGCTATAGCGCCCGGCCACATAGCTGGGCAGCATGCCCGAATAGGGCGTATCGACCAGGTCGCTCAGCAAGGTCAGCCGCACCCCAGGCATAGGGGCCATCCCCCACCGCCGCAGCACCAGGGCGTGGGTGTGACCACCACCCAGCAGCAGCACATCCGTTGCAATTGTTGGTTCAGTCTGCATCATGGCCGATGTCTACCCATTCCAATAAATGTATGCCTCTTGGGGCCAAGCCCATCTCTCTGTTGAGCGATGAAGCAGCCCCATATTTTCGATAGTTTTGAAATAAGCCAAATTAGAGGAGGCTTAGATTATGCCTTTGCATCGACTCAAAGATTACTATCCTAACTACCGCGAAACCCTAGCTGACGGGCAGATGGATAAAATAACCTCCTATTCTGTTTATGCTCAAGGCGAAGATAAAGTGGGGTCGGCCAAGGACTTGCTAGTAGATGATTCGGGCCATTTTCGCTATTTAGTGATTGATACCGGCCCGTGGATTTTTGGGAAAAACGTCCTCCTGCCTATCGGCTTAGCCCGGTTCGACTACGATAATACCCGCGTCCATGTCGATGGCTTGACCAAATCTCAGGTAGAGCATCTGCCCGAATACGACAGCGACATGGTAGTAGACGAGCACTACGAAGAACGCGTGAGAGGCATCTATCAACCGATTGCTCAGGGCCGTTCTAGCCGTCAGTTTTTAGGCTATAGCGACGTTTCTCCAGAGGCTCAAAACGATTCTCGGGCTGGCGATCTGCGCCGCATGCCCCCCATCGGCAACACGGCCAGCGCAACGGCTACTCGCAATGATTCTGTGGCAGGAGACCTGCGACGCATGGGGCCAATTGGTGCTCCTACCAGTGCGCTGACGGAAACCCACCCTGGCAACCCCGAGCACAATGCCAACGTCTACGATCAAGAAACCGGCTTCTATGGATTGAGCGACGAGGATAACCACGGACTGCTCCGTTCCTACGAGGAGCGTTTAGCCGCCCACCGCAACCGCAACTGGGTTGAGTAGCAACAACAACTTCTCCCAGAGCAAATCAATAGGTTTTGTAATTGCATTATGCGGCTTGTTTAGTGAAGCCTAACAGAACCGTAGAAAGAATGCCCAAGGCGATGACCTTGGGCATTCTTTTCTGTATGTGAAGTAGTGATTTGCTACTCTGTTTTTTCTCTAAATGTTGACGGAAACAACTGACTTTTAAAAATCAACGCCGCGCTTTAAATCGATCCCTTTGTCGGCGTAGTGCTTGTGGTTGAAGACTTCGGAGTGGGTACTAGCTAGCTCAAAATAGGCGGGGCGATTTTTGCAGCGCCCGGTGATAATCACCTCCGTACCGCGAGGCTTGCGCAGCAGCGCCTGAAGAATCGGCTCCTCGGGCAGCAGCTCTAGATCGACGGTGGGGTTAAGCTCGTCAAGGATGATGGTTTTGTAAAGGCCTGAGGCGATCGCCGTCCGAGCGATCTCCCAGCCTCTTTCCGCCTCCACATAGTCGATTTCCTGCTGCTGCCCCCGCCAGACGATCGCATCGCGGCCGCAGCGCTGGTGGTCAACCAGGTTGGGGTAAATTTTGCGCAGGGCCGCGATCGCCGCATCTTCGGTATAGCCATTGCCCCCCTTGAGCCACTGAATAATCAGCACCCGGTGGGAGAAGTCTTGGCTAATGCCCCGCCCAATGGCCTGAAGCGCTTTGCCTAGAGCGCTAGTCGATTTGCCCTTGCCCGAGCCGGTGTAGATCTCGATGCCCTCGATGCCCTCAATGCCCTCGGGTTTGGGCTGGGGCTTCATCTCGGAGTGCAGGTTGGCCACGTCAAGCAGGGGTTGGGGGGCACCGCGCCCGGTGGCGATGATCTCCAGGTGGTCGGGCTTGTTGCGCAGGGTTTTGGCCACCTCATCCACATTGAGCAGGCCCAGATCGAGCACCGGGTTAATTTCGTCGAGCACCACCACTGAGTAAAGGCCCGATGCGATCGCCCCCTTGGCCACATCCCAGCCCCGCTGCGCCTCCTGCTTGTCGAACTTGGTGATTTCTTCAGGGCCAAAAAATTCGGCTCGCCCGGTGCGCACCTGGTCAATCAGGTGGGGAAAGCCCCGCTGGAGCGCCTCAATAGCGGCGTCTTCGTCGTAGGTGCGGCCCGGCCCCTTGAGAAACCGCAGCAGCAGCACCCGGCTCTCCAAAAAATTCTGAATGCCCAGGCCAATGGAGCGCAGCACCACCCCCAGGGCCACCTGGGACTTGCCCTTACCCTCGCCGTCGTAGACGTGAATTTGCCCTGTAATTCGCTCGTTGCCCTGCTGGGCGGTGCGAATGCCGATGCCGGTTCTAACCATGGATGTTGCGGATTGCGTACTAGGTGTGCGGATGTGTGGATTCTTGAGCGGCCCGATCTAAGATCTTAGCGAAAGCCGGGCCGAGGTTATACCCTTGAGAGTGCACCGGGAACCCCCCATCAGGGGTCGAGATTTGCGACCCACCCTCAGCGCCCATGCCCATTAACGACTTGCTATCAGAACTTGGCATTTTGCCGCTGCGGGCGATCGCCGTGCAGAGCATGCTGCTGATGGTGGCCATTGTGCTAGAAGCCATGGTGCTGCGCCAGCAGCTGCGCCTGGGCTACCGCACCAGTATGCAGTATGCTGCCACCCTCAACCTGCTGGCCACCAGTTTGGGCTGGGTGGCGTTCTTGGCCATCGAGGCGGTGCTGCCCCTGGCCTTGCGCAGCCAGGTGATTAGCTACGTGCTGTTCAATCGGTTTTACATCAATACCTGGCACAATGCGCTGCCGGTGGTGGTGGTAGTGGTAGCGATCGCCGCCTTCTTTGTCACCTACTGGATCAAGCTTCAGGGGCTGCTCTGGCTGCTGCAACTGCTGGGCCAAAAGCCCGTAGAAAATACCCCAGAGGCGATCGAAAGCGATCGCCGCCAGCGCTACGAACGGGCCCGGCGAGCCCAGATTGAAGGCCGTCAGGGCAACTCCCCCCGCGCCCTCGCCATGCTCCAGGCTAACGCCGCTAGCTTTACCGCCATCTTGGTGGTGCTGCTGCTGATCAACCAAAGCGGGGTGCTGGGATGGTAGGTTTCTTCGGCTTTTTGCGTCAAACCCTCGTGGAATTGTGGCAAGCGGTGCTGCCGCCGCGCTACTTTTCCTGGCAGACCGTCATCTACATGAGCCTGTTTTCGTGGCTGGTGTCGCTGCTGGCGCGCCTCCTGTCCGCCACGGCCTTTACCGTAGGGCTGCTGGCCACCATCAGCTGGATCTGCCTGGCCCTGGGGGTGGGCTGGGCGCTAGAGGCCAACCGAGTCCGGCTGTTTGGCATTCCCGTAGCCCCCTGGGTCTCAGGGGCCATTCTATGCCTCTTTTTGTTTGGGTCGTGGGGCGGGCGGTGGCTCCAGCCCGCCCTGGTCTCCTGGCCCCTGGTCTCCTTTGCGGTGATTGCCGTGCCCAGCCTCATAAGCTGGGATTTTGACCTAAAAACACCGCCAGTCATGGTGCGCCAGCAGTTGGCGCTGTTGTTTTGCCTCAGCCTGCTGTTTAGCAGCTGGTTTCAGTTTTACTTTCGCATTCAATCGTGGGTGCGCGACTACCCTAGCCTAGTGGCCGACAGCGTTGACCACAGCGCCTTTGTCTACCGCTTCCCCGGCCAGGAGGTGGCGCTGCCCGCCGGGGTCACCCACCTCACCATGGCCGAAGAAATGCTGCGGGAGCAGATCGACAACAAACCCTGGCCCTCGGTAGAGCGGTGGCTACTCAACTTTGAAGGCCAGAGTCAGGCGCTACAGCAGCGGGTACAATCGCAGATGGGTCGCGACGCATCCCTAGAAGATTCGCTGTGGCGGCTTGACTTTCAGCCCCTGGCCAATGGCGACGGCTATACCCTCAAACTGTGGGCCATTTGGTCGGGGCCAGCCGCCAACCCAAACGGCTATTACCTAGAAAAAACCTGCCTGCTGATGCCCATTAACCGAGGCGGCCTAGTAGACCCCGAAAACGCCGCACCAGGTTACACCACCACCCAGTGGTCTAGCCTCACCTGCGACCTGCAAACGCCGCGTCAGGCTGGGCATCCTAGGGGCATACGACAGCAAGGCTAATCTTGAGAGGTGCAGAAGTGGTTAAGCCAATAGTGCTATCGCGGGTGGGGGTAATTGCCCGCACCGTATTTTTAGAGGTGATTCGCGATCGCATTCTGTACCTGGTGGCCCTGTTTGCTCTGCTGCTGGTGCTCGCGCGGGTGCTGCTGCCCGACATTTCTGCCGGGGCCGAAAACAAGATTTTGATGGATCTGGGGCTGGCGGGCATTCACCTGCTGAGCGTGGTGGTGGCGGTGTTTGTGGGCACCGGGCTGGTCAACAAAGAGATTGAGAAGCGTACGGTGCTAGTGCTAATTGCCAAGCCCGTCAGTCGAGCCGAGTTCATCGTCGGCAAGCATTTGGGCTTGACCGCGGTGCTGGCGGTGCTGATCGCCGCCCTCGGAGCCATTTTTATGCTGCTGCTGGCCGCCAGCGGCGTACCCTTCTCGCTGGGGAGCCTGGTGCTGGCGCTGCTCTTCATCACTCTAGAAGCGGCACTGCTGGTGGCCGTGGCCATTGTCTTTGGCGTGTTTACCAGTTCGCTATTGGCCACACTGCTTGCCTTTGCGGTCTATCTCATGGGCCACCTGAGCCAGGACTTAGTCGCCTTTGGCAAACTCAGCGAAACCCCAGCGGTGCAGCAGCTCACCAACCTCCTCTACCTGGTGCTGCCCGACCTAGAACGCCTCAATCTGCGAAACGCCGCCGCCTACGGCATGGAACTGCTGCCCACCACTCCAGAGCTGTTTGGCCATGCCCTCTATGGCATGCTTTACACGGCGCTGCTGCTGGCAGTATCGATCCTAATTTTCTCGCGCCGCCAGTTTTAGGGTTAGCTGGGCATTGCCAAATGCAGATATGAATTCACCCTCATGCCCGGCCCTGTCTGTCACAGTTAATGCGGCATAGCGGCGAAGCGCTCTTGCACCAAGCGGTGAATAAACCGATAGCGACCACCTACCCGCTGCAACAACAGGCGATCGGTGCAGTGGTTAAGAAAACGGGTAGTGTTCTAGACCTGTGTATTGCTTGTCATACAGCCCGCCCAAATTCATAGCGGTTGATGAACAGTCCAATCACCGTGTCATGCATCAGAACAGATTTAGAGTGGCCCAAGCAAATAATCATCCATTATGGCATGAGAGACCTGTGTTGTTCTTCCCCTGAGATGATGGATGTTGCCTCTGTAGTATTAACCAATAGCCTCAAGGTGTTGTTGAAAGACACCTCGACCCGGCTGAAAGGAACAGAGC
>QBLT01000290.1 GCA_003249105.1 Leptolyngbya sp. | reverse complement strand
CAACACCATCTGGCCATGACCCTGCTCACCCTCAACGTTCTGGCGTTCTTGTTTCATACCGTCTTGCATCTCGTTGAGGCCTCCTACCCGCGAATCCGACAGCAGCGAGGTACCCGCAAGGGCTTCTTTCAAGACCTTCAGACCCTAACGAAGTATCTGCTCTTTGACTCCTGGCAGCATCTGATTGACTGCATGCTCGACGAGTCGACGCCAGCAACCACGGGTAATACATCCTAACTATTTTTGAATTTATAATTGCTGTACCAGCATTGCCAACCGTCGAGGGCTAGAGGCCGCGCTGACGGCCCTGATCTACCAACCCGGAGCGATGGAGCACACCCTGATGCTGCTCGACCTCGACGGGTTTTAAAGACATCAACGATACCTACGGCCACAGCGCGGGCGACCAGCTGCTCCAGGAAGTGGGGCAGGTGCTGAGCCGCCAGATTTGCACCACCGACCTAGCGGCCCGCATCGGCGGTGACGAGTTTGCCCTTCTCATGGTGGGCTATCTGCCCGAAGAAGCCCTGGACAAGACCGAGGTCATTCGTCAAGAAATTTTGCAGATCACTATGCCCCAGCTCTAGCCTCCCAGCCGTTGCCCCCTGATTTTGGTCATCATTGGCCTCAGTGGTTTTACCTCTGACCAGGGCGTTAACCCAGAGCTATCAAATGGCCGACGCGGCCCTCTACGCCGCTAAGTTCAACGGCAAAAACCAGATTAAGGTTGCCTCCCCCATGGCTGCATAGGGATCCCTACTAATTCTTGATAAACCCGCCCAGGTCGGGCCGGTAGCGGGCCACAAACCCGCCTTGGGCGTCGTATACTGCCACCTGACGGTCAACCTGATGGCTAGTGGTAATAATTTGCTCAATCAGCTGCTGGGATCCGGAATTGAGCTGGTTGGTAAAGGCAAAGGTGCCGTCTGCTGCCGGGGGGGTAATGGCCTGGCGCAGGGGCTCGGCGTACTGGCTAGAGAGCACCACGCGGATTTGGCTGGCGTCTTCGCGCACCGTGCAGGGGGTGGCCGAAAACTCGCAGAGCTGAGCCAGGTTAGTGGTTAGGGTTTGCAGCGCCACGGCGGTGCGAAGGCGATTTTGGGCGTTGGCCAGGGCTGGCTGGTAGGTTTCGAGCAGCACCCCGCCCTCCTCCGCCAAAATGGTATCGGCAGGAATTTGCTCGGCGCTGGCCACTGCCTGCCGCCACTGGGTCACGGCCACAGTCCACTGGCCCTTGGCCTCGGCAGCGGCGGCGCTGCGGGCGGCCTGCACTGCCCGGTGGTAGTTGTTGGCTCCGGCTTCCTCTAGGGTAGAGCGGTTGCTGGTGCGGTTGAGCTGCCCCTGGTAGTCCCTCAGCTGGGCCTGGGCTTCGTCATAGACCATTGTGCCCTGGGGAATCAGCGACAGGCCCTTAATGGCTGCCTGCCACTCCTTAGCGGCCAGTTGCCAACCCGCCAGGGAGTTGGCGGTTTCCATGCGCTGCCGGGCCAGGTCGCCGGTTTGAATGGCGGTGCTGAAATTGGCCTCGGCCTCCTCTTCAGCCGTGATACGGCGGCCAATGGCGCTGTAGTTAGCTCGATATTCGCGCAGTTTTTGCTGGCTGTAGTCAAAGGCTGGACTGTCGGCAGAAATGCTGCTGAGCTGGTCGATCGCCTGCTGCCAGAGCATATGCACCTTCACCCACCGCTCCACGGGGTGAGGCGGTGACTGGCTCAGGTTAGCTGCTTCACTGGCCAGCCTTTGGGCGTGAATAATGGCGTTGAGGAAGACAATGTCGCCCTCGTAGCGCGACAAGTCGCCCTGGGCTGTGTCGTAGTAAGCCGACCAGGTAGGAATGGGAGCCAGCATATCGATCGCCGTTTGAAGATCGGCCTGGGCGGTGGTCAGGTCGTCGCCGGTCGGGGTGCCTACCAGCGTGGCCTGGGCCAGATCGTAGTACTCGGTGGCCTGATCGAGGCGATCGCAGCTGCCCACTACACAGGGCCGCGACAGGGCGTAGGAAAAGGCCCCACTGCCCACCAAAATAAGCCCTGCTAGGCCATAGCTCCAGTAGTCGCGCAGCGATCGCAGCCCCTGACGAGCCCAGATCTGGCTGCGCTCACCCCACCCAGGCCCTGGAGGCGGCTGCACTGCGGTATCGGGCAGCGCCAGGGCCGCATCGCTAAACCCCAGCCCAGCGGAATCTGTTCTGGCGCTGCCCTCGGCAGCACTGAGGTCGGGTTCAAATGCCCCAACGTCAGCCAGGTGATCCGGAATATCGATAGCGGCGGCACTACCCCCCCTATCGACCGCTGTATCAATCACAGGCGGCGCAACGGTAGCTGGAAAAATTACCTGCGCCGCATCCTGGGGGTGCCAGGTAAACGTGTGCATGGCGTAGGGCTGGGCGACTGACCTGAGCTTGAGGTAAAGCCGTACCGCCAGGGCATCGACCGCCGCCCAGTCGGCCTCCGGCAGCCCCACCGTCGGCACCAGCTCCTGAAACGCCGACTCCAGATCCTTAAGTAAGTCCATAGGTGCATCCGCCTCTGGGCCTCTGTGCTCCGCCAGCAGCAGCAATCGCCCCGCCCGCTCCGAGCAGTCGAGGGTCAGCCCAGGGTAGCGGCGGGTCTCTTTGAGGTAGGCGGCAAAGGCCCGCTGTAGCGGTTCAAAGCTGGTGTGGGTGGAGGGTGATAGTGAGGTCATAGCGTACCGATGGATATTGCCCCAAGCTGTAGTGCTCCAAAGCGTGAACGATCAAACCGCACAACCCAGGTGGAGAATTCTGGGCCGTTTAAAGTGCTCCCAGGCCGAGGCGCAACCCTGAGTCCTGCGGATGCATCGGCTCCTAGCCCCCGGACTGTGATCTAGCCCAAGGACGACCCAATTAGGGCGGGGACTTCCTTAGTGAGTATGCTAGTGCAAGGTTGATATTCTGCGACAAGATATCTGGGGTGATAGATCGCGGTGCTGATTCTAATTGTGGAAGACGAGGCCGAAATTGCTCGCCTGATTCGGCTTTACCTCGAAAAAGAGGGCTTTACCTGTGAGGTCTGCGACGACGGCGAAACCGCCCTGCGCTACCAGCAGACGCTCCAGCCCGATCTGATGATTCTCGACGTCATGCTGCCCAAGCTCGACGGGTTGGAAGTGTGCGCCAGGGTGCGCCAGGGGCCGGGGGCCAAAGATCCCTACATTCTCATGCTCACCGCCCGGGGCGAAGAAATCGATCGCATCATTGGCCTGTCTACCGGGGCCGACGACTATCTGGTCAAGCCCTTTAGCCCCAGGGAACTGGTGGCCCGGGTTCGCGCGCTGCTGCGCCGCAGCCTGCGCCACAGCCAAGAAGCCCCCACCCAGACCTACCGCACCGCTCACTTTAGCCTCGATCTCGACCAGCGCACCGCCCACCGCCAGGGAGACTCGGGCGACCTAGAGCTGCTCGATCTCACCCCGCTGGAGTTTGATCTGCTGGCCACCTTTATGAGCTACCCCGGTCGGGTCTGGAGCCGTCACCACCTGATCGAAAAACTCTGGGGCGAAGATTTCTTTGGCGACGAGCGCGTCGTCGATACCCACATCGCCCGCCTGCGCAAGAAAGTTGAACCCGACTCGTCGCAGCCCACCTTTGTGAAGACTGTAACCGGGGTGGGGTATCGGTTTGAGGATGAGGCAGGGTAGGGGAGTGGGTGGGTTAGGGGCGTTTGTGCAGGCTTAGGCCCATAAGGTGGGCGTCAATTTGGGGATCGCTGGTGGTCAGGCTGAGGTACAGACGGCCTGCGGTCACGGTGACGGGGTAGGGGCCGTAGCGTGCCCAGCCTCGATAGGGCAGATAGCCAAGCCCTTGGGCGACGGCCTGCCCAGCCACCCGCAGCTCCAGAGCGTGCCAGTGGGTTTTGTAGTTTTCCATGATCCACAGGTAGAGGTCGTAGCGGTCGTTGGGCAGGGGTTGCTCGATCTCTAGGGTCTGTGGTTTGAAGATAACGGAGTTCAGCATGGCCCGCGTTCCCCGGCTGACGTAGGGCTCGGGCACGCAGTAGGTGGTGGCGGTGGTGGCCCCCGGTGTAGCTAGCCCCGCAGCCAGAGCCTCCGTATGGGACTGCCAGCGATCGCCCCCAATTTCCACTGCCTCGCCGCCAAAGTTGATGCCCTTGACAAACTCCCCTGGCAAGCGCACCATCGCCGGGGCGGGCTTAACCCAGTCGCGCAGGGTGGCGTAGAGCTCAAACAGCAGCACTTTCAACGGGTTAGCCATGGGGCAGATCAGCTCGACAGATCGCTCCAATCCTACAAACCGGGCGTTTGGCAGAGTCAAAAAAATCCCTGCCAGGGACGAAAATTCACCGTTTCTTCAGTTCCTCTAATCTCTCCGGGTCGGTCCGGTGTCAACCTGCCGCCACCCGCTACTATGGGGGACTGCCACCACTATATAAACGTTTCAGTCATGGGCCTTTGGCAGCTCGATCGCATTCGTATTGTCCTGGTCGAGCCAGCGGGGCCGCTGAACGTGGGCGCTACGGCACGGGTGATGAAAAATATGGGTTTGCGCTACCTGGTGCTGGTCAACCCCCTGTGTGACCCGGCCTCGGAGGAGGCCCTGCGAATGGCGGTGCACGGCGGCGATGTGCTGGCGGCAGCAACCACGGTGTCGAGCCTGCCTGAGGCGATCGCGGGGTGTGAACGGGCGATCGCCACCACCGGTCGCCTGCACCGCCAAGACCAGCCCCTGGAGCTGCCGGAGGTGGCCCTGCCCTGGCTGCTGCCTCCCACCCCAGCCGAGAGCTTCGCCGCCGCTCTGATCTTTGGCCCCGAAGACCGGGGGCTGAGCAACGACGAGCTGATCTACGCCCAGCGCTGGGTACGCATTCCGGCCAGCGACAGCTACCCGTCGCTGAACTTAGCCCAGGCGGTGGCGGTGTGTGCCTACTTGCTGCATCGGGGAGCGATCGCCGAGGCGATCGGGGAATCGTTCCCAACCGTGGGGGTGGCCGCAACGGCGGGGCGTCTAGCACCTCTGGAGCAGATGGAGGGCTTTTATCAAGATTTGGAAATCGTTTTGCTAAAAATCGGTTATCTTTACCCCCATACCGCCGCAAGCCGCATGGCTAAACTGCGGCGGTTGCTGCATCGAGCCGGTCCCGATCGCCAAGAATTGGCTATGCTTAGGGGCGTTTTGCGGCAGATCAACTGGGCGGCCAGCCAGGCTCCCCCAGAAAACTGACAGACGACTGATCCTCGATCGCAGCGGCAAACGGGTGAACGGCACACAGGGCGAAAGGCACAGGGCGAACGACCATGGCACAGTACGACGATCCTCGTAATCCATTTTCGGCAGGCCGTCCCGAGGCGGGCTCGCCCTGGGGAGAGTCAGCTCCTGGGCCTAGCCCAGGCCGCGACGGACTTCAGCTGCCTGGCGAAGCTGACTCCGGCGGCTGGGGCCGTGACGGGCAACAGCGCCCGTCCCCCATCGCCCGTCGTCGCAACCAGTGGCGACAGCACCAGCAGCTCGCCCCCGACTTTGGCCCCGCCCCAGTAGAGCCCGAGATCGAGCCAGTCACTCGCCCCGCCGCCCGCAACGCCTCGCTGCCGACCTTTCGTCGGGGGCCAGCCCAGTCGCAGCCCAGCCAGCCCAGACCCGCCGCCCCTAGGGGGCCGATCTTTGAACCGCGCCCGGCTCCTATG
>QBLT01000028.1 GCA_003249105.1 Leptolyngbya sp. | reverse complement strand
AACTGTTCACTGGGCTTCGGGGGTAACTCCATGCAGGCTCTCCTGATTCACTGCTACACAGGCTAGCATGGCGAAAATCGGTAATTTAGTTCTCGGAAATCACCCTAGCGCAACACCTGCTGATAAATTTCTCGCAGGCGCTGGTAGTTGATCGCTGGGGTGTAGTGCCGCAGATAGCTCTGACGGGCCTGGGTGCCAAACCGGGCCAGGGTCGCCAGGTTTTGGCCGCACCAGGTGAGTCGCTCCACCCAGGCGGCAGTGTCGGTGTAGGGCACCTGAAAACCAGTCTCGCCGTCGTTTACTAGCTCGGCCACCGCCCCAATGTTAGAGACCAGGGCGGGCCGACCGCAGGCAAAGGCCTCAATGACTACCCGGCCAAAGGTTTCGTACCACCGGCAGGGCAAAACCAGCAGGGTGGAGCGCTGTAGGAGCTCAAGGGTTTGGGGCGGCGAGCAGTGGCCCCAAAACCGCACGTTCCCCAGGTCGTGCTCCTGGCAAAACCGTTCCAGCGTCGCTTTTTCGGGGCCGTCGCCCACGATCCAAAGCTGCCAGTCGGGTTGGCGCACCTGCTGCCAGGCCTGTAACAGTTCCAGGGCGCCCTTTTCGGGCGACAGCCGCCCCACAAAGGTAAAGATCGGTCGGTCGGGCGGCGGTGGCGGCGAGTTGCCTGCCACGGGGTCGGCCACAAAGTTGGGCTTGACCTGAATTTTTTCGGCGGGGAGGCCGATTTCGATCAGCTTGGTGGCGGCAAACCGGCTGGGTGTGATAAATACATCTACCTCGCGATGCCAGGTGCGCCGCCAGCGATGGGTGGTGAGCATTTGCCACAGGCTCAGGGATGCCGGAAGCGACCCTCGGTAGCAGCGGTAGGCCACCCCGCGCCAGGGGTTGCGCCCCACGCAGGCCTCGCAGACTCGGCCCTGGCGATATAGGTAGCTGTTGAGGCAGCCCAGGCGAAAGTTGCGCAGGTGCTGCACCACCGGTACGCCCAGCTGTCGCGCCGCAGAGTACACTGCGGGCGAGGCCAGCGGAAAGAAATTTTGCACATGGAGCAGATCGGCGTTGAACCGTTGCAGCGCGTCGTAGACCCGGCGCTTTGAGGCGCTGTTCCAGGTGGTTTGCCAAAACAAGCTGAGCTTCTCTGCCCCCGCTAGGTCGGCAATGGCGTCGTTGTGCCAGGCCAGTAGCTCGACGGTGTGGTTGGCCTGGCGCAAAATCTCGATCTCGGCGGCCATGGAGAGGTCTTCTCCCCCGGCCTGCTGGTAGTAGTTGTGCAGAAAGAGACAGCGCAGGGAGGCTGGATCGGTCATAGCAGCCCTTTGTAGAGAGTCAGCAGCTGGTCGGTGAGCAGGGCAATGTCAAAGGTCTGCCGCACAAAATCCTGGCCCGCTTGGCCCAGGCGCTGCCGCTGGGCTGGCTGCCTGACCAGGTAGGCCAGGCGCTCGGTGAGGGGCTCAACCTGGCGCTCGGGCACCAAAAAGGCCGACTCGTTGACCAGGACCCCCTCGGGGATGCCGTTGTGCCAGGTGGAGACCACCGGCAGGCCGCTGGCCTGGGCCTCTTGCAGCACCAGGCCTTGCCCTTCCATATCGCCATCGGCGGCGGTGACGCTGGCCAGCACAAAAATATCGGCCTGGTTGTAGAGGGCGCGCAGCTCGATCTGGTTGCGCGGCCCCAGTAAATGAATGTAGGCGTCGGCTTTGAGGCTGGCGATCAGCTGGGTGAGGGCCGTCTGAAGGGGGCCGACGCCGACGATGTCGTAGCGGATGTGGGGATGCGCTTTGGCCAGGTTGGCGACAGCTCTAATGCTGTACTCCAGGCCCTTTTTTTCGGTGAGGCGGGCCACGGTGAGCAGGCGCACCGGGCCATCGGCGCTGGGGCGCTCAGCGCCTGCGGTGCCGTAGAGCTGGGTGCTCAGCCCTACGGGAAGCTTGACGATTTTGTCGGTGGGGCAGCCCAGCGCCTTGAGCTTTGAGCCGGTGAAGTGGCTGTTGACGGTAAACAGGTCGCCCTGGGCAAAGAGCCGCCGATAAACCCCGCGCCCGTGGCGCCTTGGGTAAACATGGATATCCATGCCGTGAAAGGAGGTGACGATTTTGCCGGAGATCAGCCCCAGGTCTCGCAGATCGACTCCGATCAGGCCGTACATGCCAAAGTGGCAGTGGATGATGTCGTAGTGCTGGGTGCCGTTTAGGCGGCTAGACAGGTACAGCAGATGCAGAAAAAGCGCCTGGAACCGATATTTGAAAATGTTTAAGCTCTTGAGCTGGACGGCTAGGGGGGCGGCCTGGGGGCGGCCCAACAGATGCGGTGCCCTTAGCAACCGAGGGATGACCCTGGGCGAGAAGGGCACCGGGGGGAAATAGGTGCGATCGCACAACCCGTAGGCCTCAACCAGCGGGTGGCAGTGGGCCCAATCGCCCTCGAACACAGCATAAATATCGACCGCCACCCCCCGATCGATCAAACCCACGATCTGATCGAGAATAAAGGTCTCGGAGAGCACCGGAAATTTTCTCAGTAAAAAGGCAACTCGCATGGCGTTTTTCTGCCTTAAACAATAACCCGCCTAAAACCCCAGCCCCTTAGCCTTAAACCGCAGCGCGTGGAAAACTGTCTTAGGAATAGTTTTGAGCACCATGGCCGGGGAGCTATAGCGTTGCAGGTAGAGCCTAAACTCAGGCAAATCTCTCAGGGTTGACGAGGCCCCTTGGGCGAACATTTCACCGCAGCCCCTGGCAAATAGCTTATCGGCAAATCGCCGCAAACCAGGGAAGTTTTGCTGCAAGTAAAAGCCAGTTTTAATATTGATCTCGGCCCGCAACACCTGATTGTCGGTCCTGAAGGTATAGGTGTTGCTGTCGTGGATTCGCTGGGCGGCCAGTCGATGGGGCAAAAATAGGCCCGGTGCCAGCGATAGAGCCGCATACTTAATGTAGTTATCGCTGATGGTCACCCCCCTGGCCTCTGGCATGGGCAAAATCTGACCCAGCAGATCGTGCCGAAAGCATAGCCCACAGGGGATAGTTTGGGTAAAGCGGCGGCCTGTCGCCAAAACCTGGCGAAAGTCAACGACCTCGCTTTGGGTAATATCTTTGCTCGGATCGGCTATTTCCAGGAGGTTGCCCTGGGTATCAACGTAGTTCAACTTATGAAAAATCCAGCCCAGGTGAGGGTGCTGCTGAAATAGCTCAACAATGCGCTGCACCTTGTCAGCATAAAAGTAATCATCGGCATCTAAAAAGCAGATCAAGTCGCCTGCTGCCACCGCCAATCCCGCATTAAACGCAGAGGCCTGCCCGCCGTTAGGCTTAAATACGGTGGTTATAGCTGGTTGGGGATAGCTGTTAATGACCTCAACCGAGTTGTCTTGAGATCCGTCGTCTACGACAATAATTTCTATATGGCCGTAGGTTTGTGCAAGAGCGCTATCTATGGCCTGCTTGAGATAGCAACCATAGTTATAGTTGTTAATTAAAATGCTGACTAATGGAGCATTGCTCATGATTTTTGGAGTTACCTAATTAGCCAATGTCTGGTTTGCTCAATGCTGATTGTTTTAGCAACATTAGCTTCTGCCGCACCGGCAAGGGTAAGAATCTGAGCCCGGTAATGAGAGCCAGCCTAAACAGCATTTGGCAATATTTTCCCAAGAAGATAAATGCTCCAAAAATACCGTAGTCTTTGATTAGCAAGACCCACCAGACACGCCAACTCAGCATAGATTGGGGCTTAAATATTAAGCTCATTACCTTGAAAGGGGCGCCCCCTTGCAGCATCCAAGATTGGGGATAAACCGCCGACTGCCCTGGAACGTCGATGGGGGCGGTGCGGGCATCGACAAATAGCCTAAACCCAGCTTGGCGTGCCTGAATAAGATACAAGGTATCGCCGCCATAGTGGGGCAGCCTGGTATCGGGAAGCCCAATGGTGTCAACAACGGCGCGGGGAATGCAAACCAGGTTGCCGCTGAGCATATCGCAAGGTGCCGTCTCCCCTCTGGGACATCTAAAAAGTTTGTAGTGCCAGCGCTGCGGATGCTTGCCGCCAAAGGCTAGGCGAGTTTGATCGATGTCGCTATAGCCCTGTGCGCCAACAATAGTGTCAGGATGCTTATCTACGAACCTAACTAAGTTTTTAAACGTACCCTGCGGCACTAAGCAGTCATCATTGAGCCAAATGAGGTGGGTTGCTCCTTGTTGATATGCATGGCGCATACCCATTGTAATGGCCCCGGTCCACCAAAGTTGCCCACTGCCTTGGAGTATTGTGATCGAGGGGTATTGAGTGGTAATGACTTCGGCAGTACCGTCGGTAGAAGCATCGTCTACAACAATAGTGTTGTAGGTATCGAGGTCGCCCTGGGTCTGAAGATGAGCTAAGCACTGAATCGTGACAGCCCGACGATTGTGGACAGGAATAATTATAAAAACTGAATGAGCAAGCTCCACAGACGAAGGGTTAGTCAACATGGCAGAAGGGTTGGAGTATGAGACCTCTAAATATACTGAAGATGCTCTATTGGGAAAAGGCTTTATAGAACGTCACCCTAGATTTGAAGCTAGAATTTTTCAAGTACCTGTTTATAAAGAGAAAGATAACGTTTAGCTTGAAGTTCAATAGAATATTCAGCAACAGCAACTTCACGACAAGCTTGAGCCATACGCTGACGAAGCAAGTCATCTTCTAGAAACTCCATAATCTTACCTGCTAGGTCATCAGGATTTTCGGGCTCCGCCAACAGCCCTGTAATGCCGGATCGAACTAACTCAGGCACTCCACCAGTATTAAAAGATAGGACTGGAGTTCCGCAAGCTATGCTTTCCTGTAAAACAAGAGGCAAATTATCAACGCGTGTAGGAAAAATTAAGCCATCAGCAGCGGAATATACTAAGGATTTGAGGCGATCTCCTCCCACATAGCCTAAAGCAAAGACCGGAATATTTATCTCCTGAGATAGTTCTTCTCCACCGTCACCCATAGTAATTAGGACTAATTCATTAGCGATTGACGCTGGCAATTTTTGCAATGCTGAGATCAGTAGATCAGAACCTTTTCGAGGATCATTGAAACTCTGAGCACTAAATAAAAGAATTTTTTTATCTTGAGGGATGCCTAAAGCAGAGCGGCATAGTGAAGCCTCAAGAGGCTGATAGATATCAGTATCCAAACCATTTGGAATATGGTTGATGGAAAATCGGCTGAGAATACTTTTTTGAGCTAGGTTAGCTAACCATTGACTAGGCGTGACAATAGTAAGACAGGAACGACTATAGGCCCAGAGTTTAAGCTTCCACTCTAGCGCAGTATTATCACGCGCAATTGCTGGATAAGTACCTAAATCTGGACACTGACCACAACCAATTTCCCAGCGATTACAACTAAAACTATAGGCACAGTGGCCTGTAAAGCTCCACATATCATGGAGAGTAAAAACAGCAGGTTTTTTTTTGGTAAGCTCTGGAATAGCTAAATAATTAAAGTATCCTCCATGAAGATTATGGAAATTGATGATATCGACATCTTCATAGAGCTTAGTTTTTGCTATTTCTCCACTACCTAGAATGTGTAAATAATTTAGCCCTAAGCCAAAAAATATCCTGCCAGTTAGACTTTCAAGAAATCGGCGGCGCTGGATAGTAAATGTATTGGGATCCGATATCTTAGGAGAATCGACTAGTAAAAATGATTCGATTGAGTGACGCCTCAATTCACTGTGTAGTCGATGCCCAGCTATGCTAGCTCCCCCAATAATGTCGCTTTTGTTAACATGAAGAACTTTCATTTTCAGAACACTTTGAGAGATTCAAGAATTGACACTATCTTTTTTCTCCATTGCCCAGAAGAAATGTCTTCTATTGTCAACATTCTATTTATTTTGCCCTTGCCCCTCAAAAATGCTTCTATCTTGCCACCGCGAGTATAATCTATTGCTATATAAGGTATATCCAGATTTTCAGCAAATAAGACCGAATGGAATCTCATGCACAAGCATATTTTCGCATGAGACATATTTTCGAGTATATCTGTAGGAGATACTGGAACGCTAGCACAATCAATGATTGACCCTGGCAATTGACAACTCCCTACTCTTTCAATCGCTTTCTTCACTTCCTTAGAGATTTTCCGATTAAATATTCTGTCATCACCGCCAACATGGAAAGAGTGCATCGGGAGAAGGTTGACATAGAGGCTCTGACTAAGAGAAATATGAGCTATCATCTCTGTCAAGTTTTTCTCGAAACTATGTTTTTGGTCGTTGTAATCACTCTCGTTTAAATCATAGCTATAATCCTTTCCCCATTCCCTTAAAAAACAAGCTAGATATTCCTTGTCAGGAAAGGGGAAATATCTTCTCTTAGAATGATTCTGGCCATTCTTGTAAAATTCTATGAAGTCGGTAGCAGGATCTTCTGAACAAGCTATGTTTTTGCCTTTTAGCTGCTCTATGCAAAATTTGACTGATGCACTATCCCTAAGAGTAACTGAGTTAGAAAGGCGAATTATTTCTGAGACAGTTTCAATATATTCATCTCTTGCTAAAGGCCCAATTCCACATCCATATATGCTTTTTTTAACATTCGTGCTAGAGGCATGTGAGAATGCATATAAGACATGATCTAAAACCTTTAAATCCATAAGAGGGCCGCCTCCCATAATGATTTCATCAGCAAGACTAACACTATCTTCAAACTCATCAGTATATGTTTCTACTACAGATATGTCATGGATCTCTAGCTCTCGGAGAGTCCATTTTGTGACGAATGGAAATAGGCTTGAAACTTCTATTAATTCGGGTGCATTTGAGCGGGATCTTAAATTATTAATTATTGACCATAAAATTGCTTTATCACCAACAGTTTCGGTGCCATACCAGCCGACTATTAAGACACGATTTCTGCTGACAACTTTGTCGAGATCGCTTGAATTTTTAATTGCACTACTCAATCCTTTTGAATGAATGAGCAAGCGCTTTATATTATATTTACGAGACTGTTTTTTGGTATTGAGTTGACCAGATAGGTATTGCCAAAAAGTTAATGGCTCATGGTAGTCATGGATGCAAGTCTGACAGTCTTCAGCTTTTATCTTGTCTCTGATTTTTAGATTAGAGTAATATATTGAACTAGCTGAGCTGGTTAAAGTATTGCCTAAAATGGGAGATTTTGGTGAGCAATATAATAAGTCCCCGCGAGATGTAATTACAACTGATTCTGATTGGTAAGGACATCCAATTGAACGTGGTTTCCCCTCTGCAACCATTTTTCGGATATTACTATACGTCTTCTGATGCGTCTTGCTTACCTCAAAATCTTTTTCTAGTCGATGAAATAATAATCCAAGATGATAAGCCTCTAGATCATCAAAAGCTCTAATGTAATCCGTCTGCTGAGTGTTATATAGTCTTTCAATAAATTCCGCAATACGAAAGCGTCCATAAATATTTTTTTCCTTGGCGTAGTCAAGTAACTCATCAACCTGAAAAACGTTTTCTTTCGTAATTGTGCAGCCAAAAGAAGTTGGGATATGAGTTTCTTGGGCAAAAAACTCTAGCAGCTTAATGGAGGATTCAAAATTTCCAGGTCTTCCTCTTACCACGTCATGAACAGCGCCGACCCCATCAATGGATACCATTACGTTAAATGGAATTGCATGTTCTTCACAAATTCTAGAGCAACTCAGAATCCTATCTTTAACAACATCATGCAAAATGCCATTAGTAATTATGCCTAGACCTTTGAGCTTAGGTGTCTTCTGGCAAAGAATTTCAAATATTTTTACTAGATCTTTTCTCAGGGTAGGTTCGCCCCCACTAACTCCTACGTACTCTAGCCTTTTAAATAAACTATCAGAGAGAATTGATTCTAGTTCAACAGGCAAAAACTCTCTGTCAGGTTTATTTTTCCAAATAAGACACATCTGGCATTTAGAATTGCAAACATCATTAACTAGCAAATTTAGGGTTGTTGGCAGCCCTCCCAAGATATGACGGCGATAGATCCTATTGATATCCTGATTAATGAGAGAGGATGCGAGTTTTGGGCTTCTCAATTTGCTCCGATTCAAAATCATCTTGAGATTTTTATCCTAAATTATTTTTTTTGTGTTGACTCGGCCAATAACTCATATTCCAGTCTAGGCTGTCTTCTGGGTTTCCCAGTTTACATTAAGACTCAAAAACCCTTCTCGACTCCAGCCAGGGGTTAAGTCTGATTCATTTTTGACTACTTCAAAGTTGATTACTTTCTCCAAGAAATCATATCTAGTACTCATCATGTCTGCCATAGAAAATGTGAGGCTATAGTTTCCTGGGGAGAGGAGATTTATGGGTAAAGAAAACTTGGCAGAGTATTCTCCTGGCTCTTTCTGGAAAGCTTCCGGGTTAAGATCTGTGTCTCTTATGGTTGCCAATATAGTTCCATAAAAGCTCTCAAGCCTGGCTGCTAAAACGCTCCGAACATAATCTCTAACTACATATCTGATATCAACAGACAATTCGTTTTTTGATTGGCAGTTGAAGACCTTAATTCTCAAAAACTCAATTTCCTTGCTGGGATCTAGATGATTTATATCTTTTTCAAAGAAATTATCTGAACCAATGCCTTGATCGGATAAATCTAAAAGATATTCTTTGATGATTTCTTCCGAGGCTCCCTGATTTACGATGCTTCCTCGGCGAAGAAAAACACACTGCTTAGTTAATTGAGCTACGGAATTCATGTTGTGGCTAACAAACAGTACTGTTCGCCCTTCTTGCTGAGCTACGTCGCCCATCTTGCCTAAACATTTTTTTTGGAAAGCGGCATCGCCAACGGCCAACACTTCGTCCACCACCAAAATCTCTGGTTCTAGGTGGGCGGCCACGGCAAACGCCAGCCGCACATACATGCCGCTGCTATAGCGCTTTACCGGCGTATCTAAAAACCGGGAGACTTCTGCAAATTCCACAATTTCATCAAACTTGCGGGTGATCTCTACCCGGCTCATACCCAAAATTGCCCCGTTGAGAAAAATATTCTCTCGCCCTGTCAACTCTGGGTGAAACCCCGTGCCCACCTCCAGCAGACTAGCCACCCGGCCCCGCAGGCGCACTCGCCCCGTAGTCGGCTCGGTAATGCGGCTCAAAATTTTGAGCAATGTCGATTTACCTGCCCCATTACGGCCAATGATGCCAACCACATCTCCCTGTTTGACCTCAAAAGAGACATCCTTTAACGCCCAAAATTCATCTTGTTGAGGTTTGACTCTGGGCTTAAGCGGATGGCGCAAGCGGTGGCTGAAAGACCTAACCCCGTCAGCAACTACATCCCGTAGGGCTACATAACGAGAGTTGCCCTGTTGTTGCTGACCAAGGACATACTTTTTGCTAAGATTCTCGACTTGAATGACTGAGTCTGACATTGAGGGGGCTATGGAACGGGGACAGTTCACCTAGCTGGCGCATCCGCCATTGTGCTCATTGTGCCCCCTGGTTTTATGAAAATTGCATGTCCACGCACTTAGTTCAATACTCCGGACAGTTTTTGGGGGATGGGTTGGAGAAAAGCTATCCACCGCATAGAGTGCAGGTGCAAGTAAACCACGGTGCGCAGATAGATAGCCTCAACAACATAGTAGCGGGTCTGCTGACGACAGCAGGCCATTTAGCAAACCGCATCGGCAGTTCTTGCTGACCTTGATGACCACCATTTTCGTGGTCTGTGGCAAGGTCAACTACACGAACCTAAGTCAATACAGCAACTACTAGGCCAGGTGAAGGTCGCCTCCAACATCATGGTGAAGCGGGTCCGACACCTCTGGAACAAGATCACCCGAGAGACGATGGTCTATCTCACGTCGTTGCCCTGTGATGCCGCCTTGATTGGCCGGGCAATTCGCACCCATTGAGGCATCGAGAATCAACTCCACTGGGTGCTCGATGTCACCTGGGTCGAGGATCACTCTCGCATTCGACGGGGCCATGGAGGTGAGAACATGGCGCTCTTGCGCCGCTTGGCCATCAGTATGCTGAACCAAGCAACCTCAAAGAAACGAAGTCTCAAGCAGAAGGCAAAGCGAGCCTCGATGAGTCCTCACTACATGCTCACTGTCCTTGCTGCAAGGCTCGCAACCTAGCACAATGTCTCGATAGTTTTCTTGCGCTTACCCTGGTCGTCCGTGGCCCAGAGCATGTACTCGTCTCCTGGGTGCAGCTGTGCCTGTGCCTCAGGCGGAATTTCCAGCTGCCTATCGCCCGTCACGCTGACTACAGTCACTTTGCGCATAAAATTCTCCTAAAACTCGATGCTGTCGGGGGTGCGGGGAAAGGGGATGACATCGCGGATGTTGCCCATGCCGGTCATAAACTGTACTAGACGCTCAAAGCCGAGGCCAAACCCGGCGTGGGGCACGGTGCCAAAGCGGCGCAGATCTAGATACCACCAGTAGTCTGCCAAAGGCAACCCCGCCTCTTGGATGCGGCGCTCTAGCACGTCCAGGCGTTCCTCTCGCTGGGAGCCGCCGATGATTTCCCCCACCTTGGGGGCCAGCACGTCCATGGCGGCGACGGTCTCGCCGCCGTCGTTGAGGCGCATGTAAAAGGCTTTGATACCGGTGGGGTAGTCGGTGACAATCACCGGCTTTTTGAACAGTTCTTCAGCTAAGTAGCGCTCGTGCTCCGATTGCAGGTCGATGCCCCACTCGACGGGAAACTCAAATTTTCGGTCTGTCTTTTTCAGCAGCTTCACCGCATCGGTGTAGGTGATGCGCTCGAAGGTGTTGTTGATGATGTTGTCGGCGGTGGCCAGCACCGAGTTGTCGATGCGATCGTTAAAAAAGGCCATGTCTTCCGGGCAATGCTCCAGCACTGAGTGGAAGATATATTTGAGAAATTCTTCGGCCAGATCCATGTTGCCCTTGAGGTCACAGAAGGCCATCTCCGGTTCCACCATCCAAAACTCGGCTAAGTGGCGGGAGGTGTTCGAGTTCTCGGCCCGAAAGGTGGGGCCAAAGGTGTAGACATTGCTAAAGGCCATCGCCATGATCTCGGCTTCGAGCTGGCCGCTGACGGTGAGGTAGGCGGGCTTGCCGAAAAAGTCCTGGCTGTAGTCCACCGCGCCCTCTTTGGTTTTGGGCGGGTTGGCTAGATCTAACCCCGTAACGGCAAACATTTCCCCTGCCCCCTCGCAGTCGCTAGCGGTGATGATCGGGGTATGCATCCACAAAAAGCCGCGCTCATTGAAAAACTGGTGAATCGCCTGGGCGCAGGCATTACGAACCCGAAAGACCGCACCGAGGGTGTTGGTGCGCGATCGCAAATGCCCCAGCGATCGCAAATACTCAAAGGAATGCCGCTTTTTCTGGAGCGGATAGGTCTCCCCATCCGCCGTGCCGTAGACGACGATAGTTTCGCCCTGCAATTCTACCCGCTGGCCTTTGCCAGGTGACTCTACAAGGGTGCCGCCAATTTCGACCGATGACCCGGTGGTGAGGTTTTTGACCACGGTGTCGTAGTCGGCCAGGTCGGCATTGAGCACTACCTGCAACCCTGCCATTGACGAGCCATCGTTGACCTCCACAAAGGTGATGCCCTTGGCCTCTCGCTTGGTGCGCACCCAACCTTTAATGGTGGTGCTCTGGCCCGGTTCGCCAGCATGCAGAATGTCTCGAATGCGCGGCATAGCTTTGCTCAGTCTGTAGTAGGTTTATGCGGATTGTTACCTATTCTGACCCACAGCGGCGCTGAAAGGGGGCTCAGCGCCGACAAAACGGTGCCCTCCAAACTAGCCGAGGGGCTAGACCCTAGCAGACATCAATCTTTAGGGAATCTGAATTAACCGGCAAAGGTATTTATAGCTACAAAAGTCCCTTTAGCTTTGACTCTAGTATCCGTAATGCAAATTTCAGTGGGCTTTAGGACTAATCGCTGGCAAGCACCAGTGGGTTACAGTGGTGACTTTCAGATTTTCCCAGGGCACAACTTCTCAGGCGCAACATTGAATAGAAAGGTGTAGTTGTTTAACTATTATGTTGAGGTTTCAATTCCTCCAAAAACGATTAAGGGTGACAGCGTTGTTGGTAGCCCCAAAAGAGCGTAGCTATAGGCCCACAGGTTGCCTGCCCTTGGCACCTCTGAGGTCTTTTATGATTGCCTGAGGGGTTGGTTTAGATCCCTAGGACTATAAGCATTGTGGACAGGAATTTCCCATCACTGGGGTTGCCGGTTTCTGGTTTAGCAATGTGCTTTTTCCGAGGAAGTCTAACTATTAGGCCTCTCAGGCTTTTCTAAGGTGATGAGCGATCGCGATGACCCTTCAGGGTCGGTCTTTGACCATCGCCTCCAGGATCTAGTTTTAACCATTGCGGTTTTAATTACGGGCTTTTCTAATTCTTGCGGCTTTAGAGCTGCCCTGCGCCAGCGACAGCTTTGCTTGATATCCCACTTAACTAGGAGACTTCTATGAGCGGAAACGAATTGCGGGCCCAGGCGATCGCCAGTATTGCCTGCCGTCCCAAGGTGGCTGTCACTACACCTGGACGACTCGAAGACCTCTGGGCCAAAGATGTTTTTAGCCTCAGCAAGATGCAGGAGTGCTTGCCCAAGTCGGTGTTTAAGTCGCTGCAAAAAACCATCACCACAGGCGCGCCGCTAGATGTGTCGGTGGCTGATGTCGTGGCCGTAGCGATGAAAGACTGGGCCATTTCCAAGGGGGCGCTCTACTACTCCCACATGTTTTACCCGCTGACCAACGCCACCGCCGAAAAGCACGACGGTTTTATCTCCGTGCAGAGCGATGGCTCAGTGATTTCAGAATTTTCGGGCAAAGTGCTGGTGCAGGGTGAGCCTGACGGTTCGTCTTTCCCCAACGGCGGCATTCGCTCCACCTTTGAGGCCCGGGGCTACACCGCCTGGGATGTGACTAGCCCTGCCTTCGTGATGGAGACCGAGAACGGCGTCACCCTCTGCATTCCCACCGTGTTTGTGTCGTGGACGGGAGAAGCGCTCGACAAAAAAACCCCGCTGCTGCGCTCCAACGCCGCCATGAGCAAGGCCGCCACCCGCGTGCTCAAGCTGCTGGGCCACAGCGAAGTCGCCCCGGTCAACTCCAGCTGCGGCGCTGAGCAAGAGTATTTCTTGGTGGATGCCAGCTTTGCCAGCGTGCGCCCCGATCTACTGCTGGCGGGCCGCACCCTGTTTGGCAAGGCTCCGGCCAAGGGTCAGCAGTTCGACGACCACTACTTTGGGGCGATCCCTGAGCGGGTGCAAGTCTTCATGCAGGATGTGGAGGAAAAGCTCTACCGTCTCGGCATTCCGGCCAAAACCCGCCACAACGAAGTGGCCCCCGGCCAGTTTGAGATCGCCCCCTTCTTTGAGGCTGCCAACGTCGCCAGCGACCACCAGCAGCTGATCATGACCGTGCTGCGCAACACCGCCAAAAAGCACGGCTTCCTCTGTCTGCTGCACGAAAAGCCTTTCGCGGGCATCAACGGGTCGGGCAAGCACGTCAACTGGTCGGTGGGCAACGCCACCCAGGGCAACCTGCTGGATCCGGGTGACACGCCCCACTCTAACGCGCAGTTTCTGGTATTCTGCGGCGCGGTGATTCGCGGTGTGCACAAGTATGGGCCACTGATGCGGGCGGTGATCGCCAGCGCCAGCAACGACCACCGGCTGGGGGCCAACGAAGCGCCGCCAGCAATTATCTCGATTTACCTGGGCAGTCAGCTCCAGGATGTGTTTGATCAGATCGCCTCGGGCGAGGTCACGGGTTCCCAGAGCAAGGGCGATATGGATCTGGGCGTGCCGACCCTGCCGGTGTTTCCGAAGGATGCGGGCGATCGCAACCGCACTTCACCTTTTGCCTTTACCGGCAACCGGTTTGAGTTTCGCGCCGTGGGCTCGGGCCAGTCGGTCTCCGGGCCACTGGTGGCGATGAACACCATTCTGGCCGACTCGCTCGACTGGATGGCCGACCAGCTTGAGGCCAAACTGGGCAGCGGTGTCGAACTCAACGTCGCCATCCACGACATTTTGCGCGACGTGATTCGTGACCACGGAGCTGTGGTGTTTAACGGCAATGGCTACTCCACCGAGTGGCACGAAATGGCCGTCAACGAGCGGGGGCTGCTCAACCTGCGCACCACCGCCGACGCCCTGCCCGTGCTGCGCGAGCAGTACATCGAAGACCTGTTTGCCAAAGAGAATGTGCTCACCCCAGTGGAGTTGGGCAGCCGCTTTGAGGCCTACTCTGAGCAGTACATCCAGCACATTGAGGTCGAAGCCAAGCTGGTGATCAGCATGGCCAAGACCATCATTTACCCCGCCGCCGTGCGCTATATGGGCGAACTGGCCAAAACCATCGACAGCCTTGATGCAATCGGCATTGAGTTTGGCAAAGACAGCGTCGTCAAGGTGGCCGAACTTACCAAGTCGATGATGGCGAAGGTGAGCGACCTGAGCGACATGCTGACCAAGCACTTCATGTCGGTGGAAGAGCACATGCAGTTCTGCGCCCAAACCATTCGCCCCTTGATGGATCAGGTGCGCGAGTATGCCGACGAGCTAGAGGGCGAAGTGGCCGACGACCTCTGGCCCCTGCCTACATACCAGGAGATGCTGTTTATCAAGTAGGGTCAACGCAAAGGGAAAAGGGTATCAGGCATCAGGTCACGGTCTAGGGCATCCCCCTTGAACCCCATAGCTTGTGCCTTGTACCCTTGTCGAGGAAGGGGGCTAAGGTATCAGGTTCATGGTCTAAGGTATTTCCCTTAAACCCTATACCTTGTACCCTAAGCCCTCCTCCCTCAACGTCTTAGAGTTCTACCGTCGTTCCGTGAGCAAGACCAACGCCGCCCGCATACTCGATCGCCTCAAGCTGCCCTACCAACTGTTGGAATACGAGGTCGATCCTGACGACCTGGCCGCTGAGAGCACCGCTGAGAAATTAGGATTACCGCCAGAACAGGTGTTTAAGACTTTGGTGGCCAAGGGCGATCGCCATGGGGTTTGCCTTGCCGTCATCCCCGGCAGCGCCCAGCTAGACTTAAAAGCTTTGGCGGTGCTGGCGGGCGATCGCAAAACCGACACCGTGCCCCTCAAAGACGTACAGCCTCTCACGGGCTACATTCGCGGCGGGGTCACCGCCCTGGGCACCAAGAAGACCTATCCGGTCTACGTAGATAAGTCAATCCTCACCTTTAAGACGGTGGCCGTATCGGCGGGCAAGCGGGGCCTGATGCTGTGGTTGGCCCCCAGCGACTACCTAGCGGCAACCCAAGGAACCTTGGGGGCTTTGGCTAAATGACAGTTCCTTTGCTGCCGGTTGCCGCAGCAGACAACAGCCTTTGAGTCCATCTCTCCAAAAATTGCATAAGAACATAAGAAAAGGACACCCCCTAGGGGATGTCCCTCACTGCTCCAGCTACAGCAAAAAGCGGAGTCGCCGACGCAACACCTAGGCCACTTGGTGCAGCTCTTCCTCAAGCTGCTTCAGCAGTTGATCGTTGCCCTGGGCGCGGGCCACTTCAATCCGATGCTGAATCGACTGCTGAATGTTGGCTCGATGGGCTTCAGCCGCCTCTTGCAGCAGGTGCCGCCGAGCGGTTAGCCCCTTGCCTGTCGAAATTCGCCCCGCCTGAAACACAGGCTGGCGATCGGGGGTCACCGTCGTAGACTGGACTTGCCCTTGGGCATTGGTGCTGTAGCTGACTCCACGGTAGGTGTAGTTGGCCACTGGCTGAGGCACCGGCACATGACTCACATAGGAGAATTTCATCGAACGGCCCCGGTAGCATCCGGTTAGTTCGCTGTCACGCACTTCCAGAGAAGGCGGGTTGTAATCGTAATCTACGCCGCGATAGCAAAGTTTCATGTCACGCCTCCTGTTGACAAAGGATTTAACAAACTGCATAAGCAGGGTGCGTTCCTTCAGGAGCCAATCTCCTTACTTCCGTCTAGGGCGTAGTGGAGAAATCTCCAGGTTGCCTCAGATGAACGTCAACGTACTTTCTGTATTCAATTTTACTGAATCCTTTTGATGTCAACAAGCCATGTCATTTAATTTAAACAAATATCTATCTCCAGAAAGAGCTGGCCAGCCAAGGGGTTGAGAGGTTAGGCAGGCGATCGCGCTGCCGCAAATCTTTACTGTTTCTTTGCAGCGATTTCTTTGCAGCGATCGCCCGCCTGCCAATCTCACCACGGCAGGCGATTTAAACTATGCTGAGTATGTAACGGTTGCTTAACGTAACCATCACCTCCCGCACGGGTTTTCAGGTCTATGAAATGTATTATCAATCGCCGGGCGCAGTTTTCTGCCAGCCACCGCTACTGGCTGGGCGAGCTCAGCGATGCCGAAAACGCCCAGCGATTTGGCCCCTGCATCAACTTTCCTGGCCACGGCCATAACTACGTGCTCTACGTAGCCATGGAAGGCGACCTCGACGAGTACGGCATGGTGCTCAATCTCTCCGACGTCAAGCATGTGATCAAAAAAGAAGTCACATCCCAGCTCGACTTTGCCTACCTCAACGACGTTTGGCCCGAGTTTCAGCACACCCTGCCCACCACCGAATACCTGGCCAAGGTGATCTGGGATCGCCTCGCACCCCACCTGCCCATCGTCAACATTCAGCTTTTCGAACATCCCGAACTCTGGTCCAACTACTCAGGTAACGCCATGGAAGCCTTTCTCACCGTCAGCACCCACTTCAGTGCCGCCCACCGCCTAGCTTCGCCCCGGCTCAGCTACGAAGAAAACTGCGAAATCTACGGCAAGTGCGCTCGCCCCCACGGCCATGGTCACAACTACCACCTAGAGGTCACCGTCAAGGGGCAGATCGACCCTCGCACCGGCATGCTGGTCGATTTGGCAGCGCTCCAGGCCGCCATTGACGAGCACGTGGTAGAACCCTTTGACCACACCTTCCTCAACAAAGACATTCCCTATTTTGCCGACGTGGTGCCCACCGCCGAGAATATCGCCGTCCACATTCGCGATCTGCTCCAAGACCCGATCGCTGATCTGGGGGCCAGTCTCCACAAGGTCAAGCTAATCGAAAGCCCCAACAACTCCGCCGAAGTCTATGCTTTGGTGCCGACGGATGCTGCTGCGGTTACGGCTGCGCCAGAGTTCGCTACCGTCTAGCAACCTGAGTTATTTAAGCCAGTATTTTCCATTAAAAACTCTCCCTTACCCAATGTTCTAGGTAAGGGAGAGTTTTTAGGTTTTGAGTGCGCGCCAACAAACGTAGCTAGCACAGCCCCAAAAGCCCAAACTCAAGCCCGTCAGGCATTCTTCCCTCTTCTATCTTCGTTCTTTCGCTAGGTACAAGACTATCGGGGCCGGTTCTCTCGCTTCGTCACCCGGCTCTCGTAGGTCTCGTAAGCCGCCACAATCCGCTGCACCAGCGGGTGTCGTACTACATCCGCCTGGTTGAGCTGGCAAAACGCAATTCCACTGACCCCTCTGAGAATCTGCTGGGCCACGGCCAGGCCCGAGGTCTGGTCTACTGGCAAATCGGTTTGGGTAATATCCCCGGTCACCACCATGCGCGACTTAAAGCCCAGGCGGGTCAACACCATCTTCATCTGGGCTGGGGTAGTGTTTTGGGCCTCATCCATAATCACAAAGGCGTTGTTGAGGGTACGCCCCCGCATGTAGGCCAAGGGAGCTACCTCGATAATGCCGCGCTCCATCAGGTTGGCAATTTTCTCTGGGTCTACCAACTCGTGGAGGGCATCGTAAAGTGGTCGTAGGTAGGGGTTGACCTTCTGCTGCAAATCTCCCGGCAAAAAGCCCAGTCGTTCTCCCGCTTCGACCGCCGGACGGGTCAAAATTAGCCGCTCAAACTCGTTGTTGAGCAGCGCCTGAATACCCACCAGGGTCGCTAGAAAGGTCTTGCCGGTGCCCGCTGGGCCGATGCAAAACACCATGTCTTGACTGCGCAGGGCTTTGACATACTGCTTCTGGCGAAAGGTTTTGGCCCGCACCACCTCGCCGCGGCGGGTACGCGCCACCACATCCTGGTGAATGGCCTGAAGCTCGTCGATGCGATCGGTGTCGAGGGCCAGGCGAGCCGTCATAATGTCGGCGGTGGTTACCGGCTGCCCCTGGCTCCACAGAGGCTCTAGCGCCATAACCAGCCGCTGGGCCAGGGCCGCCCCATTATCAGTACCCGAAATAAATAACTCCTGACCTCGCAGCACTAGGGATGCTCCAGTCTGGCTGGCCAGGAGTTTGATATTTTCGTCTCGGTAGCCCGCTAGGGCCACCGCGCCCTCTGAAGTAGGCAGTTCAATCCGCAGGGGAGAATCCATCTAAAACGATTGACAGAATAATTCAGGCCCGCAAAGGTCGGGAATGGCGCTAGGTCTTAGGTCGAAGCTGGGGCTTGGGCTTGCCCGACGAAGGACGAGGGGAACCACTGCGGGGCCTATGATCAGCCCCTGACTCCTGCTCAGACGCTCCGTAGACATCCACATAGGCCGACCAGCCCGAGAGGGCCGCCGTCGCCCGCACAATGGTGCGAATGGCCTGAATATTGCGCCCGCCCCGGCCAAACACCTTGCCCCGTTCATCGCCTTTAAAGGCAATTCGGATCCATACCTTAGACTGCACAGCGTTCTCTTCGCAGTCTATACGCAAAGAATCGGGCGAGTCTAAAAAAGGCTCTACTAAGAACCGCACCAGTCCTGGAAAATCAGGGCTATCCATGTCGGGGGCAAGGGCTAAAGGCAACGGGCGATCTAGGCTTCAGCCTTGACTTCAGGCTGAGCTGCGGTCTTGAAGGCAATCTTACGCTTTTCAAGCAAGTTGGCTTTTTCAAGGATGTGCCGCACGGTTTGGGTAGGCTGGGCACCCTGCTCCAAACGACGGGTAATGGCTTCCACATCTAGCCGAGTTTCGTCGGTGCGAGGGTTATAGAAACCAACTTCTTCTAGGGGACGACCGTCGCGGCGGGCATCGCTGTTGATGGCTACGATGCGGTAGCTGACTTCCCGCTTTTTGCCGAAACGCTTGAGGCGAAGCTTAATCATAGGGTTAAAGCAACATTCGTAAGGTTGAAAGTTCTGAACGGTACGGATTGCGGCAGGACAGCCAAAATAAATCCACAGGTTTCTAATCCTACCACTAGAGACCTGGGCAATCAATGGTTTTGACCCAAAAACTTGAAATCACGGGGCGATTCCTAAAATATAGAGGCATCGCCCTGGGAATCCCTAGTCTTCGTGGTCGTCGAAGGGGTCGGCCAACTGCTTGGACGGGGGGCCAAAGGACATGTACACTGAGTAACCAGTCACGGCTACCACCACGGCAGCCACGGAAATGATAAGAACTGTTGCAGGTTCCATGGGGTTTATGAGAATAGGAAACCACCCCATCCTATAATATTACGAACTATAAAGTGTTGATTGTGGAAGGATCCATGGCACAACGGACTAGGTTAGGAGACGTGTTGAAGCCCCTCAACTCCGAGTACGGTAAGGTTGCTCCCGGCTGGGGCACTACCCCTCTGATGGCGGTTTTCATTGGTCTGTTCTTCGTGTTTCTGCTGATTATCTTGCAGCTTTATAATTCTTCCATCGTGCTGGAAAGCTTTGATGTGGACTGGCGCAGCGTAGGGCTCTAGGGAGTTTGGAGTTCAGGCCGCTACGGTTTGACCCCAGATTTTGCCAACGCAGTTTGGATACGGCATCCAAAACTTATTTACCAGAGGCTGGCGTAGACCCTTGACTACCCAGCCTCTTTTGCCGTTTGATGCACCCATAGTTAATGCACAGCGGTGGGTAGTTTGCACAGTGTCGTTGTTTGGGCGTCGTTACTCAGGAGTTGACCTATGAACGTGTTTGGTGTGGGCTTGCCAGAGATGGCGCTAATTATGGTGCTGGCGCTGCTGGTGTTTGGCCCCAAAAAGCTGCCCGAGATTGGTCGCAGCATGGGAAAAGCCATCAAGGGTTTTCAGGAGGCTTCTAAGGAGTTTGAGGAGGAGTTTAAGAAGGAGGCCCAGCAGATTGAAAAGGCGGTTACGGCACCGATGAAGGCGTCTCTAGAGCCCGAATCGCCCAAGGTGCTGACGCCTCCTGAAGTTGCGGCGGTGGAGCCCGAGGTCGCCCCACTAGAATCGAGCGACGCCAACGGCAGTAGCCCTGGGGCTGAGCCAGCTGAAACCGATTCTCCTGCTTGAGGGGTTAGGGCCGTTGATCTATGGCTGATGCAGCATTCCCTGCTCTACCCTGCTTGATTGTGGGGTTGGGCAATCCAGGAGACAAGTACGCGGGCACCCGCCACAATATTGGTTTTGAGGTAGTCGATCGCCTCTCTAAGGCCTGGGCCATTTCTCTCAAGGAGGAGCGGCGATTTCAGGGCGAGTATGGGGCGGGGTTTGGGCCTGCTCGCCAAAAGGTGTATTTGCTCAAGCCGCTGACCTACATGAACCGCTCGGGCCAGTCGATGCGGGCGGTGCTTGACTGGCTAAAACTGGAGCCGAGTCAAGTGCTGGTGGTCTACGACGATATGGATCTGGCGGTGGGGCGGCTGCGGCTGCGGCTGGCGGGCTCTGCCGGGGGGCACAACGGCATGAAGTCGGCGATCGCCCATCTAGGCACCCAGGATTTTCCGCGGCTGCGGATTGGCATTGGGGCCAGCGAACGGATCGGAGATCGAGCCGTGGTTTCCCACGTGCTGGGCAACTTTTCTAAAGCTGAACGCAGTACCCTAGACGGGGTGGTCGACACGACTCTGCGCGCGATTGAAAAAGCCCTGACCGATGGCGTCGAGAAGGCGATGAGTCTGTACAACAGCGTGGATTTAAGCGGCAGCTAAGCTGCTGGTTCCCGGACTACCCCCCCTCAAGCAAAAGAGGGTCAGGGGGAAGCATATTCAGCGATTAAGTTTTGAAAGGTTTGCACCAGACTGCGATCGCGCAAGAACAGCTCTAGGCGAACATGGCTGCACTGGTTGAAAAGCACCTTGTCTAGGCGCGAAAGCTTTTGAATGGCGGTCTGGGGGGTTTCAAACTCGTAGATGGTTCCTTTGAGCCCATTTTTGCCGTCGAGCAGAATGGCCACTCTAATTTTCTCGCAGTGGAGTTCTGGCCTTTGTTCAGCTGTGCCCAGAAAGGACACTGCGGCTTGAATCGTTTCGAAGATACCGCTAGCGGTGGCATCGCGATCGCTGTTGGGCTGAACAGCCATTTCTTGGCCTTGAAGCTGAGTTTCCCCTAGGCTGACCTCGATGGGGGGAGTGCTGCTGCCAATATTTTCAATCACCAGCTTCTCTCGCCGCACGGGGATCTCGATCATCTCGGTTTCGACCACTCGGCGGATGCTAACCTCGCCCACCTTGACACGCTTGCGGTTAACGACTAAACGCTCTTCAACCAGCTGAATTCCCTGACCGGCATCGGGGGCAAATTCCTGCTGATCTCGATCGATATGAATGGTCTTTTTCTCGGGGTCAATATCGATGATGGAGGCGCTGGAAATAGTGACTTGACTGGCTGCATCGCGGCCTAGGAGCTGCACAATTAAAGAAAAATCTGTGGCCGTCGAGGACTGAATTCTAACCACCTTGCCGATCAGATAGCCTGAGCGATCGAAGATGTCACTACTAAGTAGGTGTTGATGAGACATTTTGAAACCCAGGTAGGCTAATAGCTAATATTTGCAATAGAGATTAAGAGGACATAGTGATCGCTACGTCCTCTTAGATCAGGCGGAGATACTGAATTTTATCCCCTAGTTCGAACCCTAGCGATCGAGTCTGGGGTTGCCGTCGGTGTTGACATCTAACTCCTCGCGGCGGATCTGCTCCCGAGAGCGAATTAGCTCACGGTCAGTTTCTTTGCGAACATCAACTTCTTCGCGAACGAAAGTCTCCTTTTCGACGTTAACTTGGTCTTCATAAACTTCCATGCGAGCCACTTCTTGGTTCTCAAAAACGTGGTCAGTGCCGATGGCGGGCTGGTTGGCAACATCGCGTCGTTGGATCACAACGCGCTCTTTTTCAATCGGTTCAGAAACCTCGGCGGTTTCAGTTTCAACGCGCTTGCCTACAGTTACTTCCCCCACTTTGGTGCGGTTGCGGTGGGCTACCAAGCGCTCTTCATAGAGTCGCAGTGGGCCGTGGTTGTCTTCGTCGCTTAGACCGTAGAAACCAGGTTCGCGATCGTAGGCAGTAGGCGTTGGCTGTGCCATATCTTGACGCGCCATAGTCTCACGAATCTTCTTGACTCCTTGGGCATTGCCAACAGGAGCCTGGGTGCGCTGCCGATCTGCTTCAAGGGGATTCATGCGGTCAGAATCTAGGGAATTCATGGTAGAAGCATCGTTAGGTGCCACGTAGTTGCTACCGAGAAACTGGCGCTTAGAACGACCCTGGGCAATGGGCTGATACTGGCCACGAACCTGCTCTTCGTAGCGTTCATCTATGACGGTATCGTCTTTGTATTCGGGCAGATGTTCAACCTGGGTTTTAGACAGGCCGCTGACATAAATGCGGGTTTTGTTGTAGTCAAAGCGGACCACGCCGACTGGCACCAAAACATTTTTGCCAAAGATCCACGGGCCGGTGTCAACGACTAGATAACGAAAACGACCAGATTCGTCTACAAGCAGATCTTTAGCAGTGCCAACTTTATCGTCGTCCTGGGCATAGACGGAGTAGGAATCAATGTTTCCCATTTGTCCGTCAGCGAGGGTTTCTTTGTAGTTAGGGTAATAATCTTTGAGATGGTAAAGAGCCATATTTGAGTCCTCCTGAGAAATTTGACTTGGTGCCATAGTAGAACCCAGGTTTATTTACCCTATCGGTCAATGGAAGGACGATGGCGTTCTCATTAGGCATACCTTTTTGTTTTTGGCTATAGCTTTTTTTATTGCGCCACTTTTCTACTCGACACTATGGTTTCTGCAATGGCTTCGGCATTCCTGCCAAGGGCTGTCGTTCTGTGCTGAGTTAGGCGGTAAGCTACTTATTCTTGTCTTAATTCGAGAACTAAGGTGGCTGTTAAACCCAAGGATTCTCTGCTCGTTGCCCTCATGCCTGGTTTGAAGCGCCTGCGCCATTATCCGATGGCCTGGCTGCGCCAAGACTGCCTGGCGGGGGTCACCGTGGCGGCCTATCTCGTTCCGCAGTGCATGGCCTATGGGGAGCTGGCGGGGGTAGGGCCGGTGCAGGGGCTGTGGGCTATTTTGCCGGCACTGCTGCTGTACACCTTGGTAGGTACGTCGCCTCAGCTATCGGTGGGGCCAGAATCGAGCACGGCGGTGATGACGGCGGTAGCGATTGCCCCCCTGGCGGCCACCTACGACACGGACTACACCGTTTTGGCGTCTTTGCTGGCCTGTGCGGTGGGAGTGCTGTGCTTGGTGGGGTATGTGGCCCGCCTGGGTTTTTTGGCCGATTTGCTTTCTAAGCCGATTTTGATTGGCTATATGGCTGGGGTCGCTGTGATTATGATGGCTGGGCAGCTCAGCCGAGTGAGCGGTATCCCCATTGAGGCGGACTCGGTGGTGGGGCAGCTGGTGGAATTTGGGAGCCATCTGGGGCAGGCCCACGGGCCGACGCTGGCGGTAGGGGGCTTTGTTTTGGTGTTTTTGTTTGCGGTGCAGGCTCGGTTTTCGCGGCTGCCAGGGCCGCTGCTGGCGGTGCTGCTAGCGACTGGCATGGTGGCGCTGCTGGGGCTAGACCAGCAGGGGGTCAGAGTCGTGGGCGAAATTCCGGCGGGGCTACCCCGGTTTGTGGTGCCGTTGGCGTCTCGTCAGGAGATGTTACAGATTTTGACGGCGGCGGTGGGGATTGCGATCGTGGGCTATTCAGACAATGTGCTGACGGCACGGGCGTTGGCGGCCCGCAACCACCACACCGTTGACGCCAACCAGGAGCTATTTGCCCTGGGGGTGGCCAATCTAGGCGGCGGACTGATGCAGGGTTTTCCGGTGAGCAGCAGTGCTAGCCGGGCGGCCATTGGCGACTCCATGGGCAGCAAGAGCCAGATGTATTCGCTGGCGGCCTTTGGGGTTGTGCTGGGGGTGCTGCTATTTTTGCGACCGCTATTGGCGATGTTTCCAACAGCGGCGCTGGGGGCACTGGTGATTTTTGCCGCCACTAAGCTGGTGGATATTCCCGAGTTTCTGCGGCTGAGGGCGTTTCGCCAAGGCGATTTTGCCCTGGCGCTGGCGACGACGGTGGGGGTGTTGGCGACGGATTTGCTGGTGGGGGTGGCGATCGCCGTCGGCCTCTCTGTGATCGAACTCTTTGCCCGCATTGCCCGCCCCCACGACGCGGTGATGGGGAAAGTGCCTAATATTGCTGGGCTGCACGATGTGACGGACTGGCCGGGGGCAACTACGATTCCAGGGCTGGTGATCTATCGCTACGATGCGCCGCTGTTTTTTGCCAATGTCGTTAATTTTCAGCGTCGTGCCCTGGCGGTGATTGAAGCTGAAACCGCGCCAGTGGAGTGGTTTGTGATCAACACCGAGGCCATGGTTGAGATCGACATCACCGCCGCCGACATGCTGGTAGAGCTGTACGAAGAGCTGAGGAAGCGAGGCATTACCCTGGCGCTGGCGCGGGTTAAGCGCGACCTCTACGCCCAGCTCCAGCGATCGGGGTTACTAGAGCTGATCGGCACCGAGCATATTTTCTTTACGCTGCCGAGCGCGATCGACGGGTTTCACCAGCGCGATCGCCCTAGCGAAAAGCCTTAGCCAAAAAAGAACCCGGGGTTTTTGAAAAACCCCGGGTTCTAGTCTTTTTACCGAAAGATAGGCCCTAGGCAGCCACGAGACCGCGATGGCGCAGCAGCGCCTGGGTGCTGGGTTCGCGGCCCCGGAAGGCTTTGAATACCTCCATCGGATGGCGACTGCCGCCCAGGGCGAGCACAGTATCGCGGAAGCGGCGACCGGTGGCGGCGATCGCGCCCTCGTCGTTCAGCCCGGCCTCCTCAAAGGCGGCAAAGGCGTCGGCGCTCAGCACCTCGGCCCAGAAGTAGCTGTAGTAGCCCGCCGCATAGCCCCCGGCAAAAATATGGGTGAAGGCACAGAGAAAGGCATCCTCGGGCAGGGGCTTGAGAATGGAGGACTGCTCAGCGATTCGCTGACTCACGTCCCGCACGGTCTCACCGCTGCCGGGGCGGTAGCGGTGGTGCAGTTCAATATCGGTCCAGCCAAAGCGCACCTGGCGCAGAATAGCGCTGCCAGTCATAAAGGTGCGGGCCGCAACGATTTTTTGGTACAGATCTTCGGGCAGGGGCGCGCCGGTGTCGACGTGGTGGGCCAGGGTGAGCAGAGTGTCGCGGTGGTAGCACCAGTTCTCCATGAACTGGCTGGGCAGCTCGACGGCATCCCACTCCACGTTGTTGATGCCTGCGGCTCCGGTAAAGTCAACCTTGGTCAGCATGTGCTGGAGGCCGTGACCAAACTCGTGGAACAGGGTCTCCACATCGCGGAAGGTCATCAAGCTGGGTTTGCCATCCACCGGCGGGGCCTGGTTGCACACCAGGTAGGCCACGGGCAGCCGCACCTGATCGTTGATCTTGCCCCGGTTAATGCAATCATCCATCCAAGCGCCACCGCGCTTTTCGGCGGGGCGGCTGTAGGGATCGAGGTAAAAGTGGGCGATCGGGTCGCCACCGCTATTCAGCACCTGAAAGTAGCGCACGTCGGGGTGCCACACCGGGGCTTCGCCGTCGGCGGGGGCAATGGTGACATCAAAGATGCGGTGAGCCAGGGCAAACAGACCGTCGAGCACCTGGGGCAGCGGGAAGTAGGGGCGCAGCTCTTCGTCGTTGAGGCCGTACTTTTCTTCGCGAATGCGCTCGGCCCAAAAGGCGGTATCCCAGTGGGTGAGGCTGTCGGCCTCGGCGGCCCCCTTCCCTTGGGCGAAGGCTTTGAGTTCCTCCAGCTCTTTCACAGCGGTGTCGTAGCTGGCGACGCGCAGTTCGCCCATCAGCTTTTCAATCGCCTCCACAGAAGGAGCCATTTTGCGGGCCAGGCTGAGGTCAGCGTAGGTGGCGTAGCCCAGCAGGTTGGCCATTTCGTGGCGCAGCTCGAGAATTTTCTCGATGTTGGGGCTGTTGTCTAGATCGCCCTCAGAGGCGCGGGTGACGAAGGCGCGGTAAAGCTGCTCGCGCAGGTCGCGGCGGCGGCTGTGCTGCATGAAGGGGCCAAAGCTAGGGTAGTCCAGCGTGATTCGCCAGGGGCCAGCGGCAGCGGTGGCATTTTCGCTGCCAGCATCGCGGGCCGCTTGGGCCGCTTGGGCCAGCAGGCTGGGGGGCAGGCCGTCGATTTCTTCCGCGGTAGTCAGGGTAAGGCTAAAGGCCTTGGTGGCATCGAGCACGTTGTTAGAAAACTTGTTGGTGAGTTCGGCCAGGCTCTGCTGAATCTCGTTAAAGCGGTCTTTCTCAGCGCCCTCTAGCCCCACCCCCGACAGCTCGGCCTCGCGGATCGAGGACTCGACGATGCGCTGCTGGGCCGGGTCGAAGCTGGTCCACTGGTCGCTGGCACGGAGCTGCTTAAAGGCTTCGTAGAGGGGCTTGCTTTGGCCCAGGCGGGTGGCGAACTGCACCAGGGGCGGCTGCACTGCTTCGTAGGCGGCACGCAGCTCGGGGCTATTTTTGACGCCCATCAGGTGGCCAACAATGCCCCAGCTCCAGCCCAGGCGCTCTTCGATGCGGGTGAGAGGCTCAACTAGGCCGTTCCAGGTGGGGGTAACCTGGGTTTCGAGGGTTTCGAGGGCGGTGGTAAGGTCGTCAAGGAGGGCAGTGATGCCCGGCACAATGTGGGCTGTGTCGATGCTGTCGAAGGGAGGTAAACCGGCACCAATCAGAAGAGGGTTTTGCAAGACGGTAGCTGTCATAGTCGCAGAATCAATTGAGGTAGGAGGGACAAAAACGATAAAACTAACTGGGCCGGGGTGAGTTTCATCCGGAGAGGCTTTCTCTAAAAGAGACGCTTTCTCTGCAAGAGACGCTTCGCGAACGCGAACGCCCCAAAGCCCTTAGAGCCGCCCTGAGACGGCAAAGATTTTAGTAGGCAGTAGTGGATTTAGTCGAAGTCATTATGAGTTTGCTTTATAGTGTATCTCAATTTGCTATGTGCCGCACTCTTTGAGGGTCAGGCTGTCAATTACCATAGCCTTTATTTGAGAACTGAGCCGATTTCTGTCGAGGCCTGAGCCTGTCTGAGGTATTGATGCTAAATAGCTCGTTTCGGCGGATTGTTACGGGAATAATCTTCTTCTCGCTGACCGTGGTAGGGGCGGTAATGGGCTATATGGTGGCGGGCTGGAATTTCCTCGACGCCATCTATATGGTAGTGATCACCATATTTGGGGTGGGCTATGGGGAAGTTCAGCCTCTCACCTCGCCGCCGCTCAAGGTATTTACGATTTTTGTGATCATCGCAGGGGCGCTGTCGGTGGCCTACACCGTCTCGGGCTTCGTGCAGATGATCACCGAAGGGGAAATCCATCGAGCCCTGAATGTAAAACGCATGACTAACGAAATTGCCAGCTTAGAAGACCACGTGATTATCTGCGGCTTTGGCCGCATTGGCCAACTGGTGGCCCGCAAGCTAAAGCGCGATCGCCAGCCCTTTATCATTGTTGACAACGATCCTGAGCGAGTTGCCCTGGCCCAGGAGCAGGGCTACCTGATGTATCAGGGCAACGCCACCGACGAAGCCGCCCTGGAAGCCGCAGGCATTCACCGGGCCAAGTCGCTGGCCACGGTGCTGCCCAACGATGCCGCCAACGTGTTCATTACCCTCACAGCGCGGGAAATGAACCCAAACCTGATGATTTTGGCTCGGGGTGAAATGCCCTCCACCGAGAAAAAGCTGCGGCTGGCCGGGGCCAACCACGTGGTGCTGCCCGCCAGCATTAGCGCCCTGCGCATGGCCCACCTGATCAGCCACCCCTCAGCGGTGGACTTTTTGTCGCAAACCGACGGCCAGCACGGGCTGAATGAGTTTTTGGCGGAGCTAGACATTCAGCTGAATGAACTGGTGGTCAATGCCACTTCCCCACTGATTGGCGGCACCATTGGCGACATTGAGGTCAAGGGCCAGGGCACCTTTATCACGGTCGCCCTACGCCGGGCCGACGGTGAGGTGATCATTCACCCCAGCCGAGCCACCTATCTGGCCCTGGGCGACTCAATTATTTTGATGGGGCACCAGGGGGATATGCCTAACTTTGCCCAGCAGAACGCGATCAAGAAGGAGATGCGGTATCGGGGGGCGAGACTGAGGTAGGGAGGGGGTGGGGAGTGATGGAGTAGGGG
>QBLT01000289.1 GCA_003249105.1 Leptolyngbya sp. | reverse complement strand
CCCCCACCTCCCAAACCAAGCCCTCTCCCGTCAAGCTCTACGACTTTCACCCGCCAATGGAAGACTTTCGCAGCGCAGTGCTGCGGGGTTTGAGTCTGCCTCAAAAGACGATTTCCCCTAAATTTCTCTACGACAAGCGGGGTTCTGAGCTATTTGACGCCATTTGTCAGCTGCCGGAGTACTACCTGACCCGCACCGAGATGGGTATTCTGCGCGCCCATGCCGAAGATATTGCGGCGGCTCTAGATCAACGCGTTTTGGTCGAACTGGGCAGCGGCAGCAGCCAAAAAATTCGCATTTTGCTGAATGCTGCGCCCCAGGTGACGACCTATGTGGGGGTAGATATTTCGCGGCAGCATTTGCAGGAGGCCTGTGCGGCGCTAATGGCCGATTTTGAAGGGTTAGATGCGATCGCCGTCTGTGCCGACTATACCCAACCTCTGCCCATTGCCGCCATCCCTGAGCTACAGAACCGCCCCACCATTGGCTTTTTTCCCGGCTCCTCGATTGGCAATTTAGAACCCGTCGAGGTGATTGAGTTTCTCAAGACCGTGGCGGTGCTGGGCGATCTGATTGTCGGCGTCGACCTAAAGAAATCTCCGACCATTCTCGAACCGGCCTACGACGATGCCCAGGGCATCTCTGCGGCCTTTGCCTTAAATGTGCTGGTGCGAATCAATCGAGAATTGGGGGCTGATTTTGACCTCAGCCAGTTTGAGTATCGGGCGCACTATAACGAGGCCGAGGGGCGGATCGAAATGGCGATCGCCAGCCTCTGCGACCAAACCGTGACCCTGGGCGATGACAAAATTTTCTTCTGTCAGGGCGAAACCTTGCGCACTGAGCACTCCTACAAATACACGGTAGATGAGTTCCAGCTTTTGGCGATGGAAGCGGGTTTTCAGCCGGTGCAGGTGTGGACAGATGAGAGTCAGCTCTTTAGCTTGCACCACCTGAAGCAAATGTAGAACTACGGTCTGTAGAGAAAACTTTTCTACAGGCAGGCGATGGGTGGCGAAACTGTAACCCGTTTGCGCTGGCTGCCAACACCAGTGATAGGATGCTATCAAGCTAGGGGTGTCCGAGAACTCGGACTGAGATCATACCCTCAGAACCTGACCTGGTTAATACCAGCGGAGGAAAGCGTTGATTGAGGTCACGCACCGCAACGACGAGCCTACAGACGTTCTGGACTATAGATCTGGAACGGTTGGTGACGTGTCGGCATAAACCCGATGCTCGCTAGCTGTAGCTCTACAGGGTGCGCTTTTATCGGTTCTCACCCGCCCAACGACCGCCCAGGAATCTCCTCTAGCGCCACACCGTTGTTTGTGAGGTGCGTTTCTATGACTCTTGGTGCAACAGCGATCGCTGTAATACTGATTACGGCGGCTAGCTTTACCCTGCTTGGGCTGCTAAAGGCCAGCCGTCACACCATTAGCCTCGAAGACTACATGGTGAGCCGCAACCGGGTGGGCACTGGCATGGCGCTGGCGACCATTGTGGCCTCGGCCATGGGCGCATGGATTTTGTTTAGCCCGCCGGAAGTGGGTGCCACCAGCGGCATTGCAGGCATTGTCGGCTACTGCATCGGCCAGGCCACCCCGGCGGCGCTGTTTGCCTTTATGGGCACGCGCATGCGGTTTCTCATGCCTAAAGGGCACTCGCTCAATGAGTATGTGCTGCACCGCTTTGGCCAGGCCATGTACCGGCTGACGCTGGGCATTGTGGTGTTTTACATGTTTGTGTACGTGGTGGCGGAGCTGACGGCGATCGCAAAAGCCGTTGAACTCATGGCTGGGGTACCCCTCTGGCTGACCGCTCTGCTGGTAATCAGCGCCGTGTTTGTCTACACCATCGTCGGTGGCCTAGAGGCGACTATTTTTACCGACGCGATTCAGTTTGCGGTGATTGTGCCGCTGCTGCTGCTGAGCTTTGGCATCGCGGTGTTTGCCCTGGGCGGCTGGGACAATGCCGTGGCCCCAGTAACGCAGACTGCACCCGAATTGCTGACCCTTGCAAATGGTCCAGGGATTAAATTTGGGGCGACGCTGGTGATTGCGGTGGTCGCGGCCGAAATGTTTAATCAGACCAACTGGCAGCGCATCTACGCCTGCAAAACCGATCAAGTGGTGCGGCGATCGTTTTTAGGGTCGTTTCTGCTGATTCTGCCCATGCTCTTGATCGCTGGACTGCTGGGCATTCTTGCCATGCACTTTGGCTTCAATGACGATCGCGCCTTTTTCTCTCTCATTCAAGCCCTCGAACTGCCGGGCTGGGTCACTATTGCGGTGCTGGTACTAGTGCTAGCGCTGGTCATGAGCACGTTGTCGTCGCTACTGAACGGCATTTCTAGCCTGTTTACCACCGACTTGCTGCGCCTGTTTCCCCAGCAGTCGGCCAGCGGCATTCTGCGGATTACCCGGCTGCTGACCCTGGGGTTGGGGCTCCCCGCTGTGCTGATCGCTTCCCAGGGCTACAACGTGCTGTACCTGTTTTTGCTGGCCGATCTGGTCTGCTCTGGGGCGCTGTTTCCGGTGCTGTTTGGGCTGTATTCCAGGAGGCTGACGGGAGCGATGGCGTTTTGGAGCGCGGTGGTGGCGATCGCAGCCGGGGCGCTTTTCTTTCCCCGGCCTGACTTTAGCCCCTGGAATGGTCTACCCTTCGCGGGCGATCTGCTGGTCAGCTTCGCCGCGCCGATTGTGGTGTCAATAGTGCTCTGCCTGGGGTGGATTCAGCTCAAGGCCCAGGGCGGCAAGACGGAGGCGTTTGACTTTGGCATTCTCAGCCGCGACATCCGTGCCTACGGAGAAAGCGACATGGTGTCAGCTAATGCTGTGGCCAATACAAAGCGTCAGGCGGATGATTTACTGCTGTAGGTTCTCAGCTATCTTCAACGCCGAGAGGTTAGCCCGCAAACTGTACATATATCGTCGATCATCAAATAAGCGCACGGTCAAAAATTACCGTGCGCTTAGGATTAGATCTGACGCTTATTGAGTCAATTTGTAGCGCTAGCTAATAGCAGAGCGACTAAACAACTATGGCGACTTCTGGAAAACTTTTTCCCTAATGGTGGGCAGTGCCCACCCTACAGTGGCTACAGTTGCCCAATCAAGCGGGGATCGTCTTTTCTAGAAATCTTCTATTGAGTAGAAGGAGCCGTTGATTCGGGATGGCTAGGATGCCACACGAAGGCGAAGTAAGCTGCGATCGCCCCGGTTACAGCATTGAACCAAACGTTGTTGCCAAAGATGGGCATGATACCAAAGAGGGTATTTGAGAGCGGTAGCAACCCCATAATGGCCAGCAGCAAATAGCTAATGGCAAAGAATCGATTGTATCTAAATGCCCCTTCTTTGCCCGTAGCTGAAAACAGGCCAAAGCCACCAATGGCCAAGTGAACCATGTTGTGAAGCAGGTTAGTTGGAAAAAGCCCAAACAAATAACCAAAACCTCTCAGGTAAGCCGTTATGTAAGTAGGCCCACCGCTAACTGGAATTGCGCTTGTGTCTACCGGTACGCTAGCTCCCATTCCTGCGCCAGGCAGGTTGATAAGAGCGGGAATGAACCCAGCAATTCCTAAAAAGGTAAAGATGATTCCGAGTGCTAATGCACACTTTTGTTCAACATTCATGTTGTTCATTGATAAGATACTCCGTGCGACGAGAATTTTTCGACCTTGCGCTCTAAGCTCAGAGAGGCTTCATGGTCTCGGCTGACAGCGTCGCCACTCTTGTAGAAAAATCGGCGGTAACGCTAAGTGCATCCTAAGAACTCCGCGATGCCGCTTCCTCTCACTGAAGAACTAAGTTAGTTAACGCTTTACCTGTCTGTAGGAGTATTTATGGCTAACGGTTTTCTGGGCGTCGGCGCGCTCTGTGAGGAACCGTAAATAATTCGCGCTAACCTCTAAATATCAGTGGTACGATGCCAGCAAGCTAGGGGTGTCCGATCGCATCGGACTGAGATCATACCCTCAGAACCTGACCTGGTTAATACCAGCGGAGGGAAGCGTTGCTTGCGGTAACCAGCCGAAACGACGAGTATATTCGCGTTCTGGATCTAGATTCCAGGGCATTGGGTGAAGGATCAGCAAACTGCTGATGGTCGCCTGCGATCGCTCCACACGTCTCGGCCTTGCCCATCCAAACCTACCCTACGTTTCGATTCAGGCCAGACCTCTAGCGCCACACCAGAGGTAAACCATGAGAACTGAATGGATTGCTAAGCGCCAGGGCCACGCCAACGTGTCTCAAATGCACTACGCCCGCCAGGGTATCATCACCGAAGAAATGGCCCACGTCGCCCAGCGGGAGAACCTGCCCGCAGAACTCATCCGCGACGAGGTGGCGCGGGGCCGCATGATCATCCCCGCCAACATCAACCACACAAATCTGGAGCCGATGGCGATCGGCATTGCCTCGAAGTGCAAGGTCAACGCCAACATTGGCGCGTCGCCCAACTCGTCAGACATCAACGAAGAAGTGGCCAAGCTGCACCTGGCGGTGAAGTACGGGGCCGACACCCTGATGGATTTGTCTACTGGGGGCGGTGACCTTGACGCCATTCGTACCGCCATTATCAAGGCCTCGACCATCCCCATCGGCACAGTGCCGGTTTATCAAGCGCTAGAAAGCGTCCACGGCAACATTGAGAACCTCACCGCCGACGACTTTCTGCACATCATCGAAAAGCACGCCCAGCAGGGGGTCGATTACCAGACCATCCACGCCGGGATTTTGATTGAGCACTTGCCCCTGGTGCGCGATCGCATCACCGGCATTGTCTCGCGGGGCGGCGGTATCCTGGCCCGCTGGATGCTGCACCACCACAAGCAAAACCCCCTCTACACCCACTTCAACGACATCATCGAAATCTTCAAGCGCTACGACGTGAGCTTCAGCCTGGGCGATTCCCTGCGGCCCGGCTGCCTGCACGACGCCACCGATGCCGCCCAGCTGGCGGAACTCAAAACCCTGGGCCAGCTCACCCGCCAAGCCTGGGAGCACGACGTGCAGGTGATGGTCGAAGGCCCCGGCCACGTGCCCATGGACCAGATCGACTACAACGTCAAAAAGCAAATGGCGGAATGCTCGGAAGCACCCTTCTACGTGCTCGGCCCCCTGGTGACCGACATTGCCGCAGGCTACGACCACATCAGCTCGGCCATTGGCGCAGCCCTGGCGGGCTGGAGCGGAGCCGCCATGCTCTGCTACGTGACGCCTAAAGAGCACCTGGGCCTGCCAAACGCCGAGGACGTGCGAGCCGGACTGATCGCCTACAAGATTGCGGCCCACGCGGCGGATATTGCCCGGCATCGTCCAGGGGCGCGCGATCGCGACGATGCTATGTCCCACGCCCGCTACAACTTCGACTGGAACAAACAGTTCGAGCTGTCGCTAGACCCCGAGCGCGCCAAGGAATACCACGACGAAACCCTGCCCGCCGACATCTACAAAACCGCCGAGTTTTGCTCCATGTGCGGCCCCAAGTTCTGCCCCATGCAAACCAAGGTCGATGCCGACGCCCTCACCGAGCTAGAGAAGTTCTTAGCGAAGGAAAAAGCAGCGGTGTAAAACGGTAGGAGATGGGGAAAGTAAGTTTTGAGTTTTGAATGCTGAGTTTTGAATGAGGTTACCTCCAAAGCACTCAAAACTCAAAACTCCCCCACCTTCCCCACTCCCCCATCT
>QBLT01000288.1:312-5712 GCA_003249105.1 Leptolyngbya sp. | reverse complement strand
CTGCAAATTTGGCCTAGATACCCTCAAGACCATTTTTAGAATGAAATAGCCCTGCATCCAGCCCACAAAGCTGCAAGCCTAGGTCTAGCCAAGGTGAGTGGTAGTCTTGCCCTAAGGGAAGAGAAATATTAGAGTTGTGTAAACAACTGTTAACAAAGGTATAGACTAAATTAAGGAAAATACTCCACTATTGGCTTTACCTTGGGCCAGCGGTGGGCCGCCTTCGTCGTTGTCAGTTCCATGTTTTTACGGCAAGTCAGTATGAGACACGCGCTAAACATTCTGGTCATCTGTGTAGTAAGCCTCTGCGCCTGGCTGCCGATGGCACCGGCCCTAGCCTACGACAACCCCGAACTCCTGCCCGATACCCAAACCGCCATCATCGACCTGGCCAAGTCGCTCAGCGCCCGCCAAGAAGAGAATCTCGACTCTAAGCTCAACGACTTTGAAGCTGAAACCGGCTGGAAGCTGCGGGTGCTGACCCAGTACGACCAAACCCCAGGCCGCGCCGTCAAAGACTTTTGGGGACTAGACGATCGCAGCATTATGCTAGTGGCCGACCCTCGCGGCGGCAACCTGCTCAACTTCAGCGTGGGTGATGCCGTATACGATCTACTGCCCCGCACCTTCTGGATTGAGCTGCAAACCCGCTACGGCAACCAGTTCTTTGTGCGCGAAAACGGCGAAGATAACTCCATTCTCAGCGCCCTCGAATCGATTCAGGGCTGTCTGCGCCAGGGGGGCTGCAATGTAGTGCCCGGCCTGCCCCAAGAGCAGTGGGTGCTGACGCTGATTACCTCCATCGTCGGCGGCGTGATCTGTGGATTTGCGGCCCACCCCCGCAAGCCCGGACAGATTTTGGCCTGGCAGTGGGTGCTGATTTTCTCGCCCCTGTGGGGGATTCTGTTCTTTGCCTTTGGCATTGGCCCAGTGGTAACTCGCACCAGCGACTGGCTGCCCCTGACCCGCAACATTGCAGGTTTTCTGATTGGGGCTTTGGTGGCCTACCTAACGCCGATTTTGGGCAATCAAGCGTCCTCTGAAACCTAATGGTTGGTTGACTAAGGTGACTTCTAGAAAACTTTCTCCCTAATGGTGGGCAGTGCCCACCCTACAATGGCTACAGCTGCTTGACAAAGCGGGGATCTTCTTTGCTAAAAATCTCCGATGAGCACAATATTTTTCCCAACCTCTTAGCTATGCCAGCTAGGCAGCCATAACGGCGTTGACTGTCGCCAGCAGTTGTCGCGGGTCGATGGGTTTGCTAACGCAGTCGTTGGCCCCAGCTTTGAGGGCTTGCTCTCTTTGTTCAGGGCTGTCTAAATCTACTAGGGCCAGAATTTTTGGCCCTGGGGAGACTGAGCTCTGGCGCAGGGTGGCGATGATGTCGCTGCCATCGGCGCTGGCTAGGCTGAGGCTGGTGATCATGGCGGCGGGCTGGAGCAGCTCTACCTGGTCAATCACGCGCGAACCGTCCACAATCCAGATCACCTGGTAGCCAGCGGCGGTGAGCATGTCACAGATCACGCTGGCGGTTTCTTCGTTGTCTTCGACCAGCACAATGCGCCCCACGGTGGGTTCGGCGGTGAGGGATGGCTCAGCCGCCAGGGTTTCGGTCAGGCGCTGCGCCGGGATTCTGACAGTAAAAATAGAGCCCTTGCCGACCTCTGAATTCACCTTGATGGAGCCGCCGTGGAGCTCGACTAGCTGCTTGGTGAGGGCTAGGCCCAAACCTGTGCCGGGGTGCTCACGCTGGAGCACGCTTTCAAGCTGCTGAAACTTCTCAAACAGCAAAGATTGGGCAGCGGCGGAAATGCCAATGCCCGTGTCTTGGACTTGAAAGACGGCATCGTTTTGCTCGCGCCGCACGCGCAGAATGACTTTACCGCCAGCATCGGTAAATTTGACGGCATTGCTGAGCAGGTTGGCGAGAATTTGTCGCACCCGGCGGGGGTCGGCGAGGAAGGTGTCTTGGCCACTGGGTAGCTTGAGGTCGAGGGCGATGTCGATGTCGTTTTGGGCCGCCTCGGTGCGGAAGCCATCGACGCTCTGGCGGCAGAGGGAGGTGAGGGAAAACTGGCGCACGTCTAGGGCGGTGCGTCCGGCCTCAATTTTTGACACGTCGAGAATGTCGTTGATAACGCGCAGCAGATGCTCGCCGCTGGTTTGAATGGTGGAGAGGTAGTCGCGCTGGCGGGGGGTGAGCTCGCCTAACGACCAGCGCAGCAGGGTGGCCGACATGCCAATGATGTAGGTGAGGGGGGTGCGCAGCTCGTGGCTCATGGTGGCCAAAAACTCAGTTTTGGCCCGGTTGGCGGCTTCGGCAGCGACCAGGGCATCGCGCAGATCCTGGGTGCGTTCGACGACGCAGACCTCGAGGTTTTGGGTCTGCTGCTGGAGCTGGTGGTAGAGCTGGGCCTGGTTGATGGCGATCGCTAAATGTTCGGCAATGTGCTGCAAAAACTCGGTTTCCCAGGGTTGCCACTGGCGCAGGTCGTCGCACTGGTGCACAATCAGCAGCCCCCAAAGCTGCTGCCCCACTTGGATGGGAGTCACGGCCTTAGATTTCACCTGCATCTGCGTGAGAAAGGTTGCCATGCAGGGGGCATGGGGGTAGGCTTTGGCCACATCGTCGATGGCGAGGGGGCGACCGTGGCGGTAGCGGCGCTCCTGGTGGGGGTAGTCGGGGTGGTCGTGAAAGCAGAGGTCTTCGGTGTAGTGGAGCACCGAGGCGAGGCGATCGCTCGATCGCGACTCGTAGGTGATGTAGCCAATCGGGCCTGCCCCGCTGGAGCGGGCTGACGCAGCGCTATCCATCGGCTGAACCGGGGTGCCGGGCACCTGGTCAAACTGGTAGATCAGCAGCCGATCGGCCTGGAGAAACTGACGCACCTCGGCCACAGTGGTTTCTAAAATTTCGCTCAGCTCCAGGCTGCCCTGGATTTTAGTAATCACCTGGTTGAGCAGCAGGCGGCGCTCCTGCTGCCGGTTGATGGCAATTTGAGCGGGAACCTCCACACAGGCCTGAAGCCAGGCCAGCATAAACTGGCTAAGGGCGCTGAGGCTGGTGGCCGGTACAGGCCGACTCAACCCCCGCTGGGCCAAAAACGCCTCTACGACGGCAGCCTCGGCGGTGAGCCCAACCACGACGCGATCGTCATCCTCGGGCCGCGCCGTTGCGACCACCGCAAGTTCTGGCCCCTCTAGGCACCAAAAACTACCGTCGTCAGCGGTGTCGGCGGCTAGGTCAGCTTCGGTGAGCAGGGTCAGTTGATACTGCTGGCAGTACTGACGCAAAAACTGCTCTAGCAAAACTAGAGCAGCCTTGGGCATGACCTGTTCGGTGCCACGGGTTATAAAGTCAGGCATTTCTATATTCTGAGGCCGAGGGCGCCCACTGCGGTGGTTTGAAACGGGGAGTTGCCAAAGAAAGCCTTAAGGTTTGAGGAGCCCCATCCAGGGGAGTCCCCATCGTAGCTTTCGTTTTGGGCCTACCCTGACTTACGCTAGAGTTCCTTCAGATTTGTTGTTCTCCTGTTGTTGCCCTAGGGATTGCCCATGCATCGCTTAGCCGCTACCCCCGGCGGCTGGACGCCGGATACCGAGGGCGTTATTTTTGTTGAGCAGACCCCGGCCCCGCTGGTGTTTCTCACCGCTGCTGATACCGAGATTCAAAGCCTGACTCGGGTCAGTTTTCCCGCCGATTTTCCGGCCCTGCGGGTGGCTAACCTGCTTCAGCTTCAGCAGCAGTTGGCGATCGACACCTACGCCGACGATGTGCTGCGCCACGCCCAGATCATCGTGGTGCGGCTGCTGGGGGGCCGTGCCTACTGGCCCTACGGCCTGGAAGTGGTCAGGGATGTGGCCGCCGAAACCGGGGCTGCCCTAATTGTGCTGCCCGGCGACGATCGCCCCTCCCCTGACCTGATCAGCCACTCCACCGTGCCGCTGACGGTGGCCAACCAGCTCTGGCGCTACCTCAACGAAGGCGGTGTCGAGAATATGGCGCATGGGTTGATGTGGGTGTGCGATCGCGTCCTCCACACCGCTTACCACCCCCCGGATCCTCAGGCAATTCCTAAAGTTGGGGTGTATGCCACTGGTCAGGAGGATGTGTACCCCGAAGCCCTCACCCCTAGCCCCTCTCCCATGGGGAGCGGGGGACTGGAGAAGGCCGTAGCCAAAATTGGTCTGATTTTCTACCGGGCGCATTACCTGGCGGGCAACACTGCGCCCATTGACGCCCTGTGCGCGGCCCTAGCAGAACGGCATTTGCACCCTATTCCTGTGTTCGTCTCGTCGCTGCAAGACCCTGAGGTGCAGGCGGATTTGATCGCCTTGCTCAAGCCCAAGGGTGGCCAGAGCATTGATGTCTTGCTGAATACCACCAGCTTTTCGGTGGCGAAGCTGGACGGTGCCACGCCCAATTTAGATCTGTGGGAGACCCTCGACGTGCCGGTGCTGCAAGTGATTCTCAGCGGCGGTACGAAAGCCGCCTGGGCAAGCCAAAGCCTGGGCCTCTCGCCCCGCGACATTGCCATGAATGTGGCTCTGCCCGAGGTGGATGGGCGGATTATTACCCGCGCGGTTTCGTTTAAATCGGTCAACCAGCGCAGTGAGGCGTTAGAAACCGATGTGGTCACCTACGAGCCAGTGGGCGATCGCATCACCTTTGTCGCTGACCTCGCCACCCACTGGGCCAGCCTGCGCCGCACCCCCGTGGGCGATCGCCGTATAGCCCTGATTCTTGCCAACTACCCCAACCGCGATGGCCGCTTGGCAAATGGAGTTGGTTTAGACACGCCCCAGAGTGCGATCGGCGTTCTCCACGCCCTCAAAGCGGCGGGCTACACCCTGGGCGACATTCCCACCGACGGCGACGACCTGATTCGCCAACTCACCGCAGGCGTCACCAACGACCCCGAAGGCAAGGATTTTCGCCAAATCCACCAGTCCCTTTCCCTCGCAGACTACTGCCAGCATTTTGAGACTCTGCCGGAAGCGGTGCGTGTTGGTATGAGCGATCGTTGGGGCATGCCTGGGGTAGTTGGGGAGGGTGAGGGAGATGGGGAGGCTGGGGAAGAAACTCAAAACTTAAAATTCAAAATTCAAAATTCAAAATTTCCCATTCCCGGCATCCAGCTCGGCAACATCTTCATAGGGGTTCAACCAAGCCGGGGCTACGACCTCGACCCCTCCCTCAACTACCACTCCCCCGATCTAGAGCCTACCCACGACTACTTTGCCTTCTACGCCTGGCTGAGGAATAGCTTTGGGGCGCAGGCGATCGTTCACCTGGGCAAGCACGGCAATTTGGAATGGCTGCCGGGCAAGGGCGTCGGCCTATCCCAGGACTGCTATCCCGAGGCTATGTTTGGCCCCATGCCTCACCTTTACCCG
>QBLT01000288.1:0-259 GCA_003249105.1 Leptolyngbya sp. | reverse complement strand
ACCTGTACCCGTTTATCGTCAATGACCCCGGCGAGGGTTCCCAGGCGAAGCGCCGTGCCCAGGCGGTGATTCTTGACCACCTGACGCCCCCGCTCACCCGCGCCGAACTCTACGGCCCCCTCGAAAAGCTAGAAGGCCTGGTGGATGAATACTACGAAGCCCAGAGCCTCGATCCATCGCGGCTGGGGCTGATTGGCGATCGCATCCTCACCCTCCTCACCGAAACCAGCCTCCTATCTGAAATCTCCCCCACCCCCCC
>QBLT01000287.1 GCA_003249105.1 Leptolyngbya sp. | reverse complement strand
CATCAGGGGAATGATCTCCGCCTGACTGGGAGACAGCGTAGGCACCCGATCAAGGCGTTGGATGGGAATTTTCTGATGGATCGCCAGCGCTACGGTGTGCATGAGTTCGCTGGCTCCGGGGCCGCAAATCTGGGCACCGAGGATTTGTCCATCAGCCCGCACTAGCCAACGGCAAAAGCCCGTAATGTCATTGCCATAGTGGGGGTTAAGAATTTGGCCGAAAGCGACCTGCACCACCGTGGCTTCGCTGCCGTACCAGCGGCGGGCTTGGTCAGCGGTAAGTCCAATTCGCGCATATTCTGGCGTGGTGTGGAGCAGCGCCGGGCGGTTGAGAAAGGAAACCTTTCTTAGGGGCAGGTAGAGCGCATTGTGAATTGCGATCGCCCCATCCTGTCTATCAGTGGCTTCGGCCCAGTAGCCGCCAATCGCTGGGCCACAAGCAAACACGCGGGGATGGGCGGTAGCGAGGCGATCGTCCACCGGTAGAGCGGTGGCGACGCCGTGAACGATTTGGGGATGGATGCCGATGCTGCTGAGGTTGAGCGGCCCCAAGACAGGGTGGGAGGCGGTGGCCAGTACAAGAGTTTGAGCCTTATGCAAGTCGCCATCGACCAGCGACACCCCAAATCTGTCTTTGTAGTGGATCGCGTCTAGTCGCGTGTTGAGCCTGAGAGTTACCCCCGCCGCCTCCAGCAGCGCTTCCACAAAGGCAGAAATATCTGGGTCTTCGGTGGGGAGAAGTTGGTCGCCTCGGGTGATTAGGGTCGTTTGGCAACCGAGTTGGGCTAGGGATTGAGCTAGGGCGATCGCCGCCCCACTCCGCCCCAGCACGATCGCCGACTCAGGCAGCGCCTCTAAATTCAGCAGCGTATCGACGGTGAGGTAAGGAGTTTCAGCTAGGCCAGGAATATCGGGGACAGTGACCTCGGTACCGGGGGCGAGGAGGTAGCCGCGCGATCGCAGTCGCCGCGTCACCGTCGTCACCGCCAGGTTGGGCCGAGGGCTAAATTGCCCGGCTTCTAGCACTACATCCACACCGCTGGTGGCCAGGCCGTCGAGACTCAGATGGGGATAGGCGACGGTCTCTAGGGCTTTGACCTGCGATCGCAACGCATCCCAAGTTGAGTTCTGAGCTGTCCCGGCCTGGGCCAGCGCTGTCAGCACAATTTGACGATGAACGCAGCGTTCCACCGCCCCCGGCGGCTCTACCAGCGCTACCCGCGCCCCTTCGCGAGTGGCCAGGGCAGCGGCCTCTCGCCCCTGCACCGTGCCGCCGAGAATCACTGCGTCGTAGTCAACGGTCATGGTTTCTCCAGGTGTGTCCCCATGAGTTTAGCGCCAGGGGGATGCTGGATTGAGTGGGTGGGTGAGTGGATGGATGGGTGAGGGATGTGAGGGAGGAAGTTTTGAATGTTTAATTTTGAGTTTTTGCCGTACACAAGCCATTCAAAACTCAAAACTCAAAGCTTAAAACTCTCCCTATCACCCCACCTACCCACCCACTCTATTTAGTCTGAGTAAAGTTTTTTCCGCCTCCTGATGGGTGGCAGCGAGGCAGGTAAGATCTGAAGCAAACGCAGCATGGGCGCACTATGACCGGTATTACCTCGATTCGCGAGTCGAGTCCCACAATGACGGATTTTTCTAACTTTGCTCCGTCAGAAATCACCAGCGATCGCATCCTGGCCGCCATCGACGTAGGCACCAATTCGATTCACATGGTGGTGGTTAAAATTCAGCCTGACCTGCCCGCCTTCACCATTGTCGATCGCGAAAAAGAGACCGTGCGCCTGGGCGACTTCAACAACGATACGGGCGGGCTGTCTGAAACCGCTATGGAGCGGGCGATCAAGGCCCTGAAACGCTGCTGCGCGATCGCCACCAGCCTCCAGGCCGAAGACATTGTGGCGGTTGCCACCAGCGCCGTGCGAGAGGCCAGCAACGGCCAAGAATTTATCGAGCGGGTTTATAACGAAGTCGGCCTGGCCATTAACCTGATCTCGGGCACCGAAGAGGCGCGTCGCATCTACCTGGGCGTGCTTTCGGGGGTGGAGTTTAACGGCCAGCCCCACGCCATCATCGATATTGGCGGCGGCTCCACGGAGCTAATTTTGGGCACGGGCGAACCCCACCGGTTTCTCAGCAGCACCAAGGTGGGGGCGGTGCGGCTCACCGCTCAGTTTGTCTCCACTGACCCTATTTCCGACGATGAATTTAGCACCCTGCGAGCCTACGTGCGGGGCATGCTAGAACCCAACACCACCGGGCTCAAGCACAACCTCAGGCCCGAAGAACCGATTCAGCTGCTGGGGACTTCGGGTACCATCGAGTGCCTGGCGGCGGTCATTGCCGCCGAGCGGCTGGGCCTGGTGCCCGACCCCCTCAACGGGTTTCAGATGACCTATGAAGAAGTCTCTCACCAGGTTGAAACCCTGCGCCAGGCCACCTATGCCGAGCGCCTGGCCCTGCCCGAAATGTCGCCCCGCCGAGCTGAGATCATTGTGGCGGGGGCGGTGATTCTCCAGGAGACGATGGATCTGCTTGGGGCTGAGAGCATTACCATCTGCGAGCGCGCCCTGCGGGAAGGCGTAGTGGTGGACTGGATGCTCACCCACGGTTTGATCGAAGACCGCATGCAGTTTCAAAAGTCGGTGCGGCAGCGCAACGTGCTCAAGACCGCTAAGAAATATAAGGTGCACCTCGATCGCTCCAAGCGGGTGGCCCAGTTTGCCATGGATCTATTTGAGCAAACCCAAGGCAGCCTCCACAGCTGGGGCAACCTGGAGAAAGAACTGCTCTGGGCCGCCGCTATTTTGCACAACTGCGGCCACTTTGTCAGTCACTCGTCGCACCACAAGCATTCTTACTATCTAATTCGCCACGGCGAGCTGCTGGGCTACACCGAAACCGAGCTGGAGGCGATCGCCAACATCGCCCGCTACCACCGCAAGAGCGCCCCCAAGAAAAAGCACGACAACTACCGCAATCTGCCCACCCGCTACCACCGGCAGATGAGCACCCACCTCAGCGCCCTGCTGCGCCTGGCGGTGGCCCTCGATCGCCGGGGGATTGGGGCCGTTGAGAGCATTCACTGCGACTTTGACGCTGACGCCCACCGGCTGACGATGGCGGTCAGGACGGCCATCCCCGGCGACGACTGCGCCTCAGAGCTATGGAATCTGGACTACAAAAAGGCTTACTTTGAGCAGGTGTTTGAGGTACAGCTGGTGGCCCATCTGATGAGTTAAGGCACTTCAAATGCCTTTCAACCGCTCCACCCCCTGGTTCAACAGCCCCTAGTCTCGATCGGGGCTGGGGCGGCGTTGCACTGGCTGGGAAGACCGACTGGAGAATAGCTCAGGGGTTTCGGCGGCTGGGGTCGTCCCTAGCCCAGCCTCGGGGAGCGGGTGCAGGGTGGTTTCTTCTAGCTGGGGGAGAGGGGCCGTCAGGTCGCTGGGCAGCGGGCTGCTCTGATATTCCTGGTGGCTGTGCGGAGTTAGGCTGTCCTCAAGCTCTATCGCTGGGCGATCTGGGCCAGGAATGGGGGCGCGATCGCTAGGCTGAAGGCTGGTGGGGGCAGGTTTAGGCGTCTGGGCTGACTTGGCGGGACGGCGGGGCGACAGTTGAGGTTGGGAATCGTTCGTCCAGGCTCGCCAGGCGGCGCGGGCTCCAGCCAAGAAAGTTTTGGTGCCGGTATTCAAGCGCTTGGCCCCGGTCTGGGCGGTGGTAATGCTCTGGGTCACCTGCTGCGCGACCTGCCCGGCACTCTGCACGCCTTCGGTGACATCGTCGGTAAGTTCGACAATCTCTAACCCGGTAAGGCGAATCGCCTCCAGGGTGGGGGGTAGCTCGCGACCCAGGGTATCAAAGAATTTTTCGGCGCTGCGAGCGGCGCGGCCCAGCTCGCGCATGGCCGGAATAGCCACCATCAGCACCGCCGTCAGGCTAATGACAACCAGCAAAAATGATAGGGCTAGCCAAAACAGCGGGTCGGCCAAAATGGGTGCTCCTACTCCTGGGTAGACCCGTTGCTGACCACGGGGGCGGACTGGCTCAAGTGCTCATACTCCTGGCGGCTGGCCTCTTGCCCGGCGGCGATCGCCGCCCGCAGCCGAGTCAGGGTGTGATCCCAGTTGACCAAGGCGGTCTCCGATAGGCGATCGGCCTGGAGGTGCACCGAGGTGGAAAGGTCTTCGACTAGCTCCGGCAGGGCATCGGCAGATTTTTTGAGAATGCGGCGGGTTTCGCGCCCGGTGCGGGGAGCCATCAGCAGCCCTGCTACGGCACCCATTGCGGCCCCCAACAATACGCCGCCAACGAACCCTCCAGATTGTCTTTCGCCCATGATGTTTCGTCCTGTAGTAACCCCAACACCGCTCTGTCCACCCTTTTAGGGTTATCCAAGCGAGCTAAAACTATCCTATCGTCGCTTAGCCAGAGCTACTGCACTTCTAGGGCTACGCCGCCGCACGCCCCCCAACCAACGACTGGCCATGGGCAAAAGGCCCACCACCGCCATCAACTGCTCGAGACGCTGAACCTGAAGTTGGAGCCGACTATAGCGCTGCCGTAGATTGGCTGTGCCAGTTTGGCCAAGCAAAATAGCGGGGGGCACAACGGCCGGGTCAAGAATGTAATTGGCGTTGCGATCCCAATTGGTCAGGGCGTCGGCCACAGCCCCCAGGGTTTTGCTCAGCCGCCACAGCCGCCAGGCGACATAAAAGCAAAACAGCGCAATCACTAGATTTAGGCTAACGGCAACCGCAATCACAACTTTCGCCCTATCCTTTTAACTGGCTAAATCATACCGACATTCTGGGCCAACCGCCGTATTTCCTGCTGCCGTTAGGATATCTTCCCGTTGGACACCATTGCGAAAACCCTTGATGTGGATCCCAACCGTGGGGTCGATGAACCTTCGGGCCGTCCCCACCTGCCCTACAAAACCCTGACGATCGCCCTCGGTGCAGCCCAGGGCAACACGCTGATCAAACTTGCCCCCGGTACCTACAGCGCCGCCACGGGCGAGCGCTTCCCCATCACGGTGCCCGACGGTGTGATGATTGCGGGCCAAGAATCAACCCAGGGCCAGGGCATTGCGATCGCAGGCGGCGGGCCAGGGCCAGAGACTACCTCAGTGGGGTTGATCCTCCAGGGCCAGAGCCAGCTGCGGGGAGTCACGGTGCAAAACCCCCAGGGCATCGGCATTTTTATTGACTCGGGTGCACCTCTGGTGCGGGCCTGCCGCCTCAGCCAGTGTCAGGTGGGGCTTCAGGTGAGCGGTGCCGCTAGCCCGCTAGTAGCCAAAACGGCGGTGACCGACTGCGGCGATCGCGGCCTCAGCTTTGTCGAGCAAGCCCGAGGCGAAGTGCAAGACTGCACCGTCGAGCGCTGCGGCACCGGCATTTATCTCGGTCAAAACGCTGCGCCGCTAATTCGCGGCTGCCAGTGCTCAAACAATCAAGTAGGGGTGCAGGTAGCCGGGGCCGCCAGTCCGGTGCTGCGGCAAAATCGGCTGGTGCAAAACCAAACTGTCGGACTGGTGGTGCAAGATACCAGCCGCCCTGACCTGGGCCAGCCCGACGACCCGGCTGGCAACATTCTGCGCTACAACCGCCAGGTCGATCTGCGCAACGACACCCGCCCAGGGCTAACGCTGGTGGGCAACGATGTGATCCCCACAGGGCTGGTGGGGGTGGTGAACCTGGTGGCCAGTCAGTGGCCCGACCCCGCCGCCGTACCC
>QBLT01000286.1 GCA_003249105.1 Leptolyngbya sp. | reverse complement strand
CCAGTGGATGGTGTAGGGGTTTGGTCAGCGTCTAAGGGCACAGCCTCTTCGCCGGGCTCTAGCCCTGGGGTACTGGCCTCAGGGCTAGGTGTACCCTCAATCACGGCTGGGGATGGCTCCAGGGCTTCGGTCTCAGCTTGGGCCGTAATCCCCGGACTATCGTCGGCCAGGGGACGGGGCTCAGGGTTGGCTAACCCCGCAGCGGACCAGCTAGATAGGGTAATGCCCAGGCTTAGCGGTATGAGGCAACGGCAATAGGAGTAAAGCATAGGCACCATGGGCTATCACCAACGAAATTGAGTCACCAACGGGAAAAACGAAAATTTCTGCCACAGTTTTTTAGCATATCGGCATTAACCAAAGTTAGACCCGCCGAAGCCCGATCTATCCCCCTGCGGGGGAAGAATCAGCCACAAAATTTTCAGTCACCAGCTTAGCAAACTAAACGGTTTAGTACAATCACGACGGTGTCCAATAGCCAGCGGCGGGCTGCAAATCAGCGAAGCCGTGGGCGGGCAGATCGCCACAGCAGGCCTGTACCAGGGCGTCGGTATCGTCGATGGGAATGACTGGGCAGTTAAGGCGCTGGCTGATTTCAGCGACGCTGAGGTCGTCTAAAAACAGCGTGTCTTGGGCCTGGCCTGAATCGCTGGGTTTAAGCATCACCGTCGGCAGCAGCAGGGCATCACCTAGGGGGCAATGCCGTGACGGAGGCTCGGCCTGGGGCAGTGCCGGCGAAGCATGCAGCCCCAGCAATAAATCGTGGCCGGTCAGCAACCCTGTTACCGTCAGGTCGCGTCCCCAATAGTCGCTGGCCAAGGCGGCTAGCCGCACCGTCAAGCCTTGGACGGTGTTGAGGCGATCGACGATGGGTTGAAAAGCGTGCTCCACCGCATTGCCCACAACCCAGGTCAGGGTGCGCGGCGGGCTGACGGCCTCCGGCAAATAGTGATCAGCTGACTGCTGAAATTCCTTGAGAAACTGGCGAATCGACCCCACCCCGTTGCCCAGTTGGGGATAGTCTTCGTAGTGGCTCTCGTCGGGCACCTCCTGCTGGGCAATCAAAAACCACTCATCGGCCAGCCAGGCAAAATTGGTGCCGAACCGCTGCTGGCAGTCTTCCTGGAAGGCTTGTACCTGAGCAATTACCTGCCGAGCCTGGGCCTGAGTCACCGGCGTCAGCTCGTCATCGGCGGGGCGAAACCGGGTGAGACCTACAGGCACCACCGCCACCGAAGCTACCGCAGGCACTTCGCCCTCGTGAAATCGGGCTAAATCCCGCAGGGTGGTGGCTAGGTGGTCGCCATCGTTGATGCCGGGGCAGACCACCACCTGGGCGTGAATCTGCAATCGCTGATCGCGGAACCAGGCCAGCTGATCGAGAATCTGGCCAGCCCGAGAGTTTTTGAGCAGGCGCGATCGCACCTCCGCTTCTGTGGCATGCACCGACACATACAGGGGTGACAGCCGCATCTGGGCAATCCGCTCCCACTCCTGGGGCAGCAGGTTTGTGAGGGTTAGGTAGCTGCCGTAGAGAAAGCTGAGGCGGTAGTCGTCATCCTTCAGATACAGTGTGCCGCGCTTGCCGGGAGGCTGCTGATCGATAAAGCAAAAGGGGCAGGCGTTGTTGCACTGCATCAGCCCGTCAAAGAGGGCTGTGTCAAACTCCAGACCCAGATCGTCATCGATCTCCTTTTCGATATCAACGTGGTGGGTTTTGCCTCGGGTATCTAGCACCTCCAAGGTCAGGTCTTCGTCAGCGCAGAGAAAGCGATAGTCGATCAAGTCGCGGGGTTTCTGGCCGTTGATGGCCACCAGGGCATCGCCGGGCTCAAAACCAACCTCGTCTGCGATAGAGTCGGGCAGCACGCGGGTAATGCGAGCGGGGCGAATAGCCGGGGCAGCCATAGCTAAAACAAGCCTTGGAAAAGCAAAATGTGCCTTCCTATATTAGATGTTTTGCATTTTTCCGGTGGCTAGGGCTAGCAGAATGGCCGCTCCAAAGGCCAGCCGATACCACACAAATACCCAGGTGCTGTGCTGCTTCAAAAAGCGAATTAGCCAAAAAATTGCCAGATAAGACGACACCACCGCCGCCACAATACCGCCGAGCAGCGGCACCGGGCCAGCGGCTCCAAACCCAGTTTCTAGAAAACCCTCCAGCTCTACTAGCCCCGATAGGGTAATGGCGGGCACCCCCAGCAAAAAGGAGAACCGCGCCGCTGTCGATCGCTCTAACCCCATAAACAGGCCAGCCGTGAGCGTAGACCCCGACCGCGACACCCCGGGCACCAACGCCAGGGCCTGGGCGAATCCCATGGTCACGCCATCCTTTAGGGTGAGCGCCTCAAAGGTGCGCTTGCGGTGGCCTACCATTTCGGCAGCCGCCAGGGCCAGAGCCATCAAAATAGACACCATGGCAATGGTAGAGGCGCTGCGCAGCGGCGAATTGTCGAAATCTGGGATGAAGGCTTTGATTAAGAGGCCACACACCACGATGGGAATCGTGCCCAGCAAAATCCCCAAGCCCAAGCGAAACTCTGAGGAATCAAACTGTCGGGTCATGGTGGCCTTGACCATGCCCATCGTCACCTGGCGCAGGTCATCCCAGAAGTAGTAGAGAATGGCCGCAATGCTGCCTAGCTGAATGACTGCGGTAAACGCCACCCCTGGGTCTCCCCAGCCCAGCACCACGGGCACCATCTTGACGTGGGCTGTGCTGCTGATGGGTAAAAATTCTGTAAGCCCTTGCACAATGCCAATCACAATGGCTTGAAACAGGTTGATCGTTGCCGTGGCAGGTGGGGGCGCGTCGCTGCCCATCTGGGCTACGGTAGCGGCTAGGCCAGGGAACACACTATTCATAAGAGATAACCATAATCTGTAGATATAGCTTTGCGAGTCTATCTTTGCTGACTGGAGGCACCCATCAAGGCGGCAAGGAAGCCTTCGGGGAGGCTCTGCCATAAAACTGTTAGCTATCAGTCATTGATCATAGGGATGAGCTCTGTACTGCTCTGACCCCTCCCTAGGGTACTTTCCTAAGCACTTAAAATAAGTACACTGTTCTTGTAGGTAGCTGCCCGATCTGTAGAGTCATCTGCGTTAACTATCTTTACTTTGACTATTCTATGGAGCAGACAGAGTATCCGGTACCTACGTCATTTAATCAATTCTTTTAATCAATTCTTCGTCCAGGCTTAAACTCCGCTTGGGTTGCGTCTGAGAGTGAGGGCAATATCAATCTAAAGACAAGCTTAATACTGGTCTGATCGCCCTTTTAGCTTCCCTATCCCCCCCAGGGGCATGTTATGTTAACAATGATTAATAGAACACTCAGAATTACGTTGAGTCTACATTGAGCCTTTCCTACAACTCTGCTTCAGATAAAGGCATATTGCCGTGGCTGGCCCTGGTTCAGGGCTGGGTGTCTCGGTCAGGTCTCCAGCTCAAGGTTTTTGGGGCAGCGCTGGGTCTGGTAATTTTGCCGGTGTTTGTGCAGGCTCCCCTGGTGCGCTACTTTCCCTGGGTGAGTCTGGCGATTACTCCTCTGTGGCTAGTGCTAGGTGCGTGGCTGATGCAGCGCCCTCGCTGGAGTCTCTGGGGTGACTTGATCGTCGGCTTTGGGTGGATTTGGCTGACCGGCTCGCTCTACTGGGGCTGGTTTCGGTGGGATCCAGTTGTTCACTTGCCGATTGAGGCTCTGGGTCTGCCGATCGCCCTGGTCTGCCTGTGTCAGGGCTGGGGCCGAGTAGGCAGTTATTTCTTTTTGGGGTCTTTGCTGGGCACGGCGGTCACAGATCTCTACATCAACTGGATGCATTTGTTTCCTACCTGGCGGCAGCTGATGCTGACTAGCCCTGATGCGGCTCCCTTAGTGCTGCGGGCGGCTAGTGCCACTTTGCAAACGGATTTGGCAGCCTGTCGAGCGGTGATTTTGGTGCTGTTTTTGCTGGTTGCGACGGCGATTGCCCTCAGTACCTCGCGTCAGCTGGCCTGGTGGGCGTTTGGGGGAGCGGTGTTTAGCACGCTTGTGGTTGACGGCTTGTTCTTTTTGACGGCGGCCCTGGCCTAGCTCGCTTAGTAGGTGGGCATCTCTGGCATAATGGGGTCAGATCGGGGATAGTTTGCAGTTTTCTGCCGCGATCGCAGCTTTGACTTTTGTTGCAGTCGCGCTTAATCGCCCTTACTTTGTGCCCTCATCGTACTGTTGTGACTTCACCTGGCCCCTACCTTGCGCTTAAAACCGGCTCCGGCGATCGCCAGCTTTCCTTGGTGGGCGGCAGTTATTGGACGGTAGGGCGCGGCGACGACAATAACCTTGTGCTGCCTGACCGTTGGATCTCACGCAACCACGCCATGCTTCAGGGGGCCGACAGCGGCCGATTTTACCTAATTGACCTGGGTAGCCGCAACGGCACCTTTGTCAATGGGCGGCGGGTGAGCGTGCCGGTCATTCTCCACGACGGCGATCTGCTTACTTTTGGTCAGACCGAACTGCGATTTTTTTCGCCTAGAGATGCCGCTGCAGCCCTGGATGAAACCCTGGGTGGAGCTCGCAGCCAGGATGCGACTGCAACGGCTATGCTCCATGTGCGGCAGCTGATTTCGGTCATGGTGGTCGACATCCGCGACTTTACCGTACTGACCCGTCAGATTGACGAAAAGATTCTCTCTGAGGCCATTGGCACCTGGTTTCGCCGCGCTGGAGAAATTATTGGTCAATATGGTAGCTGGGTTGATAAATACATCGGCGATGCGGTGATGACGGTGTGGGTGCATAGCCCCGAGGGGGCTGACCAGGCCAGCTTGGTAAAGATTTTACAGGCGGTGAGCACCCTGGCCGAAATGACGAGCCAGCTCCATGAGCAGTTTCCGCTGCCGTTTCCCCTGCGTATTGGGGCCGGCATCAACACGGGCTACGCTATGGTTGGCAACACCGGCAGCGGCGATCGCCCCGACTACACGGCCCTGGGCGACACCGTCAACGCGGCTTTTCGCCTAGAGTCATCGACTAAGCCCCTGGGGCTAGATATTGCCCTGGGTGAAACCACCTATAAATACCTGCAAATGTCGGGGGCTGATGACCCCTGCTTTAAGCGCTTCACCGTAGAGATGAAAGGTTATGAAGAGCCCATCACCACACGTGCTGGCACCTTTACTGATTTAAATAAGTTTTTGGCGGAGTACGCCTGACCCCTTGCTCACAGAGCTTGACTGCAGAAGCCCTGTGGCTGGCCCGCCTGTGTGTGGACCTGATGCCTGAGGAGCCAGAGGCAAAGGCTTACTTGCTCTAGGGCTCTTTTGCGAAGCCCGCTCCCAAGTCCGCCGCACTACGGATGGGCTCTATGTGTCGCTGTGGGAGCAAAATACCGAGCTGTGGTCGCAGGAGATGCTGCGCGAGGTCAAGCAGGTTCTAGGGTAAGCAGCGGCAGCACAACATATCGATCGCTTTCAGCTAGAGGCGGCCATTCAGTCGGCCCATAGGCAGCGATCGCGCGGTGAAGCCCTGGAAACCATTCCCCCCGACGCCGTCAAAAACTACCAGCCCTACTGGGCTTTCAAAGCCCATATGCTGCAAAAACTCAGTCAGCCCGCCGCTGCTCAAGCCGCCTACCAACGCGCGATCGGGCTTTCTGAGGATGCCGCCATCCGTGAGTTTCTGCTGATGCGAGCCCTAGCTGTTCAGGGCAACCAAGCTTCCGAGTAACGGGGTGACGGGATGATGGGCCGTCACTCCCCCACCCTCATCTTCTCCATCT
>QBLT01000285.1 GCA_003249105.1 Leptolyngbya sp. | reverse complement strand
GCGTTGCCACAGGGTAGCGGCAGCCTGGGCGTAGGTGGCCAGGTATTCGGGAGCGTTGGGCAGCCAGCCTACGGGGATTTTTTGGCCCCCCGGGCCGGGGAGGCACCAGCCGGGCAGACCGGTGCGGGGAGAGCGGCGCTCGGCATCGACCCAGAGAATGGCGGCGGCGTCTTGCCAGTCAGTTTTGGGAATGGGAACACCGGACTGGAGCGCGATCGCCTGCACTGCCCCCCCCTGTTGATGGGCCTCAATCAAGGGAGTCAGGCAGGCGATCGCCTCTGCCGATGCCACCAAAACCCAGGGTTTAGGGGTCACAGGGTCAGGCATCGAATCTAGGCGAAGATCACATCGGCGTAGGGTTGCCAGGGGCTGTAGTCGAGACTTTGCTCGTACCGGCGAACGTAGTAGTGCTCGATAATTTGAGCCTGCTGTTCGCGGTTGAAGCTGTTAAAGTCGCCCGCCGCCGCTACCAGTTCGGGCTGAGCGCCTTCTCCGGTGGTGCCGTCCTCGTAGCCGTAGTTATAGCCTTCGCCTGCAAGCTGGGCTTCCAGGGCTTCCACCATATAGATGGGGCCGCTGGTCACCCCCTGCCACACATGGGTCAGTTCATGGATCAGGGTCGCCAGGTTGAGGGTATCCCAGGAAGCGAAGTTGATCAGATACATGGTGGTGAAGGCCCGGCCCCCATTGGCCCACTCGATTAAATCGACCGGGAGAGACTTCACCGCCAGGCGCACCTTGGCTAAATCCACGGCGTTGCCAAAGATTTTCTCCGCCTCCGCCCGCTCGGTATCAGATAGGGGCCGGTAGCTACCGGGGAACCATTCCAAAATCATGGAAAACGCCAGGGTGACAGCGCTAGTCCCCAGCTCAAAGGCGGCTTCTAGAATCTCGACGGCGCTGCGACCGAGGTCGCGCAGGGTGTCAATCACGCGCCGGAAGGCGGCTTCGGTCGGTTGCACCAGGGCTGCATTGAGCACGTCTTTGAGGGTTTGCCCCAGCTCAGCTAGAATTTGCAGCATATTGCGCAGGGCGTTGCCGGGGTTGACCAGGGCCTCGGCCAGCAGGGTGGCGATCGCCACACCACTCTCAATTAACTCCGCCACCACATCCTTCAGCGCTTGCAGGCCGCGACTGGCCACCCAGGCCAGCAGCTCGGCCACGGCTGCCCCGGCCTTGAGCATGCCCCGCACCGCCGATCGCAGGCTTTCCATGCCGGTTTTTTCAATCCAGAGCAGAATGCTCTCCACGGTGTGGCCAGCTTTGACCAGAGTTTCACCGACAATTTCCAGGGCTTTGTCGCCGGCCTGGCGCGCCCACTCAATCACCTGCGAGACCACCATGCCCGCCGCGTCAATGGCGGCAACCACCCGACGCAGCAGCGCCTCTGACTGCGACTGGGCCCAGTTCAGCACCTCATCAATCGATCGCCCCGCCGCCTGAATGGCCTCTACCAGACCCCGCCAGGCCAGGGCGGCGACGTCTTCGGCCTGGTTGAGCACCCAGTTGACCACATCGCCCAGGGGCCCCGCGTAGCGCAGCACCGCATTCAGGGTGCGGCGAAAGATCACGTAGCCCTGGGAGAGGGCTGTGCCCAGTACCGACGCCACCGATTTACCAGCATCGATGGCGGCTTTGACCAGCTTCTGGGCCAGCGACCAGGTGGCGCTCATGGTGCCCAGCACAAACTCGCCCAGGGTTTTACCGATTTCAAACATAGCCTTGACCGCCTGGGCCAGCAGGTCACCCGCCAAGTTGGCCAAACCGCGCACCACCTCAACCACGCTTTTGCCCAGCTCGAAGGCCGCATTCACCACTTTACGCACGGCGGCAAAGCCCTGCTGGGCCAGGTTGACAATCAAATCGCCAATCGTCCGCCCGATATCCAACACGCCAGCGACAATCTCGCGTACCGTATCCACCGCAGCGGTGGCCAGGTAAACCGCCAAATCCGCCAGGGTATTGCCCAAGCGACCCAGGGAAGCCGCCGCCCGTCGCACAAACTGCAACCCCTGGTTGCGCACATCGGTGAGAATTTGGCCGAGGGTGTTGCCCAGCGATCGCAGGCTGGCCATGACCTGATCGAGCAGCGAGGCGGGCTGGGTAATAGCGGCCACAATAATTTCGCCCACCGCCCTACCCAGGGCCACCAGAGCCCTGACCGTGCTACTCAGCAGGGCCACCCCAAAGCGAAAGGCCTCGGCGAGAATGTTGCCCACCTGTTCCCCAATGGCGATCAGGGCCTGCACCACCTTGCGCACCGTATCGATCGCTTTATTGATCAGCCAGCCCATGACGGCGGCTACGGTTTCACCAATCTGCCGCAGGGCCTGAACGATAGTGCGCAGCGCATCTGCGGCAAAGTTGACGGCGGCGGCCAGCACTTCCCCAATCGCCCGACCGGCGGCGCGGATGCCCTCCAGCATTTTTTTCAGGGCAGCAAACCCCGCCTTGACAGCCCCCTCCACAATAGTGGCAATAGATTTACCGGCGGCCAGCAGCGCCTTGACCAGATCCTTGACCCGATCGATCGTCCAGTTGACCACATCTTTGACCGCATTGGCGATCGCGCTCACCACATCCCCCACCGCATTGACCACGGCATCTACAACCCCCTTAATGCCATCGACAATGGCAGAGCCGAGGTCTTCTAGCCAGTCAAAAAAGCCATCGTGGGGGGCGTCGGGTTCGGGCGGCGTTAGGCCCTTTTGCTCCATGATCTGAGCGGCGGTGGCCAGCCAGTTGGCCACATCTTTCATCGCCGCGTCGTCGACCTGACCATTGATCAACAAAAAGTCTTGCATCAGCACGCGACCCTGGGCCGCAGGCAGCAACCCGATCGCATGCACCACGGTGGTGCCGTTGTTACTTTCTTTATTGGCCTGCAAAATGGTTTTGCGATCGCCCTCCGGCGACCGGGCTACCAGGCTAAAAAAGCGCCCCGCCTGCTCGCTCGTCTCCAGAGAATCCGTGTAGGCCACCGCCAACTGCTTGGCCTGGAGGGTATTTTGAGCCGCCAGTTTGGTGTAGGCAGGCCCAAAGTCTTCGGGCATCATTTTTAACTTGCGCAGCTCAGTGGCCGTAGTTTGGCGATCGCCCAAGGGCAACACTTTAACCCGCTCGACCAAATCGATTTCTCGCCGCGCCAAGTTGGTATTGACCGCCGTAGTATTCAAATCACGCAGCGACAGACTGCCCAAAGACGACTTCGTAAAAAACTGAGGCATGGTTAACTCCAATTCTCAAATGGGGTGGGTTACGGAGAGAGCATTCTGGCGACTTCCCCACTATTTCTAACGTTGGCGGGGAAAGAATAGCTCTCTAGGTTTGGGTGCGATGGATCAGCTTTAAGGAGTAAAATCTACGGCTAACACCGAGCGATCAATCTGACTCATGAGCAAGTCTTGCCGTGAAAATCTGGGCTCAATAAATACAAACACCTGGCCATCAATCATCGTTTTCACCGATAAAATGGCGAAGGGCTGACCGGCTTCGGTATCGTCAATCGCTAACAGGGGAATGGCCTTCCACAGCAGACCATCCAATTCGCGGTGCAGATGGGCATCTAAGGTGGCACTTGCCGTGATGCCGCCCGTGCCACCGGGCAAAGACCAGTCGGTTATAAAGCCAACCACCTTGCGGCTGATGGGTTCAAAGGCGACCTCAAGCTGAATTTCGAGCATTACCGGCATCGGTATCTCAATATCTGAAAAGCCGACTCGCTGTACCCGTTTGCCCAGAAGCGTGACGCTGAAGCGGTGCTTACGGTTATGGCTGCCTACGCCATCAAACCAGTAGCCTGTGGTGCCGACAAAGCCTATCCCCGCAAAGGTTACTCCGGCAACGGTGCCCAACCCCGGCAGTAGCGTTGGAGAAATCTTGTCAATAATGTCCTGGGGTTTGAGGTGAGTTTTTTCTCCATCCGCCGACTGTAGCCAGGGGGAAAGGGCGATTGCTTGGGTGGCATTGCGGTGCCAAAACAACACGCCATTTTCAAAATCACCGAAGCGATTTAGGCTTTTTTCCGGTGCCGATGACGACTTGGGTTGAGCACCAATTCGATCCACCAGATCTACATTGATTTCGGGACGAGTGCCAAACACTCCTCGGTCAATGACCGCCGCGTTTAAGTTGATTGATGTTTGGTCTTCGAGGGCTACGGCTGCGGTTCCCCGGCGTTCAGCCGTCAATGGGGCAATTCCACCGGACTCCAGTCCAGTATCAAGCTTGATTGTGCCTCTGGCCAGGGCAAAACCGTTGCCGCTCTCCACCCCATTTTCAACCAGGTTTGTCGCCGCTCTGCCAGCAGCATGCAGGTCGGTGGCCGCTTCTCTCACTACCAGCGATCGGTTAACCGCCGTTCGACCTTCAGACAACCCCACAAATTCTGCCAGGGGCGCACTGGTGACCACCGAGGTAAGCCCTGGGCTGCGGGCTTCAAAAGGCAGCTTCACCACATCCAGCGGCATGGCTACGATCGGCTTGCGCTGGGTCTCGGGGTGGACATGGCCAATGCGGCGATCGGGAATTAGCTCATCGCTAATGGGGTAGCCCAAATTTGGATTTCGCTCCCAGCCCTGAGCCGCCCACAGTTGGCGAATTAACCCATGAACCTCGTAGGCACCCGTCTCGGCAGTCCAGTAAATTGACCCCGCCTGAAAGTGATTGAATCGCCCCCGTCGATCGGGTGTACCGGTTTCGTCGGTGCTGGGGTAACCCAAAACGCTAGACTCGGCCCCTAGGGCTAAATATTTGGCCCGAATTGCACCATGAACTTCAAAGGTGCCAGTACTGGGATGCCAGTAGATTGAGCCCCCCTGAAAATGATTGAACCGACCGGCACTTTGGGGATCTCTACCCACCGTTTCATCGGTTTTAGGGTAGCCCAAAAAACTCGTTTCCCACCCCATCTCAGCCCAGCGCTGACGAATCAGTCCATGCACTTCATGGGCTCCAGTACTGGGGTGCCAGTAAATTGAGCCCCCTTGAAAATGGCGAAAATACCCCACCCCATCAGGACAGACAGTCACCGCTGTAGTCGGTGAACTCAAAAAACCTGCCGCACTGGAAAGGGCCGCATATTTGGCATTGATAAACTTAGTTGCCACTTGCAGTGGAGTTTTAATCAAATCAATGCCGTCTAAAATATCCCTGAAGCGATCGACAACAACGGCCTCTCTAAAGGTGTCTTTAAATGCACTCACCATGGCATCTCCAGTGAGTTGGGCTCTGTCGAGCTGAACGCTGTCTTGATCGCTGACAAATTCTCGTTGCAACGTCGCAGCCGAGAGCCCCCGATCCATTATGTCCACGATCGAAAAGGACGGATTACTCATGGATAACCTCGTGGATATTTGTTATGGAATTTTTTAAAGTGAAACTGTTGAGCCATAAAGGCTCTTGCAGAGAACTTAAAAGGCAGCTGGATTGATAAATTGGGTGAATGCAGCCCAGAACCGATGGAGGTCTTGCTCCGTCGCCTGTAAAGATTTTGGTTGGGTGGACTACGTAATTACACCACCCCTAATGTAGGAGACAGAATTTGGAATTGTCTAATCTATTGCGAATTCTTGACAAATTAGGAAATGTAGATCTATGGCAGGGCTATTTCATTCTAAAAATGGTCTTGAGGGTATCTAGGCCAAATTTGCAGAGTCGTTCAGCTTGAGCCATGTTGGAGAACGCGTTGGAGCGATAGAGATTGAGCGCGAAGTTACGCGCGACCGCGAAGATTTGCGGCAACTGGTGCATGCGGATGCGCGAGGCATCTTCGCCCTGGGTCACATCCCGAACGTGGTGCACCTTGTTTTCGACTCCCCAATAGCCCCGAATGCGTCGAGCAAAGGATTCCGCTGATTCTAAAAACGACGCGATATAGTA
>QBLT01000284.1 GCA_003249105.1 Leptolyngbya sp. | reverse complement strand
CCTTAAGAAAGTCGAGGCTGGCCTTGAGTTCGCCGTCGAGGGTGGCGTGGGTTTGGGCAATGTCAACCAGGGCAAACTCTAGCTCAGTACGCAGGGCCGACCCCGGTTGAAAGTCAGCGGCTTCGGTGGGGTGAGGGCTGCTATCTCCCAACGAGAGCATAGTGGCAAACAGATCGTTGGCACTGGCGTGGAGCGAGTCGATTAGCTCGCCGGGGGGATATTCGAAGGCGATGGGAGCGGCGGCAAAGCTCTTAAAGTCGGGGGCGTGGCGGTTGAGAATGGCCAGGGTGCGATCGCTCACCCACAGCACCACCGGAAACGGCAGCGCTGGCGGAAAAGCGTTGCGCCCCAGGTTAGCGGCTTTAAACACCGCCGAGGCGTTTTGCAGCTGCTCTAAACCGGTTACCATCAGAGCGCTCGGCGGTGGGGAGTCAGCGGGCAGGGTCAGCGCCTGGAGCAGGGTGATGACGTGGCTGGGCAGCGATCGCTCCACCAGGGGCGTTTGGGTCTGCAAATGCTCGACCATCAGTCGCTGCAAGCGCGAGTAGTTGCACCGGGCCAGCACCAGCGAAAAGCGATTGGGTCTGAGGGTGATCGCCCGCCTCAGCTCGGCCAGGGCAGCTCGGTTGTGGGCCACAATGTCGCTGGTTCCCAGGCGCTGACCGCTCACGGCTGGGGCTGCTGGGCGCGCCAGCTGCGATAGCGATCGGTCTCAGCCAGCAGCGGGTTGAGGCCAAACCAGCGGCCCTGGGCATCGCGATATTCGTACAAAAACAGGCTGCGCACTAAGATGTTGTAGTCTTCGTCGCCCTGCACATCCTGGCGGGAGACGGCCTGGAGCAGCAGATCCCACTCCTGGTCGCTGACTAGGCCCATCAGGCTGTCGCGCTCGTTGCGAATCACCGCCTCCAGGGTGTCGCGCAAAAAGGGCGGGTCTTGCTTGCGCAGGCAGCCATCCAGCAGGCGAATCAGGTTGCGCATGTGGCCGCCGCTCACCTGGCAGAGGCGATCGAGGGTGGCTAGCTCGTCGAAGACTGCGCCCACCGCGTCGATGCGCTGGTTCACGTTGAGATCGGGAAAGGCGCGAATCAGCACCATCTGCCGCAGCAGCGCCATGCCCGCCTCGTCGGAGCTGCCCTTGCGATCTTGCATCGGCACCATGGGCAGCACCATGGGGTTGGTGCCAAAGCGATTCGACAGTCGCACCAGGTCATTTGAAAACATCAGCTCCAGGGGAATGGTATAGACCATGTGGCAGTCGAGCTGCCTGAGCTGCTCACCCCGATCGACAAAAATATACTCCGACTGGAGCCGCCCCTGGGAGCGGGGGGCACTGTCGATGCGATCGAGGTTGTCCATGATCACCACCAGCCGGTTTTTGCCCTGGGACTGGAGGCGATCGTTGGCGGGGGTGAGCAGCTCGTCGTTGATGGCGGTGATAATGCTGCGGGTGCGCGGCTCCAGGTATTGTCTGAGCTGGCTGCGCATGTCGGGGCTCTGCTTCGCCGAGGCCGTGATGCTGGCGATGCCTGCTGAAAAGCTCACATCGGAGATTTCCATCGGGGTGCGCAGGGTATCGGCCAGGTTTTGAAACAGGCCTTGCAGATAGGTGGGTCGGGTGGCGATGCCAATTTTGTCGAGGTGCTCGCTGATGTTGTGGGCAATGCTGAGCAGAATGTCGGAGATTTCCACATCGGCCATCTCCAGGTCACGGTCTGACTCAAAGTAGACCACCTCGTAGCTGCGCCGCATGAGCGCATCCTGAAGGCGAAAGAGTTCTGTGGACTTGCCGCAGCCAATGTGGCCAGTAAATAGCTGGGTGGTGGGCCGATTGCGGGCCAGACGGGCAATTTTGCGCTCTAGCTCTTCAACAATGTCGCCGCCGCGCACGGCAGAGAAATCTATGTAGTAGCGCTTGCCCCGCAGCGGCTGGGTGGGGTCGCAGGCATCGTAAAACTGCTGTAGATCCAGCATGGGCAATGGCTGTAGGGTTGCCCCCAGGGTAGCGCAAGGGCCGGAAAGCGAAGGTAAAGCTTTCGAAACCGGTATTCTAGTGCCGCTACGCGGAGTTCAAAATGCAAAATTCAAAGTAAAAAATCTTTAGGCTACAGGCATTTCAAGCATGCTGAACAGTAGGGACATTGCTGCCGCAGCGTACTGGTGCTAGACGGGTTTAGGGATAGATTTGGGGATAGTTGGCGGGTTCGACAAACTCGCCGGGTGAGTCGCTGCACGCCTGGTAAAGGAAGGTTTCTAGCGCTAGCTCGTCCCCCGACCAGCGGTAGTTGGCCAGGGAGCCGCAGTCGCCGATGCCGCGCGCCTTGCTAAACACGGTCAGTTGCTCTTGCTCGGGGTCGAAGGTGGCCAGGCCGGCCACGGTGCTCTCGCTGGTGCGCACAAACTGCCCGGTTTCGTCGGGGTAAAACCCATCGATCGCCAGCGGCTGCCACGAGCCGTCGGGTTGGTAGGCGACGTAGGCGTAGACCGACTGGTAGGCGGCGTTGGCGCAGACCAGCTCCACCAGGGCGCGATCACCTAACCGATAGACCCGCGACTCGGCCTGGGCGACCTCGGGCTGGTAAAACCCATCGCACAGGTCGAGGCTTTCAACCTGGTCATAAACGGTTTGCAGTATCACCTCGTCCGCGGGCAGGCTGTCACCACTGGGGTCAGCTCCAGCGCGCGCTTCGGCTGGGGTCGGTGAGGATGCCTCAGGATTGGAAGCTGGCGGCGTGGTGCAGCCTGCGATCGCCATCATCACCAAAAACGCCACTGTGCCCTGGGCATTAAACTGTCTCACTCGGTGCTCCTCAGTGCGATCGCCGGTTAAGTTGCCATCATCCTATTTTGATACAGCCGGTGAAGTCTGGGTTAACACAGCCCAAAGCGCCGTCATTCAGACCTATCAAGGATGCTTCACGCTGCCTATTTTCGCGCGGCTATCTCCATGCTTTTGCTCCCCGCCCCCACCCCGTTAAAACCAAGCACGGCGCTCTATTTCTTTAGCGGTAAGCCCAGGTTTAAAAGTACAGTCCGCGGATGGATTCAATCAATAGGGCAGAGTTGATAGAGTTTGGACAAATCTACCAGCCCCTTAGTCGTAGGTCTATGCTGTCAACGCGGACATTCTCTTTTCTTTTCCGTTGGCAGCCAGAAGCGGGCTATCGCTTTGGCCCCCTGAGGCAGCTCGCTGAGACAGGTTCAAAGCCGTTCGCCGTCAGTTTAGGAGTAGGCTTTCACACCTTAAAATGGCGGGGGCATCACTCCCTACCATGACAAACCTCGATGGCTCTACGGAGCCAACCCAACACCAGCGCACCGTTCTCATCATCGATCGGATTGATGGCCGCACCGACACCTATCAGCAGCTTTTGCAGCAGGGCGAATTGTCGTATCAGGTCTTAGCACAGCTGTATGATGGCCCGATCTTCGACCTGTGCCAATCCCAACCAATTGATGGCATTCTGCTTGAGTCTCATCACCTCGACAGCCGCAGTTTTGATCTAGTTCAGCACCTCAGAGCCCAGCTGCACCACCAGTGCCCACCGATCATTGTGATCGGCGAGAACGATGTCGATGGGGCTATCCAGGCGATGAGACTAGGGGCAATCGACTATCTATGCCGTGGCGGGCTCACTGCCGCTCGGCTTCAGCAGGCTCTCGATGCCGCGATCGCCGACGCCCATCCGGCCACCTACCCCAGACCGCAGGATCGCGACCGGTTTCTCGCGGTGGGCTCAGATTTGCAGGCGATCGCAGGCTTCGACGGCTATTTCCGCTGGGTGAGCCCCACCTTTGAACAGGTGCTGGGCTGGACGACCGCCGAAATGACCGATCGCCCCTGGGTGGACTTTATCCATCCAGACGATGTTGCCCCCTCGATCGCAGCAGCAGACACCCTGCTCTCCGGCAGCGAAATTCTGGCCTTTGAAAACCGCTATCGCCACCGCGACGGCACCTACCGCTGGCTGCGCTGGCGCTGCCAAATGGATATTGAGCAGCAGGTGAGCTATGGCACCGCCGTGGACATCAGCGCCCTCAAGCAGTCTGAGGCCGCCCTTGACAACAGTAACGACGACTTAGTTGAGCAGTCGCACGTTTTCGATGCCATGCTGTCGACCATCAGCGATTTTGTCTATCTCTTCGAGCGCCAGGGCCGCTTCGTGTTTGCCAACCAGCCCCTGCTCGACCTGTGGGGACTGTCGCTAGAAGATGTTGTCGGAAAAAACTTCTTTGACCTCAACTATCCCGAGGCGCTCGCGGCCAAACACCAAAGAGAGATTGAGCAGGTGTTTACCACCGGTCAGCCCGTCACCGATGAAACGCCCTACACCAGCCCCGCCGGCATCAGCGGCGTCTACGAATATATCTTCACTCCGCTGACGGATGCTAGGGGCTCGGTGCAGGCGGTAGTGGGCTCGACCCGCAACATCACCGAACGCCAGCGCACCGAAGCCGCCCTGCGCGAGAGCGAAGAACGGTTTCGCCTGATGGCCAATACGGTACCAGAGGTGATCTGGATTACCGACGCAGCGGGCCGAGTCGAGTTTGTCAATCAGCAGTGGAGGAACTATACGGGGGCCGATTGCGAGCCGACCTCGGCGGTAGAGGCGCTGATTAGCTGCGTCCATCCCGACGATGTGACCATGACGCTGAACCAGTTTAATCGAGCGCTGGAGAGTGGCAGTCAGTTTAAAACTGAGCACCGCATTCGCTCCGAGGCGGGCTTCTACCACTGGTTTTTGATTCAGGCCGAACCCTATCGAAATCCGCAAACTGGCAGCATCGAGCGCTGGTTTGGCACCCTGGTCGATATCCACGATCGCAAGCTAGCCGAGGCGGCCCTCAGCGCCTCAGAGGCCAAATACCGATCGCTGTTTAACTCCATGGACGAAGGCTTCTGCATTTTGCAGATGATCTTCGACGAGCAAGATCGGCCTGTTGATTACCGCTACATCGAGACCAACCCCGTTTTTGAGCGGCAGTCAGGTCTAGTCAATGCCCTCGGCAAAACCATTCGCCAGCTGGTGCCCAATATTGAGCCCTTTTGGTTTGACATCTACGGTCAAGTTGCCCTCACTGGCGACCCCATGCGCTTTGAAGACCACGCCCAGTCGATGGGCCGATGGTTTAACGTCAACGCCTTTCGCGTGGGTGCCCCCTACGAGCGCAAGGTGGCCGTGCTCTTCCAAGACGTTACTGGGGCCAAAGAAGCCGAGGCGCGGCTGCACCGAGCGGCCAAACTAGACGCGTTTCGCGTCACCCTGGCCAATGCGCTGCGGGTAGTGAGCGACCCCATTGAGGTGCAAGCCACCGCCTGTCGCCTGATTGGCGCAGAGCTAAACGCCAGCCGAGTCTACTACTACGAATACAGCGAAGCTACCCTCACAGGCACCGTTCACGATGACTATCGGCAGGCCGATGCGCCCAGCATGGTGGGGGTTTACCAGTTTGACGATTTCTCGACCGTGCACACGCTGCTGCGCACGGGGCATCCGCTGCTGCTGGCCGACGTGGCCAACACCACCATGCTCACCCCGGCAGAACAGGTCCGGTTTAAAGCATTGGGCATAGACGCGCTAGTCGCCATTCCCCTGGTCAAAGACTACCAGCTGGTGGCGGTGTTTAGCGTCGCTCAGGCAACCCCCCGCGACTGGACGGCCCTGGAAATTTCGCTGATTCACGAGACCGCCGAGCGCACCTGGGCCGCCGTCGAGCGCGCCCAGGCCGAAGCGCGATTGAGCAAAAGCGAAGCCCAGTTTCGCATGCTGGTCACCACTAGCTCAGACACGCTATACAGAATGAGCGCCGACTGGAGCGAGATGTACAACCTCGTGGGTCGATCATTTCTCCGCAGGGCTTTGTTGCATGAATAGTTCAAGCGTCAGGGGTTCTGTGGCAGGAACCGAGAA
>QBLT01000283.1 GCA_003249105.1 Leptolyngbya sp. | reverse complement strand
TGCAAATTTGGCCTAGATACCCTCAAGACCATTTTTAGAATGAAATAGCCCTGGGTCGAGCCCCGAGCTACACGGCAATATCAGCGGCCTGATGAAGCACCAGATCGACTGGATTCCCCTGAGTTTGGGGGCAGTGCGACCGACCCAGGGTAAGACCCTGGCGGTGATGCAGGTGAGCGGCGGCTCGCAGTCGTTTAATGCGGTGAACACTTTGCGGGTGCTAGGTCGATGGATGCGGATGTTTACGATCCCCAATCAGTCATCGGTGCCAAAGGCGTATCAGGAATTTAACGACGACGGCACGATGAAAGACTCGCCCTACCGCGATCGCGTTATCGACGTGATGGAAGAACTCTACAAATTCACCCTGCTGCTGCGCGATAAAGTGGACTATCTCACCGATCGCCACAGCGAGCGCAAGGCCGAGACTGAAAAACAGGCCCAAGCCATTGTCAGCCAGTCCATTGGCACTGCTCCTAGCCAAGCCTGAGTCCCTCAACCGGAGCTGGCCCCATGACCTTATCTATCCGTCCATTTCTGGGGGCAATAGTAGTTTCTCTGACCGCGGCCTGTCAGCCTGTGCCCTCCGCCGACCACAGCAGCGCGATAGATAAAATTGCCTTCGATCTCAGTAGTCTCGGTGAAAATGGGCTCTATGGATCGCCCGACGACAAGCGATCGCTCGACTACGAGTTCTGCATTCCCGCAGGCGGTGCCTACACCCAGGCGGTGAGCGCCATTGACCCTTCGGCGCAGTTTTTTCCGCAAAGCCGAGGGCGCATTGGCTGCGGCGAGGGCGAGGTGCTGACCATAGGCAATACCCACCAGGTCAACCACCAAGACATTTTGATCGAGCTAGCCAACCTCGACTACATCGATCGCATTCAGCAGGTGGATTGGGAGTAGGGACACGGCAATATTCTGACTAGGGAAGTCATTGGTGATCTAAGGCATTTTCGAGAGCAAACCAGGGTTTTTCTGGCACCCTTTGGTGCTTTGATCCACTGGCGTTCAAAAACAGCATTCTGCCATTGCTATATTCTTCGTCAAAGATATTTTCTAAATAGACCTTGAGGCTAGGGCTAGCTTTCAATCGCCGCTGGAGCTGAAGCCTGAAATTGGTAACTTCTACAGCCCAGCCGCGAAAGCCGCGATCGCTCTCAGTATCCCAATACTTGAGCTTGAGAAGATGTTTGCAGAGATGCATGAGGTAGCTGGCAACGGCGTGCTTCTCGCTTTTCCCCAAGTCGTCGATCTCCTCAAGCAGGTTAGGGATATCTAAACCGTTAAAGTCTTTGCGCCGCAGCTGTTCCACAACCTGCTCTAGCCATAGCAGATAGTCCTGTTCGTAGAGAGCCGTTTCTACTTGGGCCAGGGTCACTGGTAGCCCTTAGATAGGGGTCAGCAGTGGGGCAGCAAGCAATGGATATAGTCTTAATTTTAGCCGAGGCCGGGGGAACGGTGGCGGCGCTGGTCTAGTCGCCCTAGCCAAATGAGCGCCAGACAGAGCAGGGCAAAGACCGCCGAAACGACTGCCGAATTCACCAGCACGCGCGGGTAGCCCAGGGCAATGACATCGATAAACGGATAGGGATAGCGGTCCCGAATTGCTCCCAGCACCAGGGCATAGAGTGCATAGCTGAGGGGATAGACCATCCAGCGCGGGATGGCGACGGGACGCAGCACTTGTTTTGGCACGCCCCACCACCAGTAGACAAAAAATAGCGGTGGCATGACGTAGTGCAGCAGCACGTCGGCTACCAGCTGAAGCCCCTGGGGCTCCCAAATGTGGCGCAGAATCAGAAAGTACATGCTGCCCACCACAATAATGCTGGCGGTAATGGCAGTGACGACACCGGGGCGGCAAAAGCAGGTCAGCCATGGCGGCGGAGTTCTGGCGGGTAGGGCTCCGGCGGTGAGGGCGATCGCCCCCAGCAGATTCGTCAAAATGGTGAAATAGCTAAAGTAGGCCACTACGCCCCCCAGCACCCCATTGCCGTTAGCTATGCCCAGCTGCACCGACAGATAAAACTGCGCCGCCAGGGCAAACCAGCCCACCAGAGCCGATAGAGTAGCAAACCGTCGCAGGCCAGAAGAACGCAGCATAGTCCAACCTAAAAACCGTACGTTTAGGGCCACAGTGCCAAGGTATGCCTCAATACCGCTGGGTTTGGCCGATTTTTAAGGCTAACTATAGCACTGGGCTAAGATCGCCTGGGTTAAGGGCAGCGGCGTTCGACCCTTTAACCCAGGGGCGAACTGCGGCTGTGAATTGCCAAAATTCAAGCAAACTGGTGCGAATTTCTCCCTAACCTTTAGAAACCCGAAATTTTATATTGTTTAATTTCTAAACAGCCCGCTGGCATCCGAGGCATTACGGGTATCGAAGGGCCATACACTAGGGAGAATTAGTCGGCGTGGGCGATCGCGCTGCGGGTGTTGTTGGGGTTCAGGCGTGAGGTCAATGAAGTTTCGCTCGTTTATTCGTCCCCTCGCCATTGTTGCTGGACTGGTGCTGGTGCTGGGTTTGGGGCTGCTGGGGCGGTTGACCCTCAACACGCCCCTGTATCTGATTGAGCGCGGTGGGCAGGCCCAGCCGCTGGCGCTTCAGTTTGTGCCCAAGCAGTCGCCTGTGGTGGCCTCGGTGCTGGTGCGCCCCGATCGCCTCGCCAGCCTGTGGGAATACCTAGCGGCTCCCCGCCTGCGCCAGGAGACCCGCCGCGACCAGGAGCTAATTGAGCAAGCGCTGCTGGCCAACACCGGCCTCAGCTATAGCCGCGACATTCAACCCTGGCTAGGGGAGGAGGTGACCGCCGCCATGGTAACCCCCGATCTCGACCAAGATCCTACCAATGGCACCACTCCTGGCTATCTGGTTGCTCTAGCCTGTAACGACAGTGCAGCGGCCCAGGCAGCGCTGGAGCTGTACTGGCAAAACCGCGCGATCGCCGGTGACGCCCTCACCTTTGAAGAATTTTCGGGCAACCGGCTGATCTACGCCCGGCGGGCAAACCCCAGTTCCCCCAGAGAAGAAACCGCTCAGTTGGCTACGGCTCTGGTGGCCAACCGCTATTTGCTGGCCGCCAACCATCCCGACGTGCTGCGCCAGGCCCTCACCGCTGCCCAGTCTACTGACCTCAATCTGCAAAGCGATCGCCGCTATAAAACCGCCCTGCGGGAGCTGCCCAGTCAGCGGGTGGGGCTGCTGGCGCTGAACCTGCCTGCGGTCGGCCAGTGGCTTAACCCCGATAGAAAATTTGATGGGGTATTGGATCTCGGTGATCTGGAGGGTGCTGACGACCAGGTAGGTTGGGGGCTGATGTCGTGGCAGCTCACCCGCGAGGGGCTAGTGGGCCACACGGCGCTGCTAGCCACCCAGGGGCACCGCCTTCATCCCCAGCGGGCCAGGGCCACCGATTGGGAAAGCATTGTGCCCTACCTGCCAGATTCTCTGGCGGTGACGGCGGTAGGCTCTGACATGGCAACCCTGGGGCAGCGGCTCAATCCCCTGCTGGCCGTGCTTTTTCCCCAAAGCGAGGGCAGCTTTCCGTTAGCCAAGCTGATTGATGGGGCGCTGGGGCAGGGCGCTATGGATCTGCTAGAGACTGGAGTGGATCGCGCCTATGGGGTAGGACTGGGGACAGCTGAAACCGGCTCGCCCGACTGGTTGGTGGTAGCTCCCCAGAGCGAGACGTTGGCCGCAGCGCTTGATGGGATGACGGCTCTAGCCCAGGAAAAGGGATTAGGGGTTGGGGCGCTGGATCTGCGGGGCACTCCGGCGATCGCCTGGACTCGTCTGGCTTTACCCAAAACGCGGGGAGCACAGTCCTTGCAGGTGGTGGCCGAGGTGGCGGGGCTGCACGCCCAGGTCGATCAGTACGAGGTGCTGGCTGCTTCTCCAGCCATGCTGGATGCCGTGATTCACTCGGCTGCGACGCCTCGCCAGCGCCCGGCTTGGTGGCCGCAGGTGGCCCAGGTGTCTGGCCCTAGCACTGGCTATGTTCACATCGACTGGCCGCAGATTCAGTCTAATTTGGTCACCCAGCTGCCCCGGTGGCGGCTGTGGAGCACGGCGGCTCAGCCCGCCCTCAAGCATTTGAGACAGGTTACGCTGGTTAGTGGCGATCGCAGCGATGCAATGCAGACCGGCAGCATTGTGGTGCAGCTCAGCAACCAATCGTGACGATGCAGTGATGGACTCGACAGCAACCTCAGCGGATTTCGCGATCGCCCCCCTGCTCACTGCCTATGTATCGGGCAGTGCCCTCGACGACGCCCATCGTCAGCAGCTGCTGGCTTGGGAACTGGCCGACCCCAGACGGGCGGTTGCCTGGGGCATCACCGCCGAGAACGGCGCGGCCCAGATTGAGGAGCGCCTGGGCTGGCTGCAAACTCTGGCGGCCCATCACCACACATTGCCCCTGCCACCGGCCCCCATGGAGCGCTACCTGGGGCTGTACTGGCGGCTGTGGGTACCCCTCGCTCTAACCCTCAAGCAGGCCCGCGACGCCCAGGCTGGCCCGCTGATTCAAGGGGTGCTCGGCGGGCAAGGCACTGGCAAAACCACCCTGACCCTGATTCTGCGCCACATTTTACAGGTAATGGGCTACCGGGCAGTAGGCCTTTCGATCGACGATATTTATAAAACCTACCGCGATCGCCAGGCGCTGATTCAGGTTGATCCGAGATTGCGCTGGCGTGGGCCACCGGGTACTCACGATATTGACCTGGGCCTGGCTACCCTGGCCCAGATTCGAGCGGCAAAGGCGGGTGAGGCTGTGGCCCTGCCCCGGTTTGATAAGTCGCTCCACGGTGGCGAAGGCGATCGCACCGACCCAGAGTGGGTGCAGGACGTGGATATTCTGCTGTTTGAGGGCTGGTTTTTGGGGGCGCGCCCCATCGACCCGGCGCAGTTTGACCAGGCCCCACCGCCCATTGTCACCGAGGCCGATCGCCAGTTTGCCCGCGACATGAACGCTGAACTGGTCACCTACCTGCCCCTGTGGGACGGCCTCGATCGCCTGATGGTGCTCTGCCCCGCCGACTACCGCCTGAGCAAACAGTGGCGCAAAGACGCCGAACACCAGATGAAAGCCCAGGGCAAAACCGGCATGAGTGATGCCACCATCGATGCCTTCGTGGATTATTTCTGGTGTGCTCTGCACCCGGAGCTATTTATTGCGGTCCTCAAGCGCGATGGTGAACACGTCAACCTAGTGGTAGAAATCGATCGCGATCGCACCCCCAGAGCTATATACTCCCCAGCATTGGCTATTATTTAGCTAATGGGCTGATCCCCTGTCTACCCAATAGTCGTTAATTTTAGATAGTGACTTTTTGTTATGAGTGCTAACGTTCAAGTTATTGAGCCTGCCGGTATTTTAGACAGCACCAAAGCCGAAGAATTTCGTGCATCTGTGGAGGCCATGCTCGCAGAGGGAGCCGAGATTATTTTAGTTGACTTAAAAGATATTACATTTATTGACAGCTCGGGGCTGGGCACGCTGGTTGTGCTGCTTAAAAAGGCGCGATCGCTCAACCGCAGCTTCTGCATTTGTTCCATCAACGATCAGGTACGCATGCTGTTTGAACTCACCAGCATGGATCGGGTGTTTGAAATTTACGAAAACCGTCAGGCCTTTGATGATGTGAAGCTTAAGGTTTCCTAAGTTTAGATATCAAAAAAGGTAAAGGGTTTGGGGGTTTAGGTATAAGGAGCGGTTCTAAACCCTGCATTTAAAACCCTAAATCGTGAATACAGCATAGTATCAATCCGCCGCCATCCTCAGCCTCCAAAACCTTGCGTCCTCAGGGAAGCCGCTTCACTCTTGCCGCCGTGGGTAGTGTATTTTGTTAAAGGACAGAGGAAAAGAGGAGCTCTTCCCGTTTTGCTAGCTTCTCCCTGACTCGGCGATTGTAGTCATGGATGAACATCCAGATTGCACCGATGTGATTCTCTAGC
>QBLT01000282.1 GCA_003249105.1 Leptolyngbya sp. | reverse complement strand
GTCTGGGTAGGAGATGCCGTGCGCTGGGCCGCTACGGCCTCGGCGGGCAGCGCATTCACCAGGGCCTGATAGGCCTGGGTCACTTGAATAAATTTTTCCTTCGCCAGCTGGTCGCCGGGGTTGGTGTCGGGGTGGTAAAGCCGGGCTAAGTTGCGGTAGGCCAGCTTGACATCGCCAAAGCTGGCCCCGGTTCTCAGCCCCAATATGCGGTAGTAGTGCGCCAGCGCCATGGTTCGCTAACTCAATAGATGAGGTACGTGTGCTGGCCCTATTCTGCCAACTGTGGGCAAAAATGGCGCAGCCAATTACACCGCAGCGGTGGCAGGAGAGACAAGTTCCTGAGTGCGGTCTTCAATCACTCGGTCGATCAGGCCGTAGGCAACAGCCTCCTCTGCCGACATGAAGTAGTCGCGATCGGTGTCCTTTTGAATTTGCTCGATGGAGCGACCAGTGTGGCGAGCCATCATCTCGTTGAGTTCTTGACGCACCCGCAGAATTTCTTTGGCCTCAATGGCGATGTCGCTGGCCTGGAGCCGCTGCCGCCCGGTGCCGCCCATGGGTTGGTGAATCATGATCCGCGAGTGGGGCAGGGCCACCCGCTTGCCGTGGCTGCCCGCCGCCAGCAAAAACGCCCCCATGGAAGCGGCCAGACCTAAGCAAATGGTGACCACGTCAGACTTGATGTATTGCATGGTGTCGTAGATCGCCATACCCGCTGTCACCGACCCGCCGGGGGAGTTGATGTAGAGGTAGATGGGCTTGGTGTTGTCGTCAGAATCGAGGTACAGCATGGCGGCCACGATGGAGTTGGCCAGGGTGTCTGTCACCTCTTGTCCAAGAAAAATAATCCGCTCCTGGTTGAGGCGGGTGTAGATGTCGACCCACTGGGAGTACTGGCTACCGGGCAAACGATAGGGAACCTTGGGAGTGCCGATGGGCATAGTGCTCTTTCAACCTAAAAATAAAACAACGGATGTGGGATGGTTAAAGATTGGTCTGAAGGGGCAATGCCCTCAAACCACGTGCCTAGACCTAAAGCCCTGCCCCGGCGGGCACCGGCAGCTCTTTGCGGCTCGACAGCACCCGGTCGATGATGCCGTACTCCTTCGCTTCTTCGGGGTTCATGTAGAACATGCGATCGGAGTCATGCAGCACTTGCTCCAGGGTTTTGCCGGTGCTCTTGGCCAGGATGCTCATCATGGAGCGCTTGTTGTCGAGCACTTCTTTAGCCCGAATTTCGATGTCGGTGGCCTGACCCTGGGCACCGCTGCGGGGCTGGTTGAGCACGATGCGAGCATGGGGAAGACTGGCCCGATAGCCCTTGGTGCCCGCCGCCAAAATCACCGCCGCCGACCCCATCGCCTGACCAATGCAGATGGTATGCACTGGGGGCTTGATATAGTTCATGGTGTCGCAGATGGCAAAGGCTTCGGTGTCGTAGCCAATCATATTGCCGTCGTGCCAGGAGGTGCCGGTCGAGTTGATGTAGAAAAAGATGGGCTTGTCGGGGTCATCAAACTGCAAGAAGAGCAGCTGAGCAATAATCAGCTCGGTAACGTCAATGCCCACCTGCTGCTTAATGTCGTCCCCTGAGAACAGGGGCAGGCCCAGATATACAATCCGCTCCTTGAGCAGCAAGGAGGGTAAGTCTGGGGGCGGCGTACGGTACGTCGCATCGCCATACGGTGCCTGCACGGCTTTAATCTCTAAACTCATAGACCGAAGACGCCCAAATACGCGTTTTTAACAGTGTAACGCGGGATTGAGCTGGGTTCTATGCCACCCCCAAGACGGATATCCCCACCTCAGTCTCTGTCGAAATGTAGAGCCTAGGTTGCTACTTTCTGGGGATGGACGCCATTGGGCTTAGCTCTAAAGTGAGGGAAGATTCTCGTTCAAGGAATTTACCCCATGTCTATTGAAGATCGCGTCAAGGCTACCGCTCAAAATATTGAGGGCAAAGTGCAGGCGGCTGCGGGGGAAATTACAGGCGACACCCGGAGCAAAGCCGAGGGGCATGCCAAGCAGGCCGAAGCCCAAGCCACCCATGCTAAAGAAGACGTGAAGGATGCGCTGAAAAAAGCCATTGACTAAGCGCTACAGCCTACCGTTTGAACCCTATTAGTGACCCCTTGGGGCAGCCAGCGGCTGCCCCTTTTTGTTTGATAGCAATAACGAGGGGGTAAAGATGTGTCAAAACAATGGCTGAGCGCGCAGTCGCTGAGTAAATTTCAGTTTGGGAGCCAAAATGGGTTATCTAAACCAGAGAGGATTTCTCTAACGTTGGGTGTGCCGCAACTATGTTCTCAATTTTTATACTGACCCATAATGAGGAGCGGGATATTGCGGCCTGTATTGAGTCGGCCCTGCTATCAAATGATGTGATTGTGGTGGACTCGTGCAGCAGCGATCGCACCCAAGCGATCGCCACCCAATACCCCATTCGTTTCATTGAGCATCCCTTCGCCAGCCACGGCCAGCAGCGCACCTGGATGCTGGAGCATGTGCCCTACCGCTACGACTGGGCCTACATTCTCGAAGCCGATGAGCGTATGACGCCGGAGCTATTTGCTGAATGTCTGGCGGTGATTTCCCAGGGAGACAGTGACACCGTGGGCTACTACGTGGCCGAGCGGGTCATGTTCATGGGCCGCTGGATTCGCCGCAGCACCCAGTTTCCGCGCTACCAGCTGCGATTGCTGCAACGGGGCAAAGTGTGGTTCGACGACTACGGCCACACCGAGCGCGAGATCGTAGACGGGCCTACCGGATTCTTGAAGGAAACCTATCCCCACTACACCTGTAGCAAGGGGCTCAGCCGCTGGATTGATAAGCACAACCGCTACTCCACCGACGAGGCTGCCGAAACCCTGCGGCAGTTGCAGGAGGGGAGGGTGGACTGGCGGGCTATGGTTTGGGGCAAATCTGAAGTCGAGCGCCGGCGAGCGCTGAAGGATCTCTCTCTGCGACTGCCCCTGCGCCCCCTGACCCGGTGGCTCTACATGATGTTTATTCTCGGTGGCTGGCGCGATGGCCAAGCCGGGCTCGCCTGGTGCACTCTCCAGGCGTTTTATGAGTATTTGATTGTGCTCAAGGCGCGGGAATTGATGCATCCCGAGTACCTGACGGAAGTACAGCCAAGCGTCGAAAAAGCTGGTACTCTCCCTATCTCCAAGGAAATTGCAGCATCGCCAGGCGTTGTGATGCCACCAATGCAGTAAGGGACTTGGAGTTTGGATTAAAGTGAGTTTACCAAACCAAGGCTTTGGCATGGTGCTACTTACTTTGAAGCCAGTTTGGTATCAAAAGCCCCTTGAGGTCTAGATTCTTTAAGTCCACCTTGGCAGAGGCTAGGTCAATTTCAAGGCCTACAACACCGCCAGCCTCATCAAAATCAACCACAACATCAGGGGCAATTTCTTCAGATTCTACGCTGGGAGAATCATTGAGACGAATCGAGAGGGTGTCGGTTTCTGGGAAATACTGGATTCTCAAGGTTCTAAGCCCCTTTGTAAGCGAGAGCGAAAGTTGCGGTCAAAGTAAGCGTTGTGCAAAGTCTCACCGTCTTCTAGAACGATGACCCTGAGAACGCGATCGCCATACTCCGGAATGATAGCCCAGGCGCTCATCCGTCCATTGGGCTGAACCCCCATCCCTCACTCACCAAACGCTATCGTAGGAAAATGAGTGAATACCGGGTAAAACGGGTTTCGGCCCCCAAGAAAAAGGCTTCATGGCGCAATCTGGGCGAATCGCTGGCGATGTATCGCTACGGGCAGCGAGCCATTCAGCTGGTGTGGCAGACCGACTGGCGGCTAACGGTGGCGTTAGGATTGCTGACCCTGGTGGCGGGCTTGCTACCGGCGGCGATCGCCTACGTCGGCAAGCTGATCGTTGATGGTGTAGTCAAGGCGGCCCAGTCAGGATTGGCGGTGGATCGCCAGGCCGCACTAATGTATTTGGCCCTGGAGGCGGTGTTGGTGGCAGGCTTAGCGGGGGCGCGCCAGGGCTTAACCCTTTGCCAGTCGCTGCTGCGGGTGCTGCTGGGGCAGCGGGTCAACGTGATGATTCTTGAAAAGGCCCAGACTCTGCCGCTGACCTACTTTGAAGATTCTGAGTTTTACGACAAGATGACCCAGGCCCGGCGCGAGGCGTCGTCGCGGCCCCTGAGTATGGTGAACCGCACCTTTGGGGTGGTGCAGGACGTGCTGTCGCTACTCACCTTTGGCGGGCTGCTGCTGCAATTTTCGGGTTGGGCGGTGGCGCTGCTGGCCGTGGCTACTCTGCCCGCCTTCATCGCTGAAACCCAGTTTGCAGGCGAGGCCTTTCGCCTGTTTAAGTGGCGATCGCCCGAAACCCGCCAGCAGATTTACCTGGAGGCGCTGCTGGCTCGAGAAGATTTTGCCAAAGAGGTGAAGCTGTTTGGCCTGGGGCCGCTGCTGCTAGAGCGCTACCAGAATATTTTTCAGCGCTTATATAAGGAAGACCGCAGCCTGACGGTGCGCCGCAGCGGCTGGAGCTACGGGCTGGGCCTGCTGAGCACCCTATCGTTTTACCTGGCCTACTGCTGGATTGTGCTGGAGGCGATCGCAGGCCGCATTTCCCTGGGTGAGCTGACCATGTACCTGACGGTGTTTCGCCAGGGGCAGACCACCTTTGCCAGCACCCTGACGGCGATCGGCGGCATGTACGAAGACGGGCTGTACCTGGCCAACCTCTACGAATTTCTAGAACAGCCGGTACCGGAGGACATGGGCACCGCCGATCGCGGCATCGACCCGACCGATGGGCTGCGGTTTGAGAACGTGTCCTTTACCTATCCCGGCAGCGATCGCCTGGCCCTAGAGAATGTCTCGTTTCACCTGAAGCCGGGGGAAAAGATGGCGATCGTGGGCGAAAACGGCTCGGGCAAAACGACCCTGATCAAACTGCTCACCCGGCTCTACACCCCCACCCAGGGCCGCATTCTGCTGGATGGCCGCGACCTGCAAGAGTGGGATGCCGAGGTGGTGCAGCAGCGCATTGGCGTAATTTTTCAAGACTTTGTGCGCTACCAGTTTAAGGTGGGCGAAAACATCGGCGTCGGCGATGTCACCGACTTTGAGGATGCCCACCGCTGGCAGGTGGCCGCCGCCAAGGGCACCGCTACCGAGTTCATTGAGGACTTGCCGGAGGGCTTCAACACCCAGCTCGGCAAATGGTTCTTTGGCGGGCAAGAACTTTCCGGCGGTCAGTGGCAAAAGATTGCTCTTTCCCGCGCCTTTATGCGCACCGACGCCGACATTCTGGTGCTCGACGAGCCTACGTCAGCGATGGATGCAGAGGCGGAAACCCGTCTGTTTGAGCAGTTTCGCGAAGCCACCCAGGATCAGATGGCGATTTTGATTTCCCACCGTTTTTCGACGGTGCGGCGGGCCGACAATATTATTGTGCTGGCGAACGGCAAACTGATTGAGCAGGGTAGCCACGAAGAACTGTTACGCCAGGATGGTCGCTACGCTCGCCTGTTCACCATGCAGGCGGCGGGGTATTTGTAGGAACTCCTAAAAGTGCAGCTCTACTGATGTCCCGCTGGCGTTGAGAGCAACTCCCCTGGCAAGCTCACCTCTATAGCTGGGGTGGTTACCGTCTGGCTGTAGTGCTCCACCGTAATACCTACCGGGCGGCCCTCAGCATCTGGGGCAATAATCAGGTTGTCATTCAGCACCTCGGATTCGCTACTGGGGCGATCGGCAGGGAATCGACGATTGCCCTATGGCAGTCAATTCCTGCGGTGTACAGGCAGTGTGCCAAGGTTTACACCGATTACTGGGAAACTTACGCCAACGTGATTCCGAGCAAACGGCATGGCAGCAATTCTCAGTATGGCAATTCAGCTGGTATTGGGCGGGATGTCTAACTCTAGACCTTCCAGCATGAAGGTGAGCAGATGATCCCAACTGTCGAAATATAGGTAACGGGTTAATGCCCGCAAGTCATCAAAGAAGGTTTTGCGG
>QBLT01000281.1 GCA_003249105.1 Leptolyngbya sp. | reverse complement strand
GAAGCGGAAATGGACGAGATGTGGAGCTTTGTGCAATCCAAGCGGCAGCAACGATGGCTCTGGCATGCCATCGACCATCAAACCGGTGCCGTGCTGGCTTATGTTCTAGCGCCCCATGACGATGTTGCCCTCTCAGCGCTGATGTCGTTGCTTACCCCCGTTGGCATCCAGCAGTTTTACACCGACAGGTGGGGGGCTTACTTGCGATTGCTCCAGCCCGAACAGCATACGGTTGGTAAGACGAACACTCAGCGCATTGAGCGAAAACACTTAACGTTAAGGACTCGGATCAAACGGTTGGCGCGCAAAACCATTTGCTTCTCTAAATCTGTCTTGATGCATGACACGGTGATTGGACTGTTCATCAACCGCTATGAATTTGGGAGGCCTATATGATAAGCAATACACAGGTCTAGAACACTACCGAAATTGTTTTAGGAAAGCGACGAACTACCGCTGATACTGCCCTGCGACTAGCCCGCTGTTTCAACACGTCGCCCCAGTTCTGGTTAGGCTTGTAAATGGACTACGACCTAGATGTTGCTCAAGATAAAATCGGCGATCGCCTTGGCCAAGCAGTAGTCGCACTAATTCAGGCTTGATGTGATTAAGGAGCCGCTTTAGCCACCAGGTAGATTAGGGGCGATCGCCACTGCACCGTCTTTCCCTGAAGCTGCCGCTGACAACTTTGCTGAATGGTGGCTATATCTTTTTCAGACAGGTGCTCGACTAGCTGGTCGCGGTAGCTAGGCGGGGTGCCACCCACCGCAAACCACCGCTGCAACAGCGCCGACGATACATAGATGCTGCTGTGCAAAACATCCTCGGTGAGCTGTACGGTGAAGCCCGCTTTGAGAAAGAGGGTTTGTAGGGTGTCGGCCTGCCAGTTAAAGCGGGGGTCGGTAGTGGAGGTGGCGATCGCATCTTCGGCCTGGTGCCAGCGTTTGACCAGAGCCTTGCTCAAACCCGTGACATCCACCAGGGCCGAAATGCGCTGGCTGTGGCGCGGGATGGTCTCGGCCAGCACCACCACGCCATCGGGAGCTAGCAGCAGCTGCATAATCTCGATAAATCGGTCTCGATTTGCCACTTGACCAAAGGCATTGCGGCCCACAATTCGCTCAAAGCTAATTCCTGGGGTGTGGGCAGTAAGGTAAGCTGCCAATGCCTCAAAGTCAGCATGCACCAGTACAGGGCGGATCAGTTCAGGCAGTAGGGTCGCCTGTTCTTCGAGCGCTGCCTGATCTTGGGCAGTGTGCACGCGGGCATAGACACCACCCTCGGGCACCTGGCGCAGGGCCTCCCAGGTGAGCAAGCCGGTGCGGGCATTGAGGTCGAGAATGCGGTGGTGGCGCTGGGGCGGAGCCAGGGCAAAGACGCGATCGCGCACCTCCGCCAGCTGTTCGCCCGCCTGGCTGAGGGTGCGCTGGAGCCAGCGATCGCGGGCCGGGTCGTCAGGGCTGTAGGTAAGCGCCTCCGGCAATGTACCGCTGCCATCCACCATCGCCGCTAGCTGGGCCTCGCGCCGCTGGGCCACCTGAGTCTGAATCGACGCCTCGTAGCCCTGGTCTGACGGCTGATAAAACACCTGCCCCTGCAAGCCGCTGGGTAAATACTGCTGCTCGACCCAGTGGTCGCGGTAGGCGTGGGGATAGAGGTAGCCTTTGCCGTGGCCAAAGCCTTTGCTGTCGCGGTTGCCGTCGCGCATGGGGTTGGGCACCTCGCGCTCGCGCTCCTGCTCGATGGCGGCGAGGGCGTCAAAAAAGCCCATGGTGCTGTTGGATTTGGGAGCCGTGGCCAAGTACAAGGTCGCCTGGGCCAGGGGATAGCGGCCCTCCGGCATGCCCACTCGGTCGAAGGCGGCGGCGCAGCTGGTCACCACTGTCACAGCGTGGGGGTCGCCCAGGCCAATGTCTTCGCTGGCCAAAATCACCAGGCGGCGAAAGATAAAACGGGGGTCTTCGCCCGCGTAGACCATGCGGGCTAGCCAGTAGAGGGCCGCATCGGGGTCGGAGCCGCGCACGCTCTTGATAAAGGCACTGATGGTGTCGAAGTGGGCGTCGCCCTCTTTGTCGTAGAGCACCGCCCGCTGCTGAATCGACTCTTCTGCCACATCCAGGGTGATTGTGATCTGGCCCGCTTCATCGGGGGGCGTGGTCTCGACCGCCAGTTCTAGGGCGTTGAGCAGGGCGCGGGCGTCACCGTTGGCCACGTTTACTAGATGATCCAGCGCGGCGGGTTCTAGCTGAATGGGGCGATCGCCGTAGCCCCGCTCCCGATCCGCCAGCGCCTGCTCCACCACCCGGTACAGATCCGCTGACTCCAGCGGCTTGAGCTGAAAGATGCGCGATCGGCTGACCAGCGCCTTGTTGACTTCAAAGTACGGGTTCTCCGTTGTCGCCCCAATCAAAATCACCGTGCCGTTTTCTACCCAGGGCAGCAGCGCATCCTGCTGGGCCTTGTTGAAGCGGTGCACTTCGTCAATGAAGAGAATCGTGCGCCTGCCGTACTGGCCGCGCAGGTCTTGGGCTGAGGCGATCGCCTCGCGAATGTCCTTCACCCCTGCCAGCACCGCATTCAGGGCGATAAAGTGGGCGCTGGTGGTGTTGGCGATAATCTGGGCCAGGGTGGTTTTGCCCGTGCCCGGTGGGCCAAAAAAAATCAGCGACGACAGCTGATCCGCCTGAATCGCGCGGCGCAGCAGTCGCCCCGGCCCCACCACCGCATCTTGACCGATGAATTCGTCCAGGGTGCGGGGTCGCAGCCGCGCCGCCAGGGGGGCATCCCGGCCAATCTGCTCCTGGCGGCTATGGTCAAACAGATCCATTGGATTAGGCAAAAGTAGGGCGAATAAATACCAAGCTTACTGGCATTATCAGCCCAGTCTTTCTATGGTATAACCCCAAACCCTGGCCCTTTTCCAACAAATCAAGGCTAAAGCCTTAGCCGCGAGCCCGTTCTAGCAAAATCATCATGATTAGGCTGAGCAACACCTGGGTTTCTTCCGGGGGCGATAGTTGATCAATCGGCTTAACAATGAACTTGCGAGACAAAAACGATGGCTGCTTTTCGAGGCGCATCACTACAGTGCCATCGCTGCGTTTTACCAGGTATTTAGGATTGAGCACATAGCCACTCAAGGCTCCTAGGATGGGCACTTCTTGAAACAGCGAATCCAGTATTTTAACCCAGGGATTTTCTTCCTGAATGTGCAGGTCGCTGTTGACATTGTTGAAAATGTCGTAGTGGGCTTTCCACAGCGATCGCATGCCCTTCCGCTTGACGCCCCCGATTACCGCACCACTACTATCGGTGAAATTGTAGCGGGCCGAAAAATCAATAATCCGATCGGCTTTTATGTCGTAGAGCCTGCGAGTTTGGGCTTCGTCAGCAAAGACACCGATCGCTTCTTTTAACTTAAATAACTTCTGCTTAACAAAGAACACAACTTTGCCGTCGGCATTGGTAACAGTGATCTTAGGCGCAAGCGTCCAAATCTTAAACGTAATCTCCAGGGGATATTGCATACCCTATAGCAGCTCCAGCTTCTCGAAAATGTTGCTCTCTAGTAATCCCCTATTTGAAGTGCAAATATCAGTTCCGAAAGGGCAGGGCTTAAGGTGGGAGCATCCCACTTTCGACAAAATAGTCAACTTGCGAGTTGACCATTGAGGTAAGCACAGCGCAGACTCAACATTGCATTAACGGAGGCCGTATTCCAGCGGGCACCCGAGATTTGGAGGCGTCGTCCAATCTGTTTGACAGCCGACTCGACAGCTCCTGAACCAATGGAGCAAAGCTGCTCGGCTTGGTAGAGCCCATAATTCACGATGCGAGCTCGATGGGTGCTTAGATAAGCTTCAAAGTTGCGGGCTTGCTTGCGCCGACAGTCGGCAAAGAGGGCCTTGGCTGCCTCCACCTCACCTTGCCATAGCAGCGTTTCCGCCGCTGCTAAGCGCTTGAGCGACCCACCGACTTTATAGAGATTTTCTTTGAGGTNTAATCAATCAGGCTGTCATTGTCCTGGAAGAAGGCGTTGTAGTACATCCCCTGCACCCGCACCGCTTTGTAGTCTCGCCACGGGCTATCGGATTCCACGAGGTCACGCAGACGGACTTTGCCGCCATCAATACTGACTTCGCTGACGCCTTGCTTGGCCTCGGCATCCTCGAACGACTGACGCCCCACCAGGCGTTGTTGGGTCGAGTGCCCCACCCTCATCCCAGTCAGGGCCGCGATGTCATCTTCGGCAGCTTGAAATGATTCGTTGGCACTTAACCGTAGATTGGCTTTCTCTAGGCCACCACTGAGACGGCTGTAAGCCTTGACACCTAACCGTTCTGCCTGACTTTGACGGATCTCGAGAACCCCCACTAAACTCTTTAGTCGGCGAGCCCGGCCTCGGGCGGGGTAGACCTGTTGGTTGATAAAAAAAGGGCCACTCGAGGGCTCACTTCTTCCAGCATTTGCCGTCGCACAGTCTGCTCGATGCCTTCTAGATTATCGAGCTCCTCTTGGTTGCTATTGCGGTACAAAATCTCGGCAATCTCTGCTGTACAAGCTTCCAAGCGCTTTTGGTCTTCGGGGGTCATGGTGAGTCATCCCTGAGCTACCCCTCTATTCTCCCCCTGACCCCGTTTTCGCGAAAGTGGGATGCTCCCTAGCTAGAGGCACTCTATGCCTGATTGGCAAAGACACTGGCAAGCCTGTCCAAGTTCACTTTCTCGATGCGAAATAACGCCACCAGGAAGGGCGCTAGCAACCTGAGTCGGGCACCATGCCACGGCAGGTGGGGTCGCAGAGCGGCTTGAATTTGGGTAATCTCGTTCATAAGGCGATGATGGTAGGCATATGGTAATTCCTAGCTCATCGCCTCTCCCTTAGGTTTGTCAAATCCCCTTCAGCTCTTGCTTTCTGCCCTCATTCAAGTTTTGTCCCTGTACCTTGCCCAAGAACTCAAAACTGGCGAGAACACTTTAATTTGGATGGAGCTACTATCGTTCCGCAAACAGCAGAAGGCGGAGTCACGGTTTTCATCCTCCAGTTTAATCAGTCCGATCGCGCGCAAGATTATCAAGAGTTAATTGCGGTCGGTTGTTGTCTTTAAGCGACTGTAACTCTGCTGCTGTAGATAGGTTTGGCGATCGGGCAAAGGCTAACTCAGCTTGCAGATGAGCTTGCCGTCGGCCTCGCCGCCAATTTCTCCATAATCCACTAAACCAACGGGGAAAGGGGCAACTTTCCAGATGTCGCTGCAATATTCGGCGATGGAGCGATCGCTCGAAAAGCCTCCCATCCGCACCGAGTTGAGAATCGCCATTCGGGTCCAGTTGTCGGTGTCGCTGTAGGCATGGCCTACCGACTCTTGGCAGTCAACGTAGGCCTGGTAGTCGGCCAAGAGCATAAAGGGATCGTGGTGCAGCAGCTTGTCGAGCAGGGGCTTAAACAGGTCGCCGTCGCCGTGGGAGAAGTGGCCCGAGGCAATCAGGTCGATCGCATCCTTGAGCATGAGGTGGCGGCGGTAATAGCTGTACGGATCGTAGCCTGCGGCTTTAAGGGCCACCACTTCGGGGGCGGTGAGGCCAAAGAGAAAGAAGTTCTCAGCGCCAACGGCGTCGCGGATCTCGACGTTGGCGCCATCGAGAGTGCCGATGGTCAGCGCTCCATTCATGGCAAATTTCATATTGCCGGTGCCCGAGGCCTCAAACCCGGCGGTGGAAATTTGCTCCGAGAGATCCGAGGCCGGGTAAATGCGCTGGCTATTGGTGACATTGTAGTTGGGCAAAAAGATCACCTTGATCTGGTTGTGCAGGTCGGGGTCTTTGTTGACCATGTCGCCCACGGCGGTGATCAGCTTGATCATCAGCTTGGCCATGTGGTAGCCGGGGGCCGCTTTGCCGCTAAAGATGAAGGTGCGCGGCGTAATGCTCAGGTTGGGGTTTTGCTTGAGCTGGCTGTAGAGGGTGACGATGTGCAGCACGTTGAGATGCTGACGCTTGTACTCGTGGATGCGTTTCACCTGCACATCAAACAGCGAGGCGGGGTCTACCAAAATGCCAAACTGATCATGGATGCGGCCAGCCAGATCGCGCTTGACTGCCTGCTTGATGCTGCGCCACTCGTCGCGAAAACCAGCGTCGTCGGCCAGGGGTTCGATCGCCTTGAGTTCATCGAGGTGCTTGATCCAGCGATCGCCAATCCGGCTGGTGATCAGCGTGCTCAGGCGCGGATTGCTGAGCACCATCCAGCGGCGGGGGGTGACGCCGTTGGTCTTGTTGCAGAACTTTTCGGGGAAGAGTTCGTAGAAGTCGCGCAGCACGGTCTCTTTGAGCAGTTCGCTGTGCAGGGCGGCGACGCCGTTGATGGTGTGGCTGCTGACGCAGGCCAGGTTGGCCATGCGCACGTAGCGCTCCCCAGATTCGTCAATCAGCGACATGCGGGCTAGTCGGGCCGCATCCTTCGGAAACTTCATCCGCACCAGGTCGAGGAAGCGGTTGTTGATCTCGTAGATAATCTTCAAATGGCGGGGCAGCAGCTGGCCAAACAGGCTGACGGGCCATTTCTCTAGCGCTTCGGGCAGCAGGGTGTGGTTGGTGTAGGCCAGGGTCTTTTGGGTGATTTTCCAGGCCAAAGTCCAGTCTAGGCCGTACTCGTCGAGCAGCAGGCGCATCAGCTCAGGGGCCGCGATCGCTGGGTGCGTGTCATTGAGCTGAATGGCAAACTTTTCGTGGAACTGCTCCACGGCCCTGCCCTGCCCCTTGAGAATGCGAAACATGTCTTGCAGGGAGCAGGAGACAAAGAAAAACTGCTGCTCGAGGCGCAGCTGCTTACCGGCAGTTTTTTCGTCGTTGGGGTAGAGCACCTTTGAGATGTTTTCTGAGGCGACTTTTTGCTCGACCGCGCCGTAGTAGTTGCCCTGGTTAAACACCGCAAAGTCGAAGGATTCGATCGCCTCGGCTTTCCACAGGCGCAGGGTGTTGGCGGTGTTGACCTGGTAGCCCAAAATTGGCGTGTCGTAGGGCACGCCCAGCACCTCGCGATCGGGCACCCAGCGCACCCGGTAGCGCTCCTGGTCGTCGGTGTAGGTCTCGGTGTAGCCGCCCAGCTTGACCTCCACCGACCACTCGGGTCGGGCCACCTCCCAGGGGTTGCCGTAGCGCAGCCACTTGTCGGTGCGCTCTACCTGCCAGCCGTCGCGCAGGTCTTGCTCAAAAATGCCGAACTCGTAGCGAATGCCGTAGCCCACGGAAGGGATCTCCAGTGTCGCTAAAGAATCGAGGTAGCAGGCGGCCAGCCGTCCTAACCCCCCATTCCCCAAACCCGGCTCCTCTTCCTGGGCCAGCAGGGTGTCAAAGTTGAGCCCCAGCTCTTCCATCGCTTGCTTCACCGGCTCGTAGATACCCATGTTGATCAGGTTGTTGCCCAGGTGCGGCCCCATGAGAAACTCCGCCGACAGGTAGCAGACCGTGCGGGCGCGGTGCTGGGTGTAGCTCTCGGCGGTGCCATTCCAGCGGTGCAGCATGCGATCGCGCACCAGATGAGCCAGGGCCATGTAGTAGTCGTGCTGGGTAGCCAGGGACACCGGCTTGCCCTGCACGTAAAACAGGTTGTTGAGAAACGCCCGCTTAATACTCTCAACGTCGGTAGCGGTGCGCTCTTTGGCGAGGGCGGTGGATACGGCAACATCTACTGGGGAAGGAGTATCCATAGGTAATCGATCCTGGGTCAGGGTGCAGTGAGTGACCTTATTGATCAGATCAAATTAGAGGACCGTACAATGTGGCCTAGGGCACGATTTAAGATTGGTTTAAGAATGTCAAGGCCGTTGAGGGAGTCGATGTCGTTGCTAAGGGTTTTAGCGGGCAGACGGCGGGTGATATTGACGACGGGCATGATGATACGTTCTATGAACCGGTAGAACAAGGAACTCTGGCTACTGGTTGAGCGATCGCAAGTCGATGGCTCAAGGGTCGCGCTCAAAGCCCAGCTCCTGTTTGAGCTTAGCCAGAGCCGTTTCACGAGTTTTTTTCAGGGCCGCGTCGGCGTCAAACCGATCGATTTCGCCGCCGATCGCACAGTGGGGGCGCGCGGTTTCCATCATCAGGCCATACTCCAGCCCTTCGGTGACCGCCTGGTACGAGGCTTCGATGATGTTGGTCGAAACCCCCAGGGTCGTCCAGCGCTGGGCACCGTTGCCCGACTCCACCAGCACCCGCGTTTTTGCCGCCGTGCCCGCGCCGCTGTCGATAATCCGCACCTTGTAGTCAGAGAGGTGAAAGTTGGCGATCGCCGGGTAAAAGGTCAGCAGCGCCTTGCGCAGGGCCGCGTCGAGCGCCGCCACCGGCCCATTGCCCTCCGCCGCCGCGAGAATTTCTTCTGCGCCTACCATGACTTTGATTGTGGCCAGCGACTGGCTGCTGTGGTCGCTGCCGTTGCCCTGGTGCTGGCAGTTGATGTAGAAACCCTTGAGGTCAAAGAATCGGGGGCGATCGCCCAGCGCCTCCCGCATTAGCAGCTCAAAACTGGCCTCAGCGGCCTCAAACTGGTAGCCTTCGTGCTCCAGGGCTTTGAGCCGGGTGAGCAGCTGGCGCGAGGCCGGGTTGTGGCGATCGAGCTCTAGGCCAAAGCTGCGGGCCTTCACCAGCACATTGCTCAGCCCCGCTTGGTCAGACACCACAATGCGGCGGCTGTTGCCCACCGTGGCCGGGTCGATGTGCTCGTAGGTTTTGGGCTCGCGCTCCACGGCGCTGACGTGAATGCCGCCCTTGTGGGCAAAGGCCGAGCGCCCCACGTAGGGCGCGTGCTCGTCGGGGGCCAGGTTCACCACTTCGCTGATGAAGCGGCTGGTCTCGGCCAGGGTTTCGAGGCGGGCCGGGGCAATACAGGGGTAGCCCAGCTTGATTTGCAGGTTAGGGATCAGCGTGCAGAGGTTGGCGTTGCCGCAGCGCTCGCCGTAGCCGTTGATCGTGCCCTGCACCATGGTGGCCCCCGCCTCCACCGCCGCCATGGCGTTGGCCACCGCCGTGCCGCTGTCGTTGTGGGTGTGAATGCCCAGCTGGGGCCGGGGTTCTGGGAAGTCTTGGAGCCAGGTGTTGACGGCGGTCACAATCGCGCCGACGTCGTGGGGCAGGGTGCCGCCGTTGGTGTCGCACAGCGCCAGCCACTCGGCCCCAGCCTTTACCGCTGCTTCGAGAGTCTCTAGGGCGTAATCTGGGTTGGCTTTGTAGCCGTCAAACCAGTGCTCGGCGTCGTAGATCACCCGGCGGCCCTGGCTGCGAAAGTAGCGAATGGTGTCGTCGATCATGGCCAGGTTTTCGGCCAGGGTGGTTTGCAGGCCGGTGGTGACGTGCAAATCCCAGGATTTGCCAAACAGCGTAATCCACTCGGTGCCGGCGGCCAGCACCGGTTGCAGCATAGGTTCTTCGGCGGCGACTTTGCCGGGGCGGCGGGTCGAACAAAAGGCAGTGATGCTGGCCTGGGTGAGGGGGGTTTCTTTCAGCTGCCAGAAGAACTGTACATCTTTGGGGTTGGCCCCCGGCCAGCCGCCCTCAATAAAGGGCACGCCCAGGGCATCGAGCCGTCGCGCAATCCGCAGCTTGTCTTCGATCGACAGGGCCAGACCCTCTCGCTGGGCACCGTCGCGCAGGGTGGTGTCGTAGATATAAATGGGGGTGCAATCGCGCTGCTCAGCCATAGCCACTGATGACCTAAACTATCCAGTTCTCTAGCGTAAGCCCTGGGTTGGGGATGCTTGAGGGTAGCGGGGCGATCGCGTTATAAAACGTAGATATTCTTCGTCTGCCAGGAAATACCATGCCCACCGTCACCGCCCAGGGAAAGACTATGCAGTGCGAGGCCGGGGCCAACCTGCGCCAGGTCTTGCTGGCCCACGGCGTCGATCTCTACAACGGCCAGGCGAAAGTGATCAACTGCCGCAGTCTCGGCACCTGCGGCACCTGTGCTGTGGCGATCGAGGGCGAAGTTTCAGCCCCCAACTGGAAAGACAAAGCGCGGCGATCGCTCCCGCCC
>QBLT01000280.1 GCA_003249105.1 Leptolyngbya sp. | reverse complement strand
CCCTATGCCCCTCCACCTCTACCTCCTCCGCCACGGCGAAACCGAGTACAGCAAAACCGGCGGCTTCTGCGGCGAGCTTGACCCCGAGCTAACCGACGAGGGCGCGGCCATGGCCCAGGCCTTTGCCGAACAGTACAAATCTCTGCCGTGGCAGGCGATCTTCGCCAGCCCCATGAAGCGCACGATCGCCACCGCCATGCCCCTCAGCCAGGTCGCGGGCGTGAATGTGCAGCTACGCAACGGCCTCAAAGAAATCAACTACGGCCAGTGGGAGGGGCTGACCGCCGACTATGTGAGGGAGAACTTTAGCGACGACTACCTCCAGTGGCTCACCGAACCGGCCTGGAACCCACCCACCGGGGGCGAAAGCTCGGTGCAAATTGCCAGCCGCGCCTCGCTGGTGATGGCCGAAATTGAAGAGAACTTCAGCGAGGGCAATGTGCTGGTGGTCTCCCACAAAGCCACCATTCGAATCATTCTGTGCAGTCTGCTGGGCATGGATGTAGGGCGCTACCGCAACCGCATTGAGCTGCCCGTTGCCTCCGTGAGTCTGGTGCGGTTTGGGGTGCATGGGCCGATGTTGGTGAAGCACGGCGATCGCACGCATTTGCCCGAGGAGCTGGTTTCTCGACCGGGGACGTAGGGAGTGGAGAGTGGGGGAGTGGGGGAGTTTTTAATTTTTAATTTTTAATTGAAGGTGAGGGAGGTGGGAAAGATGGGGGAGGTGGCGTGAAGATTCTGGTGCTCAATGCTGGGTCGAGCAGCCACAAGAGCTGTCTGTTTGACCTTAGCTCGGCGGATCACACCCCGAGCCCTCTATGGCGGGCGGCTCTTGATTGGACGCATCAGGAGGGTAGCGTAGAACTTACCGCTACTAATGCGGCAGGCGATTCGATGCAGCAGGTGCTGAAGATTACCGACAAGCCCGAGGGCATTGCGGCGATGGTCGAGACCATGGTGCAGGGGCCAACGCAGGTGTTGAGCGATCTATCCGAGATTGCTGCCGTTGGGCACCGGGTCGTCCATGGGGGTCGCCACTATCAGCAGCCGGTGGTGGTGGATGACGAGGTGAAAGCTACAATTCAGAGTCTGATTCCGCTAGCGCCAGCCCATAACCCGGCGAATTTGCAGGGCATTGAGGCGATCGCCCAGAGTCTTGGCACCATTCCCCAGGTGGCGGTGTTTGACACGGCTTTCCACAGTTCTATGCCCGAGGCGGCGGCTACCTATCCTGGCCCCTATGCCTGGGTTGAGCAGGGCATTCGTCGCTATGGGTTCCACGGCATTAGTCACCAATACGTCGCCCAGCGGGCGGCGGCGCTGATGGGTCGAGATATAGCTAGCTTGAAGCTGCTCACCTGCCACCTGGGCAACGGCTGCTCGCTGGCGGCGGTCAAGCACGGCGTCTGCGTTGATACGACGATGGGGTTTACGCCGCTGGATGGCCTGATGATGGGCAGTCGCTCGGGCAGTGTTGACCCTGGCATTCTGATCTATTTGATGCGGCAAGAGGGCTACAGCGCTGACCAGCTCGATACACTGCTGAACAAAGAATCTGGGCTGAAGGGACTGTCAGGCCAATCTAATGACATGCGCGCCGTGGCGGAGGCGATGGAGCAGGGCGATGCTCAGGCCAGGCTGGCCATTGAGGTGTTTATTCACCGGCTGCGGCGCGAGATGGGGGGGATGATCTCTAGCCTGGGTGGGCTGGATGGGGTGGCGTTTACCGCTGGGGTGGGCGAAAACAGCCCGATGGTGTGGCAGCAGGCCTGCGAGCCGTTTGAGTTTTTGGGGCTGCGGCTAAAGGATGAGCTGGACCGAGATAAGGCAGATCAGGATATTGCGGCGGCGGATTCGGCGGTGAGGGTTCTGGTGGTGCATACCCAGGAGGAGTGGGCGATCGCCCAAGCCTGTCTCTCTCTGCTGCAACCGAACCACGCTTAGCTCACTTTCCTCAGAGAGGCTGAGTTCCCCGACGGTGAACCTAGCCCCACGACTGGTGAAGCTGGATTCGTCGCCCACGAGGCTGGGTTCGTCATTCACGAGCGTAGGCTCACTAGCCACGTAGCCAGCTTCGTCCCCACAAAAATGGGTTCGTCATTCGCGAAGCTGACTTCACCGCCGACGAAGCTGGGTTCGCCATACAGGCAACTAGGTTCATGAAAATTTCAGCTGACTTCCTACCTGGCGGAATCAGCTGAAATTTGGGGCGTGGATGCCTGGGCGCGATCGCTCTTGCCTGACGACCACCCCCCATTCGCCTGTAGGGTTGACCAAACATTGGCACATCTCCTATGGCAGATATTCAGGTGGCGATCGTCGGTACCGATGCCGTTGCCGCAATGGAAGCATTGCTGGCCATCGACGGTGTTTCCGGAACCTATAGGGTAGACGGTGAAACAGACAGGGAAGGCATTCTCGTCACCATCGCCACGATTGTGGGCTTGGTAGGCGGCACCCTGGCGATCGCCCGATTTTGCCTTTCTAGTGGTCAAGGCTAGAATCGGGGAAAATCTGCCGCCCACGCTCTATGCCCCAGCCTTACGTTTCTCGCCCCGAGGCCGAAGCCTTTTTGACGGCCTTGGCCGATGCGATCAAAGCACCGAAGAAAAGCCCCGTGGTGTTTCATGTGTATGGCATTGGTGGAGTAGGCAAATCTACATTGCTACGACGGGTGATCGAGACCTTCCCTCAGGCAGCGATGCCGATCATAAACGATCTTCCTATTAAATTTGGGGAAACCGAGGGCATCGGAACGCCTGTTGACTTGATGAAAAAACTGCATGGGCTTTTAGAATCTCAGTTTCTTAACCCATCGTTGTTTGGCCGCAGTCTGAAGGCTCAGCCCGACCCATTTACTGAGCGCTATACCCAGTATTTTGATACCATCCATCAGCTCAATAGCACGTCGCCGGATGGCAAAAGCGGGGCGAGTGCCGAACAACTGAGCCAGGTGAAGCAATTATTGAAAGGGTTAACCCAGGGAGGCGGTGCCCTGGCGACTATGACGGGCAACCCCGTAGTGGGTGGAGCGCTGGCTGCTGCTAGCAAGGGCACCGATGCGGTAGTCGATGGTGCTAGCCTTGCCCTTTCCGAAAAAGACCGGGTTCAAAGCCTGGTGCAGTCTCACAAAGCGACTCGCGACAAACGCGAACTACAAGAACTGTTGCTTGACCCATTGCCGCACCTGACCCAGGCGTTTGTTAAGAGTCTGAGCCAGTGGTCAGCCCAAAAGCCCATTGTTTTGATGCTGGATACCTATGAAAAGGCAGACTTGGCCACCATTGACCTGTGGCTATGGCGCAGCCTGCTGAGCAATACCGATCTGCGGCGATACCCGGTTCGGTTGGTGGTGGCTGGGCGATACAACCTGCTCAATCGGCAAGAGTGGCAGACGGTGCAGCAAACTAGCGAGCTGGTTAAATCCTACGGGCCAGAGAAGTTTACTGCCGCTCAAACCCAGGAGTATTTGGCCGAAATTGGCATTACCGACCCGGCCAGGGTAGAGCGCATTCATCAAACAACGAAGGGCTGGCCTTACTACCTCAACAAAATTCGCGAAACCCAGCCCACCCTAAACCCAAATTTTCTCACCCAAGACCTGGCAAAGTTTTTAGTCAACCATTTGCCCGCTGTCGAACAAGCTGCTGGTGAACAATTGGCCCGGTTAGCGGCCTGCTGTCGCTGGTTTGATGGCCAAATGATTGAACTGTTGGCTCAGCAGTTTCAGTTGGTGCCGCCTTTACCCCAAGGGGGAGTGGTTCAGCCCCGGGGGGGCTGTTTGGCCTGGCTGAGAGAACAAACCTTTGTGGAGCCCCTAGCCGGTGGGCGCTGGCGACTAGACGATGTGGCCAGGGATGTTTTTCGCATGGCTCTCTGGCAAGCAGACCCATCTCAATTTCAGCGCACCCACGACCTTTTAGCCCGGTACTTCAAAACAAAATCTAGTCAGGTAGTAGCCACCCAGACCCCTACCTCAGAAAAGTATGAAAACCCAGATTGGCGAGAACCCAGGGCCGAGTATCTGTACCATTTGACCTTTACGATCTCTGCCACGCTACAAACGACCTGGCTGAGCCATGTGCTGGAGGCAACTTACCTGAGACAGCCGGGTTTGGTGAGGGCACCCCTACAGGGCATTACCGAAGACTATGCTTTGGCAGAGCACCCTTACCTGGTCTATACGACTCGCAGTTTTTTGCAGCGCCTGCGCCTAGCGGTAGAGTATGGCTGGGCCCTGCTCGAAGAAGACCCAATCGACTACCCCTATGAAACCAAATTGGGGCTGAACAAAGTCAAGATTGACCAGGCTGTAACCACTTGCCTAAACAACCCCGGCCAGCTTGAAGGCCTAGCCAAGTTTGCAGCGCTGTTTTATAAAGCTAAGCGCTGTGCAGAAGGGCAAAAACTGACCTGGCTACAGCAGGCCCAAGCCCAAGCAGAACAGCTTCTAACCGTTGAATCACCAGATTTCTTGGCTGGTTTATTCCTTAATAAGCTAGGTGGCACCTTTTACAACGCAAACCTTTTTGCAGAAGCGATTGCCTGCTGCAACGAAGCCCTGGCTCTTAAGCCCGATAAGCACGAAGCGCTATGGGGTAAAGGAGCTGCTTTGTCTGCATTAGGGGACAACGCCGGAGCGATTATCTGCTGCGACACTGCCTTAAAAATTAAACCCGATAATCCTGAAGCGCTGAATAATAAAGGGAATGCGCTGTCTGCCTTAGGCCAAAAAGAATCGGCAATCGCCTGCTACGATGCTGCCTTAGCCATCAAGCCCAACCATCCTAACGCGCTCTACAACAAAGGGAATGCGCTGTCTGCCTTGGGGCAATATGAGGCCGCGATCGCCTGCTATGATGCCGCCTTAGAAATCAAACCCGATGATCATGCAGCGCTCTCTGGCAAAGGATATGCGCTGTCTGCCTTGGGGCAATATGAGGCCGCGATCGCCTGCTATGGTGCCGCCTTAGAAATCAAACCCGACCTTCACGAAGCGCTCCATAACAAAGGGATTGCGCTGGGGAACTTGGGGCAGAAGTTAAGAGAAGAAGGCCTTGAAGAGGCGGCGTTAGCGAAGATATCCGAAGGAATCGCCTGCTACGATGCTGCCTTAGCCATCAAGCCCAACCATCCTAACGCGCTCTACAACAAAGGGAATGCGCTGTCTGCCTTGGGGCAATATGAGGCCGCGATCGCCTGCTATGATGCCGCCTTAGAAATCAAACCCGATGATCATGCAGCGCTCTCTGGCAAAGGATATGCGCTGTCTGCCTTGGGGCAATATGAGGCCGCGATCGCCTGCTATGGTGCCGCCTTAGAAATCAAACCCGACCTTCACGAAGCGCTCCATAACAAAGGGATTGCGCTGGGGAACTTGGGGCAGAAGTTAAGAGAAGAAGGCCTTGAAGAGGCGGCGTTAGCGAGGCTATCCGAAGGAATCGCCTGCTACGATGCCGTCTTAGAAATCAAACCCGACTATCACGACGCGCTTTACAACAAAGGGATTGCGTTGGGGAACTTGGGGCAGAAGTTAAGAGAAGAAGGCCTTGAAGAGGCGGCGCTAGCGAAGCTATCCGAAGGAATCGCCTGCTACGATGCCGCCTTAGAAATCAAACCCGACTATCACGACGCGCTTTACAACAAAGCCTGCTGCTACGGTCTCCAAGGCGATGCCGACAACACCATTCAATCTCTACAAACCGCCATTGCCCTAGACCCCAAATATCGCGAACTGGTCAAAACCGACACCGACTTCGACCCCATTCGCACCGACGAGCGGTTTTTGGCGCTGGTGGAGGGGGAGTAAGCGTTAGTACACCTTGATGACGGGAGAAACGTAGTTATTCAGCCTCGCCAAATCGCTGCCATTGGGTGGGCGGCATGAGAAACAATTTGTTTACGGTACTGGCAACCTAAGAGCCACCGCCGCAAACCATGCAGCTCAACGATCCCCAGGTATTTCTCCCCCAGTTCAGCCAGCGGCTAGAGGCCATCGTCGGCGACCAGTGGCTCTTCGACCCCACCCACTT
>QBLT01000027.1 GCA_003249105.1 Leptolyngbya sp. | reverse complement strand
GATCTCTGGGGTCAGGGTGGGAGTCGCCACGACTGCCACGGGCCGCTCGGTTGCCGATTGCTCCAGAGAATCTTCCCGGTCTAACGCGGGGGAGACTAGGCTCAGCGGTGGTGGCGCTAGCTCTGGATGAGTGGTCTGGAGGGGATCGTTTTGGGGCTGCTCTGGAGCTGGCGGGGCGTTGGCGAAGCCTATCTCAGGCAGAATTGGATCCAGATTGGTTAAGACTCGAGTGGGCTTGGCGATCGCTGCTTTAGGAGCCTCAAATTCGCCATCCATGGGCTGGGGCAGGCGAGGGGGCTCAGCCGGTGCCAAGCTCAGGCGCTCTAGGGCGCGAGAGGTGGCCACATCTTCGGCCACCTCCAGGGCGGTGTTTGATCCCAAACCGCTTGCCAGAATCCGGTTATCTACACCGACGCAGACCCGCACCACGTACAGCCCGTCGTGGATGGTGAGCAGATCTGACGTCAGGCTGCCCTGGGGATACTGTTGGCGAAATTGCGTCAGCAGCGAACTTAGCACTCGGGCGGTCTCCCCTGCGGGTGGATGGTAACCGTACTATTCTAGGGAAGTAGGGCACGTTAGACTGAAGCCATTGTGCCGCTGCCGGGTTTAGCGCAGACGAGGGACGTTCCCTAAAGAGTTTGCGACTGTGGGCCAGGTAGGTTAGTCAACCCGGCACTTTGTCCTTGAACTATTTTGATTGCTACTCTAGGCAGCTGAACTGAGCTAATGCTAGACCGATTACTCGATATCTCTAACAACTTTGGGGTCGATACCCTGCTGCTGCTGCCGGTGCTGATTGCCCTGGAGGCGGTGCTGTCGGCTGACAATGCGATCGCTCTGGCGGCAATCGCCCAAGGTCTAGAGAGCGAAGCCATGCAGCGTCGGGCACTCAACTTTGGCTTGCTGATCGCTTTTATTTTGCGGGTTGGGCTAATTTTGACGGCGGGCTGGGTGCTTCAGTTCTGGCAGTTTGAGGTGATGGGGGCCGCCTACCTGCTGTGGTTGGTTTATAAGCACTTCACCGCTGAAACCGACGCCGAGGCCCAGCACCACGGCCCCCGGTTTGCCACCGTTTTGCAGGCGATTCCGGTGATTGCCTTTACCGACCTGGCCTTTTCGCTCGATAGCGTTACCACGGCGCTGGCGCTATCTAAAGATGTGACAGTGATTTTGCTGGGCGGCACCATTGGCATTGTCACCCTGCGGTTTATGGCGGGGCTGTTTATTCGCTGGCTCGAAGAGTTTGAGCACTTAGAAGACGCGGGTTTTATCACCGTGGCCTTTGTGGGCGTTCGCCTGCTCGTGCGGGTGATTGACCCCACCCTGGTGCCCCCGGAGTGGGTGATGGTGCTGGTGATTGCCTTAGTGTTTGCCTGGGGCTTCTCGAAGCGCGTCGAGGAGACTGTCGACAGCAATCTCATTCATCTCAACAACGGCAAGGTACCTACCTTAGTAGAGCTAGAAACTCAGAACGGTACGCCTATTGAGTCCTCCCTTAAGCCAGAAGATGCCACACCAGCACTACCCCTCCAGCAAGATTGAGCCGCAGTCGAGTATTACTTCAGCCTGACTGAAAGCCTTAGAGGTATGAACACCAATCGCTCCAGCCGCCGGGGTAGAGCTTGGCCATGGGTCGGCCCGCTACGGTTTGGGCCAGCAGGTTGACGCAGGCCGTCACCCCTGAGCCGCAGTAGACAATCACCTCCTCGGCATCGTCTAAACTAGCCCAGTTTTGGCTGAGCTGATCGGCAGGTTTCATCTGGCCGTTTTCAGCAGAAACATCCTGCCAGAAATAGTTCACTGCACCAGGGATGCTGCCCGCTACGGGGTCGATGGGTTCGACCTCACCCCGATAGCGATCGGGCGATCGCGCATCGATTAGCAGCGTTCCCTCCGGGCAGCGGCGCACCGTCTCAATATCGGCGATCCAGTCCTGGCGCGGCGTAGGTACAAAATTACCCGGTTGGGGCGCAGGGATCTCGGTACTGATGGGATAACCGCCCTCCACCCAGCCTGACCAGCCGCGATCGAGCACGGCGACATGGTCGTGGCCCAGGTAGCGCAGCAGCCACCAGAGGCGAGAAGCAAAGGCAAAGCGGCTATCGTCGTAGGCAACGACGAGGGTGGGCTCTGGGCCAGACTCTACCCCCATCGTCGTGAGTCGCTGGCTGAAGCTGTCGCGATCGGGCAGCGGATGGCGGCCCCCGTGGCGCTGCACTGGGCTGGCTAGATCTTGGTTGAGGTCTAGATAGTAGGCCCCAGGAATGTGGCCAGCGGCGTACTGCTGCGCCCCCTGGGAGGAATCGGCCAGGGCAAAGCGACAGTCGGCCACGACAACTTGAGGATCATTTAAATGCTGGGCTAGCCAGTCGGCGGTCACGAGGTTGCGAGGGTAGGTCATAGGTCAGACGAAGGGGATGGCACGGGAGGTTACAGTCTGGTCTAGCGAGGGATGGCGGCGCACCACAGAAGTAGGGTATAAGGTTGCTGAACTGGCAACACTAGTCGTCATGGGTCTGCCTGGACGTGATGCGGGCGGTGCAGACTGTAGGTGTTTAAATCGGGTGTTCAACATAGAGAACGGTCAACCTTGTTAACCAGCCGATTCTATTCAACGAGGCGCTGTCATGACTGTAGAACCTCAACCGAGTACTGAGATTAAAACAGCGACGGGCTGGGTCATGGCCCTCAGCATAGGTCTGATTATCTTAGGTATTTTGGCAATTTTAACGCCGGCGATCGCCTCGGCTATTTTCACGTCTGCCCTGGGGTGGATCGCCGTGATCAGCGGCATTTTGCAGGTTTTGCAGGCGTTTCAGGCGCGAGCGGTCAGGGCGCTGGGGTTGAGCTTTGGGGTGGGCCTGCTCTACGTCGTGGCGGGGCTCTACATTCTGTTTAATCTGGCGAAAGCGACGGCGGTGCTGACGCTGGCTTTTGGCCTGCTATTTATTGCCGAGGGCATTTTTACCATCATCATGGCGTTTACCTACCGGGCTGGGCGCAGTCTCTCGTGGTTTGTCGCTATCAATGGCATCGTCACGCTGATTTTAGGAATTTTAATGATCAATCGCTGGCCGTTTGGCTCGCTCTGGCTGATTGGCTTTTATGTGGGCGTTAGCCTATTGTTTAGCGGGGCTTCGCTGCTGGGGGCAGCAGTGGCCGCCCGCAGGAAAGTGGCCTGAGAGCATCCATGCCCGGAGACTTCATTCTCTTTGCCCAGCACGGCTGGGCCGACACCAACCAATCAATGATGACCCTGGCGGAGCAGCTAGCGGGCGATCGCGCCCAAATTGTCGCCCCCTGCCTCAACTACGCCATGACCTGGCTGCGGATTTCTCCCCTGGTGGATGAGGTTGATGCCCTAGCTACGGCGACGCTGGCGCGACAGCCCGAGCTACCGGTGCGAATTGTGGGCCACTCGATGGGGGGATTGATCTGGCTGGAGGTGCTCAATCGCCATCCTGACTGGTGGCCCAGGGTAGAGTTTTTGACGCTGGTGGGCTCCCCGGTGGGCGGGGCTGACCTGGGCCGCATTCTGGATCCGCTTCAGGTGGGAGTTGGCATTGCCGCTGATCTAGGGCGCGATCGCCGCCCCCTCGCCGCCCAGCTTGCTGCCGCAATTCCCACCCTATCAATCGCGGGCGATGTGGATGGGGGTAGCGACGGCACCATCACCCTTGAGAGTGCGCGAGTGCCCCATGGGCAGTTCGTCTGTTTGGAGGGCATTAGCCATGCGGCCCTGCGCTGTCATCCACGCGTGGTGACCCAGATCCAATGGTTTTGGCAGGGCGACAGCCTGAGCGAGCCACTGTTGCCCCATCCCCTGGTGGAGCAACTCCGGCAGATACCGGGCATGACCGATGCCCATTTGCGCGATTTTGCCCGCGCCATCCCCTGGCACACCTTCGCCGACGGCACCAGTATTCGCCTGTGGCTCAGCCCCTTTTGCATTCACCACGTGTTTTTGGCCTCCGCCGAGGATGACTGCCTGTACTCGGGCTACGTGGGCTGGCTGCACAGCGGCGAGCTGTGGCATGGCCTAGGGGCGCTGCGAGCCGATGCCAAACTATTCTGAGGCCGGTGAGTCGGTGGGCGGGCGATCGCCCAAACGGCGCGTAGAAGTCAGCGGACTGGAGATGGAAAGGCCATCCCCACTGACCAGGCCAGCGGTCACATCGACGCTGCCCTCGCGGTTGCGGTATTGCTCGACGGCGGCACTCACCTGGTCGGCGATCGCCCAGGCGGCCTTTGAGGGCAGTGGCGACTGCTGCAAAATATTCAGCTGAAAGTTGACCTGCTCAATCAGCAGTTTTTCGTCGATGACGCTGAACTGGGTGTCGATGTTGAAATCGACCTGATTTTTCAGCACTGCGCTCAAAGCCGCCGCAATCAGGTCAGCACCGACATTGAGCAGGGTGGGGGCATGACTTTTGACGTAGGCGGTCACGGTTTCACCGACCGCCTCGGCCATTGGTCGCTGGGCTAGGGCAGTGGCTAGAGTTGCAGCGATCGCAAAGTAGGTAGGGTCAACAGCAGCGGCGATCGCCCCGTTGACATCAAAGGTCTGCACAATCTGACTGATCAGGCCCAGGGCTTCGGAGCGAGTGAGGGGCCGATGATCAGCGATCGCCCCACCCAGCAGCGGTATCACAGCGGTGACTATCGGCCTCAGGTCTGGGGTAAGATTGGGCCTATAGCGCTGCACGTAGGCCGTGAGAATGTTCTGCGCCTGGTGATCGAGGTGCTCCTGCCAGCGGTGGGCTTCCTTAGCCAGGGCACTGGTAGCACGATCGACAATGGCATTTTTGATGTCATTCGGAGTAAGACCGTCGAGCACCTGCTGAGCCACGGCATCGATCAGGGCGGCAGGCTCTTCGGGCAGATGTAGCCGCAACAGGGTGCCAATCAGACCCTGCACCTGCTCAGGCGAATTGGGCAACCCATAGAGTCGCCCGTAGGCGCTGAGACCACTGATCAGCGTTGCGGTCACCTCAGGGTCACGGGCAGAGGTCGGATCTTCAGGCGGCATCGTCAACCTCCTTGAAGGGGTGAAGGGGAATCTACCTGCTCTTGCACGGGCACCCTCCTCTATCCTAATCGCAGATCAACCTGGGCAACCTCGCCACCGCGACCAATCTCTATGGTTACCAAATAGTCTGCCCTATAGCTGGTGAAGTCTGGGCTGGGATAGCTCCACATGCCAAGGTTCAAACCTGGCAGGCATTTCTCTCATTTTTCGCTCTTCTGTTTTCGTTCTTTTATAAATTGCCGTTGTAGCCGCGCGGGGTAATCAGCCACGGGCCGTGGCGCTGGGTGCTCTGGTTGCCGATCAGCACCACCGTCAGCATGTCGATGGGAGCCTCTAGCAGGTTGGCCAGCGTGGTGCGGTGAATCATCTCATCGGGGCGATAGACAGACTTCACCACCGCCACCGGCGTATCGGGCGATCGGTGGGCCATCAAGATGCTGTGGGCGGTAGCGATCTGCTCGGTACGGGTTTTGGACTTGGGATTGTAGAGGGCCACCACAAAGTCGGCCTGGGCCGCCGCCTCTAGCCGCTTCACAATCACCGACCAGGGGGTGAGCAGGTCGCTGAGGCTAATGGCGCAGAAGTCGTGCATCAGCGGTGCTCCTACCCGAGCCGCGGCAGATTGGAGGGCTGAAATGCCGGGGAAGACCTCCACCGAGGGCGTTTCGCCATCCCAGCCGGTGTGCTGGAGCTGCTCTAGCACCAACCCCGCCATGCCGTAGATGCCGCAGTCGCCCGACGACACCACCGCCACACCCAGGCCCCAGCGGGCCAGGTCAATGGCGCGATCGGCCCGCTGGCGCTCCTGGGTAATGGGCCAGGGTTCGACAATTTGACCAGGGCGACAAAGGGGGCGAATTTGGTCGATGTAGAGGCCATAACCAATGACGACGTCGGCACGGGCGATCGCCCCCTTAGCTGCGGGCGTGATCTGATTCAGATCGCCGGGGCCAGTGCCCACCAGCGCCAGATGCCCGGTGTGGGGAATGTATTCGCGCTCGGACTGGGCGATCGCCACCGTCACCGCCCCCGGCTGGCCTTCCACCCGCACCACCTGCTTAGCCACCCGCAGCAGACCCTCAGCGGCCAAAATAGCGGCGGCCTCAGCCACGCTGGGGGTCTGCACCGCCGCTTCCACAACCGTGGAAGGGGTGGGCACAGAAATCGCCTTGAGCTGCTCGGCGGTAAAGCAGCGCAGGGGCCACTGGCGCTCCTGGCAGAGGGCCAGTAACCCGACTTCGTCGGCCTTGAGATCGAGGCTGGCGAGACCGGCGATCGCCCCTTCGGCAAAGTGCCCAGCTCGGCAGATTCGCGCGATCGCCGCCTCAATCACCGCCTGGGGCGTACCGCGCTCGCAGCCGATTCCCACCCACAGCACCCTCGGGTGCCACTGGGCCTTAGGAAAATCGCTGTCGGGGGAAAACTGCCGCTGAATTGGGCTGATCCATAGCCGAGCGGCGGGGTTGCAAACCGACTCAAAAACAAAGGGATGGGTGGGGGGCAGGTGGTCTTGCCAGAGGGTGGTGCCGCAGTCTTGCAGTACCTCGATGGCTTTGTTGTGGGCCAGGGCGGCACTCACCCCCGTCCAGTCGCCGCTGCCCTTGCTCCAGCCAAAGGGCACCCCCAGCACATCTACCCCTGGCAGCCTGTGGGTCGCAGCCGAGCCAGTAATTACTGGCTCGGCCCCCATAAGCAGGGCGATCTGATGGGTCAGCGCATCCGCACCCCCCTGGTGGCCACCGCAGAGACTGATCACCTGACGACCCGTTTCAGCCACCACCACCACGGCTGGATCGGTGGTTTTGTCGGTCAGCAAGGGGGCAATGAGGCGTACCACCGCCCCCGTCGCTAGGGCAAAGATGAGCCCGTCCTGAGACGGCCAGAGGGCGGCGATCGCGTCCCTAAGCGAACCGTTATAGACCTGAACCGCCAAGCCATAGGACTCGGCTTCAGGTGCTAGATTTGAGGGCACCCAAACCGTAGCCGGAAGAGCCGACGCCAGCGGCAGCAGGGCTTTTAACCCCGCAGGAGTCGTGGTAATAGCGGCAAAGGAAGAAAGGGTCAAGCTCTAAATACTCGTAAAATGCGGGGCGCTACGGCATTGACCCAAGCTTCAGACTGGGCAGGCGCGCTTACTTACCCTACAGCATTGTTGATTTTCCCTGGCTGCCCTCTCTGGGGAAGCTAACCGCCGGAACCAGAACCGTAGGGTGGGCACTGCCCACCTTAAGCTGTTGCCAAGCACTATAAAGTCCTGTAATTCACCTTCCAAACCATGGGGAGAGCTTGCTTTCTATGGCGCAGCCAGTGGTGGGCAGTGCCCACCCTACTACTAGCTCTTGTGGGATAGGCATCTTGACTATCCTAGCCCTTGAAAAGTAGGGTGAGCACCGCCCACCTGAATTAATAGCTACAAAGGAGCGCCACTCCCTGGGGTAACGATCCCGATATTCAAGCCCTAGTAGTAGTTGCCAACCTTGCGGTGGTGGATCGCGGTCTGGCCATCGGGGTCAGACACCTTGCCATCGTGCACCGTGCAGTAAACAATCCAGTGGTCGCTCACCTCCATGCGGCTGGTGACTTCGCACTCCACGTAGGCCAGGGCATCGGCCAGCAGGGGCGAGCCGTTGTTGGCGGGGCGGGTGCGCACCCCGGCAAAGCGATCGGCACCGGGGGCAAACCGCTTGAGAAAGTGCTTCATCAGGCCCAGGTGCTTGCCCTCTTCGAGAATGTTGAGCACAAAGGTATCACCTACCTGCATCAGCGACTCGATGGCGCGGTCTTTGGCCACGGCCACCGTAAAGCCCATGGGCTGGAAGCTGGCCTGGGCCACCCAGGAAGCCAGCATAGCGCTGGAAACCTGACCTTTTTTAGCGGTGATGATGTAAAGCCCGCTGCTGATGCGGCCCAGCGCTTTCTCTAGGTCAACATCGAGGGATTTGAGCTTTTTCAGCTTGTTCGCCTGAGCCAGACCCTGACCCAGGTCAGTACCGGCCTCTTCACACGACTGATAGATGCCCTCGGTGGGGGTGTCTTTAATGCGAATGGGCGCAAAAGACTGAATCAGCTCCAGATCTTGAAACTTGTTGGCCAGGGGGTCGATCGGCTCGTCGTCGCCGCCGTAGGACTCGTACAGGCCCATGGTTTGCTTACCGTGCACCGCCGCCAGAATGGTACCCAGGGTGGTCTGGGTTTCTCTGGCCCCGACCCCAGAGGCGGGGGGCATACCGACGACTAAGCCCTTGGCCCGAGCCACCAGTTCTGTGACCTCTTGGGGGTCGGCGGAGCGCATATCCATCATTTCGACGGCGACGCCGGTTTTGGTAATGCCGCGGGCAATGGATTGGGAGAGGCGATCGCTATACCCGTAATCCGACACGTAGAACACCGCCACCAGGTCTTCGGCCTTGGTCTTCTCCTGGCTCCAGCGCTGGTAGCGGCCAGTCAGCTCTGCCACGTTGTAGCGCAACAGGGGGCCGTGCCCGGTGGCCACCATTCTCACTGGAGGTAAGGCTTCCATGCGCTTCATCGCACCGAGCACTGACCTGGCGTTGGGGGCCATCAAACACTCGTAGTAAAAGCGAAAATCGGGGGAAATCAGCTCTAGATTTTCGTCGTAGGGGGCATCGCTGCAAAAGTGCAGGCCAAAGGCGTCGCAGGTAAACAGCACGCCGGTTTTGTGGTCGTAGGTAAAGATAGTGTCGGGCCAGTGCAGGTTGGGGGCGCTGATAAACTCCAGGGTGTGGCCGTTGCCCAGCTCTAGGGTGTCGCCGTTTTTCACAATCAGGCGCTCAAAGGGGCGGTGTACCAGGTCTTCTAGGAAGGCGATCGCCACCTTAGCCCCCACTACCACTGCCTGGGGAGCCAGCTCTAGCACATCGCGCACCAGGCCGCTGTGGTCGGGCTCGGTGTGGCTGATGATCAGGTAATCAATGGTTTTGGGGTCGATTTCGCCGGTCAGCGTCTTGAGATAGAGCTCCCGAAACTTGGCGTGGGAGGTATCGACCAGGGCGACTTTCTCGCCGCGAATGATGAAGGAGTTATAGGTGGTGCCGTTTTGCAGGCCAAACTCAATGTCGAAGCGATCGCGATCCCAATCCAGTGAGCGAATGGTGGTGGTGTCGTCAGCCACCCCTTCCACCTGAACCGTGAGACGCTTTTGCGCTGGTGCCGCTACAACCATGGAGAACCTCCTGCAAGATTTAGGTGCTGCCAACCCGGATTATCGGCCAGGGGTTTAGCAACCAAAACGTTTCTTAACTATAGGTATTCTCGCTTAAAACCGCGAGGCTTGGGGTCAAAATCCCTTATCGCTCTAATTGCGATCGGTGACCGTTGGCATGGGGCGGGCCGATTTTGAGTACCCTAGAGTTAAGTCAATGGACATCATTTCCGCGTAACAGATCATGTCCTTCCCCACTGGAGCCCTGGCGCTTGAACCCACCGCCGATGGGTCGATGACGCTGTTTTCAGAGGATTTTGGCGAGTGGTTCCACAGCCGCGACGGGGCCTACACTGAGGCCAAAACCACCTATGTAGGGGCCACCGACCTGGCCAGGTTAGCCCTAGCCCCAACCCTGAGCGTGCTAGACGTCTGCTACGGGCTGGGCTACAACACCGCCGCGGCCCTGGCCACCGTTGCCCAGGTCAACCCCGCCTGCCAGGTACGGCTGATCGCTCTGGAGCTCGATGCCCGCGTGCCCCGCCAGGCTATCAACGCCGGTTTAATTGATGGATGGCCTGCTACCGTGCAAGCCTGCCTGCGAGAACTGGCCACCACTGGCCGATCGCATCGCCCTGGGATCGCGGCCGATCTGCTGTGGGGCGATGCTCGCCAGCGCATTCAAGATGTCGAAGCGCTGGGATTTCAAGCCGACGTGATTTTCTTTGACCCGTTTTCGCCGCCCCGCTGTCCCGAATTGTGGACAGTGGAGTTGATTGAGCGGGTAGCCGCCTGCCTGCACCCCCAGGGGCGGCTGGTCACCTACTCCGCCGCCACTGCGGTGCGGGTGGCCTTGCGGCTGGCGGGGCTCTCGATTGGGCCGGTGAATGCTGTTGGCCGCCGCTGGCCGGGTACTCTGGCTCAAGTAAACCCCGAGGGCTTAATGCCGCTGTCGCAGCAAGAGCAGGAGCATTTGCTAACGCGGGCCGCAGTCCCCTACCGCGACCCCACCCTGAGCGCCAGCGCTGAGGCCATTCGGCAGAGCCGCCAGCAGGAGCAGGCCGCATCAGACCTAATACCAACGTCGCGCTGGCGCAAGCGGTGGCTGCCCCCGTATGAAAAAAACCATCCCCTCGATAGGCTGTAGGTCCGCTCCGCCAATTGGTTGTTGCTATTCTTCAGGTTATTGCTGTGCCCTACCGAAACCCTCTGCCCCCTCGCGTGCTTGTGGTTGATGACCACGCCCCCAGCCGCATGACTGCCGTAGCGCTGCTGACCATCGACGGCTACCAAGTGGAGCAGGCCAGCTGCGGGCAGAGCGCCCTGAGCCGGGTCTTGCAGCATCAGCCTGACTTGATCTTGCTGGATGTGATGATGCCGGGGCTAACTGGGTTTGAGGTGTGCCGCCAGCTAAAAGAAAATGACCATACGCGGCTAATTCCGGTGGTGTTTGTCACGGCCCTGGGCGATCGCGAGGCCCGACTACAGGGCATTGAAGCGGGGGGCGACGACTTTTTGACCAAGCCCTTCGACCAGCTAGAGTTGTCGGCTCGGGTCAAGTCGCTGATTCACCAAAAGCGCCTCAACGAAGATCTCGACCATGCCGAAAAGGTGTTGTTTTCCATTGCCCGCACCATCGAGAGCCGCGATCCAAACACAGGGGATCACTGCGATCGCCTGGTTCGGCTAGGCCAGGCCTTTGGCGAATACCTGGGGCTTTGCCCCATCCACATTCGCGATCTCGCCTGGGCGGGGTACCTGCACGACATCGGCAAGGTGGGCATTCCCGATGCCGTGCTGCTCAAAACCGGCCCCCTCACCGTAGCCGAGCGCGCCATCATGGAGCAGCATGTCGCCATTGGCGAGACCATCTGCCGCCCCCTGCGCACCATGCAGGGAGTCCTGCCCATCATTCGCCACCACCACGAGCGCTGGAACGGCAGCGGCTACCCCGATGGCCTAGCCGGGGCGGCTATTCCGCAACTGGCTCAGGTTTTTCAGCTGATCGACATTTTTGATGCGCTCACCCACGATCGCCCCTATAAACCCGCCTTTTCCCTCGACGAATCACTTCAGATCATCCGCCAGGAAGTAGAGCAGGGCTGGCGCGACCCAGCGCTAGTTCACCAGTTCGAAACCTTTATTTGCACCCATCGACCCGATGCCGCCCAGGGCGTCGACATTTCTACTCGCCCCAGTGAGCGGTCCCAGCCCGCTAAGCAGCATTACGCTTAACCCGCGCCTGTGAAGGCTGCTCACTAAAAACTGCGGTCTGTGGAACCTTATTCTCTACAAATCTTTTATTTATGTAGCGCGTTTGTCTTTTTTAAGAGACATCCCGCCCGTACATTTATTCAAATATTCCTGATTACGCCACCTAAACTCGTTTGGGGCGGCGATTTCGTCAAGGGGTCGCTTTGCAAATCGCCAGGGTGTTGACTTGAGAGCCCCAGCCAACCAATTTTGAAGTCGAGCGCTAGCCTGCCCCCGACAGATGCAGCCTGAGGTAGCCACAGTAGGGCTGCTGAGTCTGAGCTTCGTTGTCTAGCCCCGACCTAGGCAACCCCAGCCAAGGCTCAGATATTAATTAGACACACGTTTAGGGGATTTTATACACCGTGGATGCACCGCAGAAGCTGGCCTTTATTGTTCAATCTAACCGCCTGCAAGGGCTCATGTGGCAGGCACTGCTCAAGTCCCAAAAGCTAGCCGTCATTCTAGAACCTGCCAAGGGCGACCTAGCCGACTGCATTGGACAGATCGCTAGCGCTGGGCTGACCCTGCCCGATGTCATTGTGCTAGATGCCGAAGCCGCCGAGCTCAACCCCTACGAGTTTTGCCGCTGGTGCCGCGCCACCTTCCCCACTATGCAGATTTTTCTGACCCGCTGTCGTCAGCTTCGCATTTCGGACACCGAGCGGCGCTGGGCCAAGCAGCAGGGAGCAACCGATTTTCTCTGCGGGTTTGACCGTGACACGCTAATGAGCGGTGCCACTGACAATGTCAAACGCATTTTGACCAGCCTTGACTACCCCTTTCTCAACGAGAAAGACCTACTCACGGTGCTGCTCAACATTCGTCGTCAGTTGGGTACCACCCAGGCCAATGGAACCCCCATCAGTCGTCCAGAGCGCGCTCAAGGCAAAAGTACTGGGCTCGCACTAGCTAACGCTAAGCCGTCTCCAGAGGCACCTGGTAGCCCAGCAAGCCAGCCTACCCCAGATCCTCTAAACGATGTTGACTGGGTGACCTCTGGGCTCCGCGCCCTGGGCAATGGGCTGGCTCGCAAGGCCGCTAAAGAGTCGTTTGCACCGCCGCCAGCGGTTAAGTCGAGCGCTCTACCCAAGCCCTTGACCACCGACGAGAAACTAGCCGACAGTAGTACTGTGCGTCGCTATCGGGGAGTGATTTACTAACGCTAGCGGGCGTGGCTTGAGGCTGTGCGATCGCTGGAGATCTGACTCGTCCAGCCCTTCAAAAATCGGCAGATATATTTTCTGCTGTTTTTTTGAAGTTCGTCTAGTCGCCGCAGTTAAGCGTCGGCTTCGGGGGCTGGGTCGGCTTTTTTAGAGGCAGACTTGGTGGGCGATTTCCGGGTTGTGGTCTTAGTCGTCTTTGATGCCGCCGACTTTTTTGTGCCGGTAGACTTGGTGCCCGTAGACGATTTGGCCGTGGTGGCTTTAGTCGTTTTCTTCGTCCCGCTAGCTTTGCTAGCCGCCGCCGTCTTAGTGGTGCGCGAGGTGGTCGCTTTGCCTTTGCCGCCCTTGCCCTTTTTAGTCGAGGCTTTGGCGTTGATCCAGCTGAGGGCCTGCTCTAGGGTGACGGCATCTACCTCGACGCCTTCGGGCACCGAGGCATTGACCTTGCCGTGCTTCACGTAGAGGCCGTAGGGGCCGTTAAACACCGCCACCTGCTCGTTGTCGTCGGGGTGAGCGCCCAGCTCTTTGAGCGGATCGACTTTTTTGCGCCCGCGTCCGGCCTTGGGCTGGGCTAACAGTTCCAGAGCCCGCTCCAGGGTGACGGTAAGCACGTCGTCATCGCCCTTGAGGGAGCGATAGTCACGGCCCTCTTTGCCCTGGTCGTGGACGATGTAGGGGCCAAAGCGGCCCTGCCCGGCCTTGATGGACTTGCCCGTTTCTGGGTGGGCACCCAGGTTACGGGGAAGCTGCAGCAGCCCCACCGCCATTTCCAGGGTGACAGCCTCGGGCTGGGTGCCCTTGGGCAGGGAAGCCCGTTTGGGGTTGGGGTTGTCATCGGTAGGTTCGCCCAGCTGCACGTAGGGGCCGTAGGGGCCAATACGCAGAAAGATTGGCTCCCCAGTATCAGGGTGCAGACCTACCTTGTCGGGGCCTTCAACCTTTTGTTTGATGATGCGCTCGATCTGCTCGCCATCGAGGTCAGCGGGGGGCACGTCGGCGGGAATGGAGGCCTTCACCGACTCTTCGCCAGTGCCGATTTCAACGTAGGGGCCGTAGCGACCAATCCGGATTTTGGCATCGAGATCGTCGAGCAGCACCGTGCGGGCGGCGGTGGGATCAATCTGGGTTTCGCGCTCCTGCACCATGGTCTCTAGACCTTTGTCGCCAGAGTAAAACGCCTTGAGGTAGGGCAGCCATTCGACTTCGCCGGTGGAAATGTCGTCGAGGGTTTGCTCCATGCGGGCGGTAAAGTGCACGTCCACCAGGTCGGGAAAGTTTTGCTCCAGCAGCTCGGTCACCGCAAAGGCCGTGAAGGTGGGGATCAGGCTGTTGTTGACCAGGTTGACGTAGCCGCGATCGATGATCGTGCTAATTACGGTGGCGTAGGTGCTGGGGCGGCCAATGCCCTCGCTCTCTAGGGTTTTGACCAGGGTGGCCTCGGTGTAGCGGGCGGGGGGCTGGGTTTCGTGACCGATCGCCTCCAAATCCGTACAGCTCAGGGCATCGCCGGTAGCCAGGGCGGGCAGCAGCACCTCCTGGTCTTCGATCGCCGCATCGGGATCGTCAGAGCCTTCTACATAGGCCCGAAAGAAGCCTGGGAAGTCGATGCGCTTGCCGGTGGCGCGGAAGAGAGCGTTTTCCACCTCAATGGAGGCGGTGATGTTGGTTTGGCGGGCTTCGGCCATCTGGCTAGCCACGGTGCGCTTCCAGATCAGGTCGTAGAGGGAGGCTTCGCGCCCGGTCAACCCCGTTTCTTTTGGGGTTCTAAAGGTGCTGCCAGCGGGGCGAATGGCCTCGTGGGCTTCTTGAGCTCCCTTCGACTTGGTGGCGTACTGGCGGGGTTTGGGGCTGAGGTAGTCGGTGCCGTACTTGGTGGTGACACAGGCGCGGGCGGCGGCGATCGCCTGCTCCGACAGGTGTACCGAGTCGGTACGCATGTAGGTGATATAGCCTTGCTCGTAGAGGTTTTGGGCCACCCGCATGGTGTCGCGGGCCGAGAGCCGCAGTTTGCGGTTAGCCTCTTGCTGCAGGGTGGAGGTGGTGAAGGGCGGGGCAGGCTTACGGTTGTTGGGGCGTTCTTCTAGATTGCTGACTGTCCACACCCCTGACTGCAGGCGAGTTTGCAGCTCCTGGGCCTGGGTTTCATCCAGCAGCACCACATCGCGGCCATCGGCCACGCGGCCGGTGGCTTCGTCAAAATCGCTGCCGTTGGCTAGCCGGGTGCCGCCCAGGGAGTAAAGCTTGGCCTCAAAGGCACTTTTGTCCTTGAGCAGTCTGGCTTTCAGATCCCAGTAGGAGCCTCGGCGGAAGGCGCGGCGCTCTTGCTCCCGCTTGACCACCACTTTGACCGCCACCGACTGCACGCGGCCCGCGGACAGGCCACCCGCGATTTTCTTCCACAGCAGGGGCGAGAGCGTGTAGCCCACCAGCCGGTCTAGGATGCGGCGGGTCTCCTGGGCATGGACCAGCTGACTGTCGATGTCGCGGCAGTTGTTGAGGGAGGCCTGAATTGCCTCTTGGGTGATCTCGTGGAACACCATACGTCGGGTGGGCACCTTGGGGTTGAGCACCTGGAGCAGGTGCCAGCTAATGCTCTCTCCTTCGCGATCTTCGTCCGTGGCCAGGAGGAGCTCATCGGCGTTCTTGAGGGCATCCTTAAGGGCTTTGACCACCTTTTTTTTATCGCTCGGCACAATATACAAAGGCTCAAAGTCGGCCTCTGGATTGACGCCGAGTTGCGCCCACTTCTCACCCTTAACATTGGCCGGAATCTCGCTGGCCGATCGCGGCAGATCGCGCACATGGCCCATGGACGCCTCAACCTGATACCCCGACGGCAGGTAGTTGCGAATCGTTTTGGCCTTAGTGGGTGACTCGACAATAACAAGGGTTGACATAGGTCTGCTGGCGCTTCGGTGGTAATCGTTAGCAATCGCGGGCGGGCTGGGGAACCTACAGCTTTATAGCGGGTTTTGGCAAACCTATCTATATAGTTTGCGGCGCAGGTGTGGTGGCCAGATGATCAACACTGTACTGCACACCTACCGAACTGCTGGGGTGTTTAGCCATGAAAACTTAATCATTCGCAGCCTTCAGCAGGGCTTAGAGGTGAGCGGATCGGCCATAAGCTACATAAATAGATCATTCCGCTAGCCATCGTCCAGCCCTAGCCAAACTGAAGCTGAGGGTAGGGCGACGGAAAAGTTCTCTGGTCGGAGGGCTGCGATCGCGTTACCATCGGCCCAGGGCACGCCATCAATTCCCTCGCCAGCTGAGCGGCATTGGGGCGATAGGCGATCGTCAACCTGAGGATGATCATTGAGTCTTAGCCCCTGGTCACCGTACGGGTGACCTGGTACGGTAAAAATAATCTTGCGGGAAGAACCTATGGATCTCGTCAACCTCGGGGCACAGCTCAACGCTGGCACTATCTGGCCAGAGGCCGTTCTGGTAGTCACGATCTTGGTGATTTTGGTCGGCGATCTGATCCAGGGTCGATCCTCTTCCTCCTGGACTCCCTACGCGGCTATGGCCGGAGGACTGGGGGCCACTGCAGCGCTAGTGTTGCAGTGGTCGATGGTCAACCCCGTTGGCTTCTTAGGAGCGTTTAACGCCGACGATTTGAGCATTGTGTTCCGCGGCATTATCGCCCTTTCGGCGGTGGTGACGGTGCCGATGTCAATTCGCTACGTCGAGCAGTCGGGCACCTCCCTGGCCGAGTTTCTGGTGATTTTGCTCACCGCTACCCTGGGAGGCATGTTTCTCTCCGGGGCCAGCGAGCTGGTGATGATCTTTGTCGCCCTAGAGACCCTAAGTATTTCGTCGTACTTACTGACTGGCTACATGAAGCGCGATCCCCGCTCCAACGAGGCGGCGCTCAAGTACCTGCTGATTGGGGCGGCAAGTTCGGCGATTTTTCTCTACGGATCGTCGCTGCTGTACGGGTTGTCTGGGGGGGAGACGCGGTTAGAGGCGATCGCCACCAGCATCGTCGGCGATGGCACTCAGGCCCCCATCGGCCTAGTGGTTGCCCTGGTGTTTGTGATTGCCGGTATTGCCTTCAAAATCGCCGCTGTCCCCTTCCACCAGTGGACTCCCGACGTGTACGAAGGCTCCCCAACTCCCGTGGTAGCGTTTCTGTCAGTGGGTTCTAAGACCGCTGGCTTCGCCCTCGCCATCCGCCTGTTGGTCACCGCCTTTCCCCTGGTGTCGGAGCAGTGGCACTTTGTCTTCACCGCCCTGGCGATTCTCAGCATGGTGCTGGGCAACGTGGTGGCCCTGGCGCAAACCAGCATGAAGCGCCTGCTGGCCTACTCCTCCATTGGCCAGGCCGGGTTTTTGATGATTGGTCTGGTGGTAGACACCGATGCAGGCTACGCCAGCATGCTCTACTACCTGCTCGTCTACCTGTTTATGAACCTGGGCGGCTTCACCTGCGTGATCTTGTTCTCGCTGCGCACCGGCACCGACCAAATCAGCGAGTACGCTGGCCTCTATCAAAAAGATCCCCTACTCACCCTGGGTTTGAGCATTTGCCTGCTGTCGCTGGGGGGCATTCCGCCCATGGCTGGGTTCTTTGGCAAAATCTACATCTTCTGGGCGGGCTGGCAGGCCGGAGCCTACGGTCTGGTGCTGGTGGGCCTGGTGACCAGCGTGATCTCCATCTACTACTACATCCGTGTCATCAAGATGATGGTGGTCAAAGAACCCCAGGAGATGTCTGACGTCGTGAAGAACTACCCCACCATTCGCTGGGATCTGCCGGGTCTGCGTCCTATGCAGGTGAGTCTAATTTTGGCCGTGGTGGCAACGTCTTTGGCGGGCATCTTGTCGAACCCTTTGTTTACCATCGCCAACAACGCGGTCATTCAAACTCCAATGTTGCAGAATCATGGGGCGCAGGTAGCTGTGAGCCCGATCGCCAATACTGCACAGAATTAAGGGTTGAAGGTATAGGATCAAGGGTTCAAGTAGGGCATATCCTTGAACCCTTAGCCTATGGAAAAAGGTTCACCGAGTCCCTGGTTGATTGCTTCCTGTTCAAGGCAGGATGAAAACCACCTAGGGTATCCAGGCAAGGTCTGGGTTAGGACATCTCCAAAAGGTCAGAGTCCAGACCTGTAGAGCGTTCTTCCCATTTTTTGGCTCTTCTATTTTTGTTCTTTTGCTGTCTCCACTAAGCAGCCCAATCCGGTCAAATCAAATCAGGTTGGGCTCGCAGAACTAGCCTCTGTGGGCGTCACCGAACTGAGCTGCGGATTAGCTTTGTGAGCCTCTGGATAGGGGGCAAGGGGCAGCAGCAGTCGGCTGTGGGTGCGACCGTCGTCAAGGATCGAAAAGCTAATTTCGCCCCCTAGCTGAGCGATCAGCAGTTTGCAGATGGCGAGATGGAGCCCTGGAGGCCCGTCTAGGGCCGAGGGAGCAAGCACGTCGGCAGGATAGCTCTGGCTGAGTTCTTCGAGCAAGCGCGGTGAGCACTGGCCGTCATCGGTGACCGACAGCTCGACCCAGTCGAGGTTGAGCACCCGGCACCAGAGGTCAATGCGCCCCCCCACCGGGGAGCGGTTGCAGGCAGCGGCCATCACCTCGTAGAGAATCAGCTCTAGCTTGAGCATGTCGCCAGCTAGCACGACATTGCTCTCGTTGTGCACCTTAGACCAGAGCTGACGGGCCTCAAGAATTGGGTTAACCCGATCAATCAGGCGGTTGAGCAAGCTAATTAATGGCATGGTCTGGTGCTGCGGGTACAGCTGCCAACGCTCGCCGACTAGAACGGTTTCGGTGCTTTCCATCACGGCGGTGAGCTGATCGTGGAGCAGCTGAAGCTCACCTGCGATCGCCGTATCTCTGACCTGGAGCTGAGCGAGGTTTTGGGCCGTCTGCCCCAGCACTCGGTAGAGATCTTCTAGGCGGTGATGTTTATACCAGTTGAGGTTTTCGAGATCCTGGCGCTGCTGCGTCAGCATTGCCGTCAGGGCCAGGTGCCGTCGCGACCAGGCCAGCTGGCTGGTGAGCAGCTTAAAGATGGTGAGGTGATGGTTAGCCCACTGCCGGTGGGCAGGCGATACGGCGACTACCACGCCGGTAACCCCATGGGAGGGAGCCGTTCTCAAGGCGGTAATCAGCAGGCGACTGCCCAACGGCGCAATGAACCAGTCGGTTGTTTCAGTGGGCAGCTCATTGAACGTCAGAGGCAGCATGCCGTCGGTCTGAAGCGCCCAGTTGATCACGGCGTCGGCCCCTAACGGGATGGGATGGTTGCTCTTAACGCTGACGCTGGTATCTTGACTGACGAATTGCGTGACCGTAGCAGTAGGGCTGCCGGGCTGCCAGCTGAGCAGCAGCACTGCCGACGCGTGCAGCAGCTGCATGACGTGCTGGAGGGTGGTTTGCTCTAGCTGATCGGAGTGCAGCCCCTTGTGCAGCGCCTGCAAGCCCCACTGAATAGATTCATAAATATGCTGTTGCTGGTCGAGCTGGCGCTGGAGCTGCCACTGGTGCAAAATCACGCCGATCTGTCGGGCTACGGACTCAAACAGGGACTGCTCCGTCGTGGTCCACTGGCGGCTGATAGTGTCGCAGATCAGCACCATACCCTCGGGGGCATTGCCGGGGGCCACATTGCCCACTAGCACTGCCTGGGCACCCAGCTCTAGCAGGGAAGGGCGCCAGGCCATGAGCTTGAGATCGTGGGAGAGGTTGTCAATGCTGATGGCCGAGGGGCTACGCTCCAGCATTTGCCAGTCAACATCATCGAGGCAGGGCCACAGCATCGGCACGCCCCGAGGGCGACTGGCCTGGCTCTGAAAGCAGAGATCGTAACCATTGCGATCGGGGTTGAACAGCAGCACAAAAAACTGCTGAATGCTCAACCGGTCTTGCAGCACCTCAAAGCAGGTCTGTAGGGTGTGGTGCCAATCAACATCGCCGTGAATGCCTTGAATGACGCCGGTAGTGAGGTGCTGGTCGAGCTCAGTTTGGCGTACAGTTTCTTTGGCAGTGGCGGCGGGCAGCGCCACCGTAAGCAACTGGGCCGCGCCGATTAAAAACTGCTTTTCGGGCTCTTTCCAAATGCGTGGGGTAGTGCCCTCGACCGACATAAACCCCATCAGGTCGCCCTGGCGGCTAATCGGGGCAATCATCAGCGACTCGGCCTTGAGCTGCTGCATCAGGCGATCGGAGACGATGGTTTTGAGAGCGCCCCGGCTTTCGCCCACCACCACGAGCTGCTGGTTGCAGAGAGCCTGGTAGAGGCCGCGCACCTCATCGACAGCAATGTGCAGCGATCGCTCATCTTCCAACGAAGCAGGGCGGGGGGCTAGCCCCGGCGTGCGCTGCCAGAAGTAGTTGCCCTTGGGCTCAAACCAGAAAACGCGGGTGCGCTGGGGCGCGACAAACCGCTGGGTTTCGCGCACCACCTCCTTGAGCTGGCTGTCGACGTCGGGCAGGGTGCCCAGGCGGCCAATCAGCGTCAGCAGAGGTTGCTCAAGGCGTTTGGTCTGCTGCCGCTGCTGCTCAGACTCAAACTGGTGCAGCGCCTCGGCCAGTTCTCCCATCACGATGGCCAGGTAGGAGCGTTGTCCCAGGGAAGCACTCTTGCCCCAGTCAGAAGATGCCAGCACCAGCAGGCCAAAGCACACCTCCTGACGTTTGATCGGAAAGATAATCGCGCTTTGCAGGGCCAGCTGCTTGGCGATCGTGCCCCACTCCCCAGCGCGAATTTCGTTTTGCAAGTCGGCCACAATTAGCGGTCGCTGCTGCACCACCACCTGCTCCATCACATCCCCAGGGGTGAGGTTGATCATGGTGCGAATCGATCGCATCTGCCGAGGATTGTGGCACCCCTTAGTGACCAGGCGATGGTTGATGCGATCGTACAGCCCCACCCAGGCCACTTCAAAATCCATCTCCTGGCGCACATGGTCGAGGGCCAGGGTTACCGCCTCTTCGGCAGTAATGCTGCCCCGCAGCGCCTTGAGAATGCGCGACAGGGCCATGATTTGATGGTCGTGCCGATCAGAGGGAGAATCGTGGGGTTGGGATTGCGCCATGGGCGTCAACAATCTCCTCGGTTGCAGGAAAGGGGGTTAGAAACAGATATCTGGCCCACCAGGCCGATCCCTAGATACCCAGGGAGCTAACCGAGTTACCGGGCTACCCCTCGGCCAGGATACTGGCCAGAGCCATAACCTACCGAGCGCAGTGACTTGATCTCTGTAGACTCCACCCAGATCTGCCAATTGGTCTTAGCGACTGTCCAGGGCTGCTTTAATAGGGAAAGCCAGCCGCAGATGATGCGGTGCTGCTGACCCAAAGACCGTTGACCATGTGCTCCTGGCGTGCTCTGTGATGCATAGGCTGGCATCACCAGATCTCACCCCTAGCCAGAATATTAGTCTACCCGCCCTCTATTTGCATACACCACTGCCCTTGTGCCACTGCCGTTTGTGAAAGATCCCTACCGCCAGCTTGTGCGTCCTCTGCTGTTTCACGGGGTGACGCTCGACCCAGAGTTTTTACACCACCGCACCATGGATTTGCTGGCCTGGTTGGGGCAGCCTGACCGGGGAGCGATCGCAGCCCAGACTGAGCCCTGGCTACAGCGGCAATTTTGCCTCGCTGACCCGCGCCTGGCCCAAACCTGCTGGGGCCTAGACTTTACCAACCCCCTAGGTCTGGCGGCGGGCTTTGACAAAGATGGTTTGGCGGCGCGGGCTTGGCCCCAGCTTGGCTTTGGCTTTGCCGAACTGGGCACCGTTACCCGCCACGCCCAGCCGGGCAATCCCCAGCCCCGCCTGTTTCGCCTGGTCAAAGATGAGGCGGTGCTCAACCGCATGGGCTTCAACAACCAGGGAGCAGCGGCCCTGGCCGATCGCCTCGGTTTCTACTGGAGCACTCAACGACCCAGAATTCCCATTGGCATCAACCTGGGTAAGTCGAAGGTGACCGAGCTGGCCGATGCCGCTGAAGACTATCGGTTCAGCTTTCGGCAACTCTACCCCTACGGCGACTATTTTGTGGTGAATGTGTCGTCGCCCAATACACCAGGGCTCAGGTCGCTCCAGGCCGCCGACCAGCTTGGCCCCATTTTGGCGGCGCTACAGGAGGAAAACCGTGAGCGCAAACCGCTCCTCGTCAAAATTGCCCCCGACCTGACCTGGCCCGATATTGACGCTGTGATCGAGCTGGCCCAAGCCCACGGCCTGGCGGGCATCATCGCCACCAACACCACGATCGCAAAGGAAAGCCTCAAAACCAAAACTCTGCTACAGACCGGCAACGCCGTCGTAGACGAGGCCGGGGGCATTAGTGGTGCACCGCTAAGGCTGCGATCGACCGAAGTGATTCGCTATATCTACCAGCACACCGGAGGCACCTTGCCGATTGTGGGCGTGGGGGGTATTTTTACCGCCGCCGATGCCTGGGAGAAAATTACCGCTGGGGCGACGCTGCTCCAGGTTTACACCGGCTGGATCTACGAAGGCCCCTGGATGGTGCGACGGGTCTTAACAGGACTGCTGGCCAAACTAGAGGAGCATCATCTGACCAGCATCGCCGATGCTGTGGGACTGAGCCACAGGTAGGGGAACACGGCTACAGACGCGTCGTTTAAAGCCTGGTTATTACTAAATCCTTCTTGGCTACCCCCCGATTCAAAAGGGCGAATGCGATTTGCCCCTACAGTTTGGCTATTTGAGAATCGGGGTCATGTGATCAAAACATCAAGAATCATACTTTTAGAGACCAGTGCCTCAGCGACACAGCTATTCGAGATTCTGCGTAACATTTCCGCCAGACTTTACGTCTAGGCTTCTTCCTCTAGCTCAACAAGCTCAAACTGAACCTTGTTGTAGATATCGCGCAGGGAGATTTCAAGCCCCAGGGATGTGAAGTTGAGCATGGTATCTAAGCCGTCGTATTCTTGCAGCATCCACTGTTTTGAGCCGATTTTGACGTGGTGCTCCATATGGGCAGAGTACTGATCGACCAGGGCATATTCCTGGAAGGTCGAAATGGTGCGATAGGCAGCAAATTTGTCGCCCCGGTCATAATTGCGGGTTGATGCCGATAGAACTTCGATGATTAGCGTTGGGTTGGTGAGGGTGTCGCGTCGGCCCGCTTGGTAGGCCAACTCTCCCGCGATCGCCATCACATCCGGATAGGTGTAGATTTGTGCCTCGGGAATCCACAGGCGCTGATCGGCAACGAAGACCTCTAAGTCCTGGCCCTGCAAACCCATGGTTAGCGCCGTGCAGAGATTGCGGATGATACGATTGTGATTGGGCGTACCACCAGTCATGGGCACGATCTCTCCATCAATGTATTCATGGCGGAACTCAGCGGCTACCTCTAAATCAAGGTATTCCTCCGGAGAGTGGGTGCGGGAGACCTGGGGCTGGGCAATCATAGGACTTCTCCAAGCAGGTGCAAAATGCCTCAATCAAACTGGCAATAGCTGCTTCTTTAATGCTAAGTCATTGCCCATAGATTCCCTGAGCCCTACAGTTTGCCCTGGCTCTTAATACGCAGATAGCTTTCGACCAGGGGTTCTGAAATTTGGTGGGCTGGGGCGTCGAGCACTAGCACCCCGCGCCGTTTTAGGCGGGCGAAGGCGGCCTCGCGCTGGCTGAGCAAATCTAACGCAACGGCCCGCTGGTAGGCAGCATCGACCTCGGTGGTGGACTGGTGGGCCTGGCGATCGATCGCCGGATCCCGCAGCGTAATGCAGAAGGGCAGGTGACGCGGGCGCAGCCGGGCCAGGGCCAAGAGCAGTTCGGCGCTGGCGGTTTCATCCACAATGTCGGTGATCAGCACTACCAGAGAGCGGCGGTGCTGCTGCTGGGCGGCGTGGGTGGCGGCTGCTAGATAGTCCGATTCTTCGAGCACGGGCTGAATGGGGGTGAGGCGATCGATCATCTGCTGAAAGTTGGCTCGCCCGCCCTTGGGGGGTAGCCAGGTGTGCAGGGTGCGATCGAATACGCCTAGGCCGACGCGATCGCCTCGACTCACCCCCGCCAGCGCCAGCGCCAGCGCCGCATTCATGCCCCAGTCAAAGCGGGTGAGGCCCTGCACCTGGGCGGTCATCAAGCGGCCGCGATCGAGCAGGATCAATAAGGTTTGCTCTCGCTCCGGCTCTAGCACCCGCACTAGGGGCTGGCTGAGGCGGGCGGTGGCCTTCCAGTCGATGAAGCGGGGGTCGTCGCCAGTGCCGTACTCGCGCAGCTCGGCAAATTCGGTGCCTACGCCCATGCGCCGCTTTTGCTTGAGGGTGCCGGTAGCCAGGAGGGCGAGTTTGACGGAAAGTTGGTTGAGGCCGATCAGATCTGGGTACACAGCAACAGTTTCGGCAGCAGGTACTGTCCAGTTGGCCCAGGCCATTCCTAGGGGACTGCGCTGCTGGATTTGCAGGTCGCCCCAGGGATATTCGCCCCGCTGCTTGGGGTTGACCGTAAAGGTGAGGGTTTCGGGTTCCTTGCCGCTGAGGGAAATTGCCAGGGGCATGGGGGTGCCGTCGAAGGCGGTGGGGTAGTTGTCGAACAGGCGCAGGCGTACGGGGGTGGAGGATTCCCCATGGAGCGAGATCGGGTTGTCGCGTCCGATCGATAAGCGGTGTAGCGGATCCCGCTTGATCGTGGCGCGACGGGCTTTGACTCGCAACCCATCCCAAAACATCACAGCAAGCACTGCGCCATCGAACAGCAGCAGCGCCAGCAGGGCAATGGTGAGCCGGTTGGGGTTGTCGAAAAAGTTGGTCAGCAGGGTGACGACGAGCCCGCCCCCTAGCAGCAGTCCATAGGTACGCCCGGTGGGGATGATCGCCATTAGCGCGGCACCGCGACGCTGTCGAGTACGCCCTGGATGACGCGATCGCAGCTCAACCCATCCAGCTGCGCCTCGGCCCCCAGCATCAGTCGGTGGCGCAGCAGGGGCAGGGCCACCGCTTTCACATTGTCGGGGGTGACGAATTCCTGCCCGTTGATCCAGGCGTGGGCTTTGCTGCCGGCCAGCCACTGTACCGTAGAGCGAGGCGAGGCCCCCAGCTCCAGATCGGAGTGTTGGCGGGTTTTGTGGGCCAGGGCCAGCAGGTAGTCGAGGATGTTTTCTTGCACGGGTACGGCTTTGACGGCCTGGCGGGCGGCAAGAATGTGGTTGGCGGCCACGACGGGCTTGAGCTGGCCCACATCCAGCCGTTTGGCCTCGAACCCGGCCTGGGCGTTGAGCAACATTTGTTTTTCTGCCGCTGGGGCCGGGTAGCCGACCACCAGCTTGAAGAGGAAGCGATCGAGCTGGGCCTCGGGCAGGGGATAGGTGCCCTCAAACTCCAGCGGGTTCTGCGTGGCCACTACCCAAAACAGATCCGGCAGGGGGTGGCTGGTGCCGTCTAGCGTCACCTGCTGCTCTTCCATGGCTTCGAGCAGAGCCGACTGGGTCTTGGGCGGGGTGCGGTTGATTTCATCCGCCAAAAGAACCTGGGTAAACACCGGGCCTTTTTTGAGGGTAAAGGTGCGGCTGGTGAGGTCAAAGACGTTAGTACCCGAAATATCCGACGGCAGAATGTCGGGGGTGAGCTGAATGCGGCCAAAGTCGGCCTGAATCAGCCGCGACAGGGCACGCACCATCAGGGTTTTGCCGGTGCCGGGCACCCCTTCGAGAATCACGTGTCCCCCCGCCAGCAGGGCCACCAGCAGCTCTTGCACCAGGGGTTCTTGCCCCACCACCACGCCGCTGAGGGTTTTGCCGATGCGGGCGATCGCCCCCTGTAGGTCATTCTGTCGATCAGTTTGGCGCTCGGTCATGGCCCGCTGGTGTCTCCTGTGGTGTTACCGGAGTGATGAAGGGATTGTAGCTGTTTAAGCCAGTCGCGCAGCGGGCGATCGCCTTGGGGGATGGGCGGATTCAGCATCGCCGCCAGGTTAGTGCCGGGGCGACCGGATTGCTCATTCCAGGCGGCTTGAAGCTGGGCGATTGGCAGCAGCGTATTGCCCAGCCCCAGCGCTTTTTGCAGGCGAAGGCGCTCAGCCTGGCTCAGGGTTTGCACCACAAAGTCGCAGCTGCCCGCCTTGTGCAGCACCCCGGCTAGGGCCTGAATGTAGGCCCGGCTGTTGTCTACATGGGGAGCCGGTAAAGTTTGCTGCTGACCTAGCCTGCGGTTGAGGGCCAGCAGCGCCAGCAGCGTTACCGCCAGAGCCTGCACAGCCAGAATGAGCAGCGGGGTCCGGGCTAAATAGTTGAGCCAGCTGTCGCCGCCAACCTCGGCGGCGATCGCCTCCTGATCCCGGTAGCCATGCAGGTATTCATCGACCCACACCCGCCCGCCTGTGCTCGTCACCAGCTCCGTCAGCAGGGCAAAGTTCCCCGGCTCGTTCATGTAGGCGTTGGCGGCCAGGTGAGGCGTGGCTACCATCGTCGCCTGCCCCGCCCCAAAAACCTGCTGCCAGACCACTGCGCCATACTCGTCTTCAAGGGCAACGCCCTGGTTTGGCCCCTGGCTGTAGCGGCGGCGAGTGTCAATTTTGACCGGGCCAGCTTCGCTGGTTAGGGTTTGAGAAAAAGGGGCAGCTGTCGCTGGTAACTTAACGCCCAGCACCACCAGCCGATGACCAGCCTCTATCCAGTCGGGTATCCAGGGCAGCAGGGCCGACAGGCCTGGCTCGTCGATAAATCCCGGCAGCACCGCCACCAGGGTTTCTGGTGTGGCCGACCGATCTTGAATCAGGGTGACGGTGGCCTCCTCGGCCTCTCCCAGCTGCTCGATCAAATCGTCTACCGGGCGCTGCCAGCGTTGTACTGTGACGCCCTGCTGCTCTAGGGATTCGTACCAAGCGCTGTAGCCCGCTGGCCCCCGGTGCCAGGTCGAGCCACTGTCTGAACGACTGGTGGCGGGAGCCGTCACCAACATCAGCCCCAGCAAGAGCGCCAGGGCCAGCAATGCCAAAATCAAGGTGCGGCGGTTGAAGGGGAGCGATCGCGTCACAACTGGGCGATCTCCTGGTAGGCGCGGCGGCAGCGCTGGTAGGTTTCCTCGGTGGCCAGAGCCTCGCCGTAGGTCAGGCGCTCATGGGTGCGAATCAGCAGCTCGTAGGGGCGGCTGGGGTCAGCAGCGATGCAGTCAAGATATTCGCCATCGGTGCGGCTGGCGCGGTAGAGCACCCGCTCGGTATCGTTGAGCCGCGCCAAACCCGCCATGTAAAGCGCCTGACAGGCTCCAGCGTAGTTGCCCTGCTGGGCTAAGCGCTGGGCCTCACGCCACCAGTGGGCCGACTGCTTAAGGGCGGCCTCGGTAGGCGCTGAAAACTGGGCTGCGCTTGATTTCACCCGCCGTTGTCGGTAGTCGAGATAGGCCAAGATTGCTCGGTAGAGCAGCCAGCTCGTCCAGAGGGCAAGAGCGGCGATCGCACACCAAAACAAACCCTCAGCCAGTGGGCCTAGCCATTTCCAATTGGGCACCTCGGGCTGGTCAACATCGACCTGAGAAAACTGGTACTCAAACCATTCCCCTACATTTTGCCCTGTCTGGCGAATTTGCCAGGCGAGAGAATTGGTGCGGTGGGTCAGGTCAGCCATGGCGGGGGAGAGTCTAAAGCTGGCCCTATTATGGCCCAGGATTTAGGCGGCTCTAGGGTAATGGCCCGCTAGGTTACAGGTCTTTACGGGCGATCGCTCTACCCCCCACCTGCGACGGTTAGCCCGTCGTCACCAGTTTGTCGATCAAATGGATCTCGAATCGTCGATAAGCAGTTGGTTTAGTGCAGTCGTTCAGAGGTAAGCAGCCCTACTCCCCTAACGGCTCTGAACCAGGCAAACCCCAGCAAAATCGAATACCCAGAAAATAAGAACGCCGCGTAGCGCCCAGCGGTGGCGGGGTGCATGTTGCTCATCAATCCGGCAAAGCCCGCCAAGATAGGAATTTCGCCCAGCATGCCAGGCAGCGCGATGCAGATTGCGCCCTGCAACCAGTCTTTGGCTTCAATGCGCCGCCACCGCATCAGCCCTACAAAAACCAGTGTGTATAGCCCGCCAGTGCTGGCCACGTTGAGCCAGTACTCCATCACCGATTGCTCAAAGAAAATCGAGCCCACCTGCCGATAGGCAAGGGTGGCCGCCGCCCAAATGCCAAACCCAACCAACAAGAGGCTCACTCTGTCTTTTGTGGTCATGATGATTACCTGAGGAACGATGTTAACGTAACAACTATTACGTTAACGATAAATGTAATAGCTATTACGTTAACTGTCAACATGAGTCGCCCCACCGAACCCCAAAAGAAAGCCGAGCTGCTTGAAAAGTGCCTGGAGGTAGCCATTGAGGCGGGTGCGCTAGACGCCAGCATCAATGCGATCGCCAAGCACATCGGCACCAGCGGCCGCATGTTGGTCTACCACTTTGGCTCGAAACAAGAGCTGGAGCGCCAGGTCATCGCCCGACTAGAGGTGCGGCTGCGCGAACAGCTCCAGTCGCTGCAAAATACAGCCCTGGCAGATGCCGATACCGTCGCCGAGTCGCTGCTGGCGATGTGGCAGCAATTTACCGCCCCAGAGATGCAGGGCCTACTCAAGCTCACCATGGATCTCAACCTGCGAGCCATGCAGGGCGATGCCGAAACTCAGCAGTTTCTAGAGCGCGAAACCCAGCAGTGGATTGAGTCTCTGACGGCGCTGACGCAGGATGAGGCGGTGGCGCGATCGCTGTTTCACCTGTTTCAGGGGGCCATCCTCGACTTCTTGACCACCGGCAACGCCCAGCGCGGCGAGCAGAGTATTAAGGAGATTTCTAGCCGACATTCCGCAGGTTGACGAAATGGATATTTGAGGCGGTTGGGGTAAGCTCAGGGCACGCATTGGGATCGCGCATTGAAGATAGAGAATCTGGATCACTTAGGCTTAGTGGCCGCGCTCGTGGATGAGATCGGGATGGTGGAGCTAGCCGACGAGCTGCTCGAAGCCCATAGTCTAAACCACATCAGCCCAGGGCAAGTACTGAAAGCGATGATTCTCAATGGGCTGGGGTTTGTCAGTGCGCCGTTGTACCTGTTCAGTGAGTTTTTCGACGGCAAACCTGTGGAGCATCTGCTGGGGTCTGGCATTAC
>QBLT01000279.1 GCA_003249105.1 Leptolyngbya sp. | reverse complement strand
GCGGGGAGGCCCTGGGAGCGCTGAAACTGCTCGACGGCGATCGCCGTGGCCGGGCCAAAGTAGCCATCGGCCACCACGTTTGCCCCCCAGCGCCTGAGGGCCTGCTGCACCTGCTGCACATCCTGACCGCTGGTGTAGGGGTTGGTGAGCGATAGCAGCCGTGCCCCTGGGGCGGTGGGTACGCCGCCACCGCCGCCCGTCACCGTAGGTCGGTTGGCCAGGTAGGCCTGGGCCTCTTGGCTGAGGTAGCGGTTGCCGCTGGGGGTGCGACCGCCCGCCAGGTATTGCTGCCCGGCAGTGCTCAGGGCTATCCCCGGTGTGCCCGCCAAAAACACATTGGCCTCCGACAGGCGGCGGCGCAGCAGCCCTTCTTCGACATTGCTGCCGGGGTTGCGGTAGAGAATGAGGGCCGCCTCCAGGTTGTGCCACTCCTGGTTGCGCAGCACCCGCGAGATGGTTTCAAAGCCGCTGGCCCCAAAAAAGTAGGCCCCCAGGTTGTAGGCAAAGCTGAGAATCGCCCCCCGCTGGTTGTCATTCATCGCCCCCCAGGTGGGAATGCGCTGCTGGGGCGGCAGGTAGTTGTTGGCGACCTGTGCCATCAGCAGCTCATCGGCCTCTTCTCGGGTGATGCGATCGCCCAGCTTAAAGGGCTGACCATTTTTGTTGCGGGTCGAACCCCAGCCAATGGTGATCGGCAAATTCCCGGTTTTGGGGTCTGGGTAGGCTTGTAGACTCAAGCCCTCAAAGGTTTTGATCAGGTCTAGACCTGGCGTGGGCACCCCAGCCATAGCAATTACCTCACGAAAAACGTCAGCACTTACCGCAAGTGTATCGAGCTGAGGTGGCCTAGGCTGGTTTTGGGTTGATGGCCTACCGTGGTTGGCAGCTACAGGTAGTTGGCCTGGCGGTACCAGGCAATCTGGTCTTTGAGCGTCACCGCCAATGGGCGAAACTGGGCACCCAGTTCTTGCTGGGCCTTGGTGGAGTCGTAGGCCAGCGCCGCCAGCATAATCTTGATGCCCTCGATAGGGACATCGGGTTTGCGGCCCGTGAGTCGCGCTGTCCAGGTGGAGAACAGAGCCAGCACGCGCATGATGATGCCAGGAATTTGAACCCTAGGGGCAGGCACGCCGCTGACCGCCTCTAAGGTGCGCATCAGCTCGGCCATGGTGCAGTAGGGGCCAGCGAGGAGGTAGCGATCGCCCGATCGCCCCCGTTCCACCGCATTCACCATGGCCCTGGCCACATCCCGCGCATCCACACAGGGCATGCCGCCCGCCAGCAGGGCCGGAATTTTGCGGTTCACATAGTCCAGCACAAACTGGCCGAACTCGGTGGGGGCAGCATCTTGGGGGCCGAGCATGGCACCGGGGCAGATCAACACCACGGGCAGAGCGTGGCGCTGGAGAAAGTTGGCCACCGCCGCTTCGGCCATCAGCTTGCTTTTGAAATAGAGGTTGCTGTAGGTGACGGGGGCGGGCGGGGTGGTCTCATCCCCCGGTGAACCATCGGTTTTGCGGCCAATGCAGCCCGACGAGCTGACGTAGATAGCCTTGCGCACCCCAGCTTTCTCCGCTGCTTCCAGCAGTTCAAGGGTGGCATCGATGTTGAGGCGCTTGAGCTGGGGCCAGTGGTCGCCCAACCCGTAGGATTCGCGAAAGTAGGCGGCGGTGTGAAACAGTACGTCGCACCCCTGCAACTGGGGGGCAAAGGCGGCAATGTTTTGCAAGTCTCCTTGAACCAATTGCACCCGGGGCACATCCCCCAGCAGGTGCTTGGCCTTTTCGACCGATCGCACCAGTGCTTTGACGGTGTAGCCCTGGTTGACCAGTTCGCGCACCAGGTTGCTGCCGAGCAGCCCGGTGCTGCCAGTAACAAAAGCTTGCATGACAAGAATTCCTCAGGTTTGCAGAAGCGGAAGCGGCGGTCATGACGGTACCTTTGACAAGCTTTGATAGGCAACGCTCGGCGTCAGCCAGTGCCTTGTCCAGTAAAGTGCTGTAAAGCTGGTACATATACAACTAGTAGGTATTCAATTTGTTGAATACTATGCCCCAGGATATATTCAAATAGTTGAGTATGTCAACAGCCCTGCCCCACACAACCGGGCTGCGCAATTCAGAGCCAGTAAAATCTGGGTTGGAACAGCCCCAAAACGCCAGCATTCGAGCCTATGGGGATTTTTTTGCCTTTCGCTCTTCTATTTTCGCTCTTTTGCTATATGGCCCTGTCCCACACGATTTTGGCGGTTTTATCTCAGCAGCCCTACAGCGGCTACGACATCAGCAAACGCTTTGAAGAGAGCGTCAGCTGCTACTGGCAGGCCAGTCAGCAGCAGATCTACCGCGAGCTGGGCAAAATGGAGCAGCAGGGCTGGGTCGTGTACGAAACCCTGCCCCAGGCGGGCAAGCCCGCCAAAAAGATTTACAGCATCACCGAGGCGGGTCAAGGCGAGCTGGCTCGTTGGTATGCCGCACCCACCGACCCCACCCCCATCCGCGAAGATCTGCTGGTCAAGGTGCTGGCCGCCCCCTACGTGGCCGACGGGCTGCTGTTGCAAGAGCTGCACCACCGCCGTCAGCTCCACTGCAAGCGGCTGGCCACCTACCAGGCGATGGAGGCGCTGTACCGGGCGATCGCCCACCCGCCCCGCAGCGAGCAGTTTCGCTATCTCACCCTGCGCCGGGGCATGCGCTACGAGCAAGACTGGATCGAGTGGTGCGACGAAGTTTTGAATTTCCTAAAAACAGACTGCGAGGGCTAGGGCCAGCGAGTACCGGTGGGGCGACAGTGGCTAAAGACCTCGTGCCAGTTCACCACCGAGCCGATCACGGCGATCGCCGGTGCTTCAAACCCCGTCTCTGCCACCTGGGCTACGATGGTGGTCAGCGTGCCAATCAGCGTTTCTTGCTGCGGGTAGGTGCCCCAGCGAATCAGCGCTACAGGGGTGTCGGCGCTGAGGTCGGCGGCCAGCAGCTCGGCGGTAATCGTCCCCAGATTGTGAATGCCCATATACACCACAATAGTTTCAGACCCCTGGGCGAGGGCGCGCCAGTTCACCCGCGGTCGATACTTGCCCGCCGACTCATGGCCGGTCACAAAGGTCACCGACGAGCTTTGACTGCGGTGGGTGACCGGAATGCCCGCGTAGGCCGGAACCGCGACTCCGGCGGTGATGCCCGGCACCACCTCTACCCCAATGCCGGCTTCTACAAGGGCCGCCATCTCTTCACCACCGCGCCCAAACACAAAGGGGTCGCCCCCCTTGAGGCGCACCACCACCGCGTGGGCCTTGGCCTGGTCGATGATCAGCTGATTGATCTCCTCTTGCCCCAGGGAATGGCGACCGCGCCGCTTGCCTGCGTTGATTACCGTGGCCTGGGGGTTGATCATGGCCAAAATAGGTGCGCTCACCAGGGCGTCGTGGATGACCACATCGGCGCACTCTAGCAGCCCCTTGCCCCGCAGCGTAAACAGGCCCGGATCGCCCGGCCCCGCACCGACCAGATAGACCATGCCGTAGGACTGGCCCCCCCGGGGCTGGACTGTAGGCTGAGAAGCTGCCGACACCATAGGCGTGAACAAATCCAAACGAAAGATAAACGGGTTGGCTGAAAAAATTGCCATCCCCCCTAGGGTAGACCTTTACTGACCCCAGTGCGAGACCGCTCTGCCTAGGACACCAGCGACGACGGGTGAACCGCGTGACGAAACGCCACCCGCGGCATTGGCACCAGCGCCTGCGGGGGCTTGGTCGGTAGGCGATCGAGGGCGAGGTCAACCACCAGGCGGGCCAGCTCAGAAGAAGGTCCCAGGGGCGGCAGCAGGTGAAACCCCATCTGAGGAAAGCGCTCGGCCAGCTCTTCGGTGTGGTGGGTAATGGCGTCGGTGGTGCTGCCCGCAAACAAGAAATAGGGCAAAATCGCCACCCGCTGCACCCCACTCTGCATGTGGTGAATCACCTGGGTGTCGAGGCTGGGGGCCACAGCCCAAAAGGCGGCCGTGCCTCCCAGCCCCTGGGCCAGAGCACAGATGGGGGCATTGCCCCCCGGTCGGCGGCTGCCGTGGCTCAGCAAAATCAGCGCTTCGGCGGCGGTGGTGCGCAGCTTGTGGCGTAAGAGACCCTTGAGACCGGGATGGCTACCCAGGTGCGCGCAAACCTCTAGGCTTAAACCCGGCAGCGCTTGGCGAGCCAGCTCGACCTCTGCTGGAATGTCTTCCATCACGTGGACGCCGGCCAGCAAAAATAGAGGGAGTACCCGCACGCGATCTACCCCAGCGGCCTGGGCCCGCTGGCTAAAGGCAACAATTTGCTGGTGCAGCGGCACGGCCCCAACTTCAAGACAGGCGGTGCCCACCAGTGGGCCGTTCACGGTGTCGGGCTGGGCAACTCGGCTGCGAAAAATACCGGCTTCTTCCCCGGTGGCGCTAGTCGTGCTGGGGTGCAGCCAGTCTAACGCCGGTGCCCGCCGCAGGAATGATGCCGCCTGGCTAGCCGCCGATCGCACCGTGGTCGTGCGATCGCTTACCTCCAAGCGGCTGTCGGAACGATCTGAGGGGCCTGGGTGCTTCCCCCACAGACCCGCTTCGTGCGATCGCATAAAGTGGGCCAACCGCTCCATACCCTGTCCCGGTCGCGGGTCGCGGCTACCGTGGGAAACCAATAGATAAGCTATCGATGCGGATGCAGACACAGGCAAACTCTAACTCTCTAGACAACAGCAGCAAATCGTCCCCCACCGCTCAATGCCTGGGCTAGCCCACTACAGGGTAAATCTTGCCGCCTTGTAGTAGATAGCGCAGGCTCCTCATTATAAAGATTTAGTTCAAGGCATCTGGTATCGTATCCATCAAAAGGTATGAGGGTTAACCCCCTCAGTATTTAAGCGGCCCCCAACCGCTCAGCTCCCAGGCCCGTTGTGGTAAAGTAAAAACTGGTTTGCGGGTGTAGTTTAGTGGTAAAACCTTAGCCTTCCAAGCTAATGATGGGGGTTCGATTCCCCCCACCCGCTTGAATGGCAAAAACCCCTGGCTGCAAGGCTTTCAGGGGTTTTTGTTTATCCAGAGATGGTTGCAAGTTAGTTCTTTTGTTCTAAAGATGAGGTGAAGTTTGGGGGCTTTTAAGGCTGTTTGGGTGTAAATCGGGTGTAATTTGGGTGTAACGTACAGGCGTAAAACCGTTTACACCCATGCCCTCTCAGACTCTCACTGGCAAAGCTTCTAAGGGTTCAGTTGCAATTCAAGTCTCTCATGGGCGGCTGCAACTGCGATTTCGATTTGCAGGCGATCGCAAATATATTTCCTTGGGGTTCGCTGATACCCCAAGGAACCGCAAGCTGGCCGAGATGAAGGTCAGGGAAATTGAGCTGGACATTCTCGCAGGCCATTTTGACGAGACGCTGGCCAGATACAAGCCTAGGAAAGCTGCGACAAAAGAACTTGTCGAGGAAATTACACCCAAGCCTCCCCCTACCCTGCTGGAGCTTTGGAGTCAGTACACCAGCTATAAGGCGTCTAGCGTGAAGGAGACGACCCAGCTTTACTACGAGAGCTTCGAGAAGCTGTTCGAGAAGGTTGGGGCTGTGCCTTTTGATGAACGCATTGCGCGTTAAAGAGGGACGTGAGAAGGTCACCACTGTGCACCAGACCAAGAAGACACTGATGCAGCTCAGCGCTGCTTGCAAGTGTGCCGTCAAGCATGGGCTAGTACAGGTCAACCCCTATGAGGGAATGGCCAACGAGATGCCCCAATATCGATATCAGGTGGAGCCTGAGCCTAATGCCTTCACTGAAGAGGAGCGGGAGCAGGTGATAGAGGCATTTGCGCAACACCAAGGCAACTGGAACGGTCGGGGCTACACAGGCATTCGCTACAGCCGGCACTGGTCTGTTAAGAGGAGATGCATCTAAACCCTCTCATGCAAAGGATTTCCTGGGTCGATAAGGGGCGAGAGCAGAGGCCGATGGCCATCGCTGGAGTCGTCCGTTTAGCTAATCCCCAATGCGGTCTGACCCAATTATGGATGATCCGCTGAAC
>QBLT01000278.1 GCA_003249105.1 Leptolyngbya sp. | reverse complement strand
CTGGGCTGATGACGCCCAGCCCAGCCTGGGTCAATATCGCTATGGTCTCGCCCGCGAAGCTCTAGAACCGCTCTTGCAGTTGGCCAAAGTCTGCTTCGACCAGGGGCAATCTGTCGCTAACGTATTGGAGGTGCTGATGCCTGCCTAGACTCCATAACTTCGCTTCCAAAGGGCTCCTTTTTGGCTAACCTTCCAAGTCGTGTATATAGACGTTTCAGCAGACCTTCGCTCTGGCGAGCAAGCCGTTCTCAAGGCAAAAGTGTTGTTTGGCTCTGCCACTGAGCTTCACATCCGGATGTGAAGCTCAGTGGCAGAGCCAACACGCTGCTCAGCTATGGCTATCAATATCAGCAAGCTGATGGCACCTTAACTTTTCGCTACGACAACGCTAAACATAAGCCTGACTTGGGCTTTGAGCATCATAAACATCAGGCCGATGGCAAGATAGTCGCCGCAGAACCACCCAAAATTGAGGATTTAGTACAGGAGGTTCTTGATCACATCACTCGCTAACTGCATGACTAGCGAAGCACATCGGAGAGTCGCCACCTGCCATTTTTGTGCAACAACCGTTACATTCCGTTGCATGGATTAGAAAGTTTACGAATGTATAGAAAGATCGCTTGGGGTTCGGCAGCGGTGGCGGCTTGGGAATCGTGGTGGTCAAATATTGGCCTCTGTTTGGGGGGCGATCGCATCTCTCACCTGCCAAACCCCGCTCTCACACAGGCGATCCCCCAGATTCATCCCCATCTAAACGATCCAAGCCGCCTACAGACAGGCGTTTCAGAATGCCCAGTGCCCCAGAAGATTTAAGATTCTCCTATTTGCCATTGTTCTGTATTAATAAAAACAGGAGCCTAAAATTCACTCTGGTACTTTGAAAGCTTTCTATGTCTATTCTTGGGTTTATGGGATTCTTTAGCTCTACTCGGCATTCCTTAGCTCGATTTTGCGGGGCTATCTGTTCTCAATCCCCCTTCCCAATGCCTAGGCGGTATCGTCATAATCCAAACAGCCGAAACACCTTGGGCCGCGTAGGCAACTGCGTAGACCCTATTTGTTGACCAGCCGATTCAAGTCCAGCGGGTAGAACATCTATCTAAAAAAGATGACCCCTGGACTTGGGTTTGGCCCTATCCGCCCTAGACGAGTATTTTCCCCTATGGATCACCAGACTTTAAAGCTTTCTGTGTACGGGAAAGGGGGCATTGGTAAGTCCACCACCAGCTGCAACATCTCGGTGGCCCTGGCCAAGCGGGGCCGCAAAGTCTTGCAGATTGGCTGTGACCCCAAGCACGACAGCACCTTTACCCTAACCGGGTTTCTGATTCCCACCATCATCGACACCCTGCAAGAAAAGGACTTCCACTACGAAAACGTGTGGGCCGACGATGTGATCTACAAGGGCTACGGCGGCGTGCACTGTGTTGAGGCGGGCGGTCCCCCAGCCGGTGCAGGCTGCGGCGGCTATGTGGTGGGCGAAACCGTCAAGCTGCTTAAGGAACTCAACGCCTTCGACGAGTACGACGTGATTCTCTTCGACGTGCTGGGAGACGTTGTTTGCGGCGGCTTTGCGGCCCCGCTAAACTACTCTGACTACTGCCTGATTGTGACGGACAACGGTTTTGACGCGCTGTTTGCCGCCAATCGCATTGCCGCCTCGGTGCGCGAGAAAGCCCGCACCCACCCCCTGCGTCTGGCGGGGCTGATCGGCAACCGCACCTCGAAGCGCGACTTGATCGATAAGTACATCGAGCATGTGCCCATGCCGGTGCTGGAGATTTTGCCGCTGATCGAAGACATACGAATTTCCCGCGTCAAGGGCAAGACGGTGTTTGAAATGGCCGAAACCGATCCCGCTCTAGATCCGGTCTGTCAGTATTACCTGAACATTGCCGACCAGATCTTGGCCCGTCCCGAAGGCGTGGTGCCTAAGGATGCCGCCGATCGCGAGCTGTTTAGCCTGCTGTCTGACTTCTATCTGAATCCGCCTGCGGATGCGCCCCAGCAAGAGAAGGAGGAGATGGATCTGATGATGGTTTAAGCGCGCGGTGGGCATTGCCCACCCTACTTAACCCCTTGCTGCAAAAATCCCCCTCGATCGAGTTCTAATCCTGAGTCGCTGCATTATCATCGGTACGCAGCCCCAGCGGCTAACTATAGGCGATTTAGCAAAGAGTCAGGATTATGGCCTTTTTCGAGAACTTTACCCAAGTCATTCGCCAAAAGTGGTTGGACTACGTGCAGTCAAACCGGGCCTGGTTGACGCTGCAAATGCAGCAGACCTCGGTGCGTACCCCCGATGGCGGTCGCCGTCCGTCTTCCTTTTTGGTGCTGGGGGTAGTGAATGCCCTAGAGCCTAAGCTGTCGAACCTGATGGTGCCCTTCTACAAGCTCAACTCAGACGAGGACGCGCTGGTAGAGGTGCTGGGGCTCAACTTTGACCCCGAGATGGTGCTGGATAACCCCGACCATACTCAGACCATCGAGGCCAACGACGAGCAGCCGCTCTTGCCCGATAGCCCAGATATGTAGCCCCATCCAGACCAGACCGGGAACTGCCGTCTTTAGCCGGTAGAACTCCACTTCTGGGCTGAGATACAACCAACAAGATAGACTCGGACGGTAGCGGTTTTCTGGTTTAATCAATCTCTGGACATGAGGTTGGCGAACCCCGCCCGAGGCATCTGTGAACAGCAAACAACTGCGGCGATCGCTCAAAATCAAGTGGCTGACCTACTACCGCGATAACCGCGAGTGGATCGACAAATTGGGCATTTGGGTAACCAGTAACGGGCAGCGGCGGCCTTCGTCGGGCTTTATTTTGGGGGCATTGGCCACCTTAGAACCCGACCTGACCAACCTGCTCCCCCTGGTGGTGGATTTAAGCAGCAACCCCGATCGCATTATTTCTGCCCTGGGTTTAGACATCAGCCCGGTGAAGGAGCTAGCAGCGCTAGAGCAGGCCCACAAAATGTTGCCCAGCAGCGCTCAGTCGGAGGTTTCTCTGGCCTCATCTGAGGCCATTAACGCCGAGACAATTACCATCGACGCTCCGCCACCGCTCTCCCCCGCCTACGACGACGAAGCCTGCTCTGGTGCAGGCGGCAGGGAGGATGATCGACCCAGGACCTAAGTCCTTCACTAGGGAGATACCCCGACGATGACCCTGGCCCAAGCCCAACCCCAACCCTCTGCCCTCGAATTTGACTGCGACACCGGCAACTACCACACCTTTTGCCCGATTAGCTGCGTGGCATGGCTATATCAAAAGATTGAAGACAGCTTTTTCTTAGTCATTGGCACCAAAACCTGCGGCTACTTTTTGCAGAACGCCATGGGGGTGATGATTTTTGCCGAGCCCCGCTACGCGATGGCCGAGCTGGAGGAGGCCGACATTTCGGCACAGCTCAATGACTATGAGGAGCTAAAGCGGCTGTGTGAGAGCATTAAGCGCGATCGCAACCCCTCGGTCATCGTCTGGATTGGCACCTGCACCACCGAGATCATCAAAATGGATCTCGAAGGGTTGGCCCCCCGACTCGAAGCCGAAATCGGCATCCCCATCGTCGTCGCTCGCGCCAATGGCCTTGACTATGCCTTTACCCAGGGCGAAGACACCGTGCTGGCTGCCATGGCCCAGCGCTGCCCCACCGTCGAAGAAGCTGCCGCCAAGCAGCCTGCGGTAGCGAAGGAAGAAGCCAAGAGCGGCGGCATTCAAAAGCTGCTGGGTCTAGGTCGCAAAAAAGAAGAAGAGGTAGTGGTTGCCGAAGAAACCCCCTACCACGACCACCCACCTCTGGTGCTGTTTGGCTCTGTGCCTGACCCCATCGTCACCCAAATGACTTTGGAGCTAAAAAAGCAGGGCATTAAGGTCGATGGTTGGCTGCCCGCCAAGCTCTACACCGATCTGCCTGTGGTTGATGAAGGCTACTACGTCGCTGGTATCAACCCTTTCCTCTCGCGCACGGCCACCACGCTGATGCGCCGCCGCAAGTGTAAGTTGATCGGTGCCCCGTTCCCCATTGGCCCCGACGGCACCCGCGCCTGGATTGAGAAAATCTGTTCAGTCTTCAACATCGAGCCCCAGGGCATGGAGGAGCGCGAAGCCAAAATTTGGGAGTCGGTAGAAGACTACCTGGAAATTATTCGCGGCAAGTCGGTCTACTTCATGGGCGACAACCTGTTGGAAATCTCCCTGGCTCGCTTTCTGACCCGCTGCGGCATGACAGTGCAGGAAATCGGCATCCCTTACATGGACAAGCGCTACCAGGCGGCAGAGCTGGCCCTGCTAGAGAAAACCTGCAATGAAATGGGCACGCCGCTGCCCAAAATCACCGAAAAGCCCGACAACTACAACCAGATTCAGCGCATTCAAGAGCTGCACCCTGACCTGGTGATCACCGGCATGGCTCACGCTAACCCGCTGGAGGCGCGCGGTATTAACACCAAGTGGTCGGTGGAGTTTACCTTTGCCCAAATCCACGGCTTTGGCAACACCCGCGACATTCTAGAGCTGGTGACGCGACCCCTGCGCCGCAACAACAACCTCAAAGACCTCGGCTGGGAAAAGCTAGTCAAGGAAGAAGCGAAGGTGTAAGTCAGACTAGAAGCCGGGTTTCTCAAAGGAATCCGGCTTCTTTGTTTTGTAAGCAGATCAAAGCCTAAACTTGCAAATGGGCTTGTTACGATAACAGTTAGTCGCGATCGCCTCTCCCACCATGATCGATGCCCAAAGCCTAATACCGACTGAGTATCCCCACATCGCCCTCAGTCATGGGGGTATTCCGTGGATTGAGGGGACGACGATGAAGGTGGTTGAGCTGGTGATGGCTCAACGAGCTTATGGTTGGACCCCGGAAGAAATCCACATCAACCATCGCCACCTGAACATGGGGCAAATTTATGCGGCCCTGGCTTACTATTGGGATCACCGTGAAGCCCTAGATGCCGATATTCAGCGGCGGGAAGACTATGTTACCCAGCTAGAGGAGCAGGCTGAAGAGTCCCCCTTTGTCGCTCGACTCAAGGCCCAAGGGTTGTTGCCATGAGCCTGGCCCTCTATATGGATGAAAACGTTCATGGGGCGATTACTAACGGGCTACGCCAGCGGCAAGTCGATGTCTTAACCGTCCAAGAAGATAACCGCAGTGGAATTGCTGATCCTGAAGTTTTAGATCGAGCTACTGAATTGCAGCGAGTGCTGTTTTCCCAAGATGATGACCTGCTGGCTGAAGCTAAGTCTAGGCAAATGTCAGCCGTTACTTTCCCTGGGGTTGTGTTTGCCCACCAATCAAAAGTCTCGATTGGCACCTGCATTAGAGATCTTGAGCTGATCGCTAAACTGGGCGCGATCGAAGAGTTTGCCAATCGGGTGCAGTTTTTGCCTTTGTAGGCGGCAATCTAAAGGAGTCGCCCTCCAGCACACCCAGCGTCACCATCAGCTGCTTGGGGATACTATGTAGTCGCGGCAACGACTAGCTCTCCACCGATGAGTTCGTATTGAAGGTTATCGCTATAGCGATCAATGAAGTCACGATCAGTTAGGAGGTTAGGTTGAAATTTGACCATACGAGTGGCTCTAGATTTTCCATTCAATAACAACACTGCCTAGTCCTACTCGCTTAATTCTTATACGTGCTGTTGCAGTATGGATGAGCTAGTTGCGCATTATTTAGATCGCCCGCTCCACCATCTTGTCGTCTTACTATGTGATCAATTTGAATTGAGCGTTGGTGAAGAATAGCGTTACAGATTGAGCATCTAGGCGCTGAATTAAGAGCTTCTCTTAGAAATGCTGCACTCTTAGTTGTCTTCGAGAAAGAAGAAGCTCCCTCTCTTTCCTGCTCTAAGGTACCGGCGTTCAAATACGAGAACTCATTTCTTGAACAAATTTTTTCAATCACTTCAGTTACAGTGACTCCATTAATCAATTCTTCAAGAATAGAATTAAAATAATTCACAATTGGATGAATAGCCCTATTTGCCCAGGGCTATTTCATTCTAAAAATGGTCTTGAGGGTATCTAGGCCAAATTTGCAGA
>QBLT01000277.1 GCA_003249105.1 Leptolyngbya sp. | reverse complement strand
TTCTCGGTTCCTGCCACAGAACCCCTGACGCTTGAACTATTCATGCAACAAAGCCCTTTTGCTACAAAAAATGGGACTTTTCAAACATCCTCTTAGGCCATTGGCCACGGCTTGCCCTGCATTGCCAATCAGAACCCTGGGATCTGTAGCAGCGTTCTAGGTAATCACCGTGGGCCGATCGCGCCCGGTGAGGGTTTTGATCTGAGCGATCTCGTCAGCGAGGGAAATTAGGTCGGCTAGGGCTTCCTGGGTGTCTTGGTTGTGCTTGGCGGGGTCGGGCTCGTAGCGCTCTACATAGAGCCGCAGGGTCGCGCCGGAGGTGCCGGTGCCCGACAGCCGGTAGACAATCCGTGAGCCGTCGGTGAAGCCGATGCGCACGCCCTGCTTGGTGGCGACGCTGCCGTCGATTGGGTCGGTGTAGGCAAAGTCGTCGGCGTAGTCCACCGTATAGGGGCCGAAGGTTTGACCGGGCATGCCGCTCAATCCCTGGCGGAGATTGTCGATCAGGGTGTTGGCGCGATCGCTCTCAACCCCCTCATAGTCATGACGCGAGTAGTAGTTGCGCCCGTAGGTGCTCCAGTGCTCTTTAACGATTTCCTCCACCGACTGGCCCTTGACGGCGAGAATATTCAGCCAGAACAGCACCGCCCACAGCCCGTCTTTCTCGCGGATGTGGTTAGAGCCGGTGCCGAAGCTCTCTTCGCCGCAGAGGGTGGCCTTGCCCGCATCCAGCAGGTTGCCAAAAAACTTCCAGCCGGTGGGGGTCTCAAAGCAGTCGATGCCTAGCTTGGCGGCGACGCGATCGGGGGCCTGGCTGGTGGGCATCGAGCGGGCGATTCCGGCCAGGCCGCTGCGGTAGCCGGGGACTAACGTGGCGTTGGCGGCCAGCACCGCCAGGCTGTCGCTGGGGGTGACAAAGAAGTTGTTGCCAAGCACCATGTTGCGATCGCCGTCCCCATCAGAAGCCGCACCAAAGTCCGGGGCGTTGTCGCCAAACATGACTTCAACCAGGTCGTGGGCATAGACCAGGTTGGGGTCGGGGTGGCCACCGCCAAAGTCTTCCAGCGGTTCGCCGTTGACCACGGTGCCCGCCGGAGCGTTGAGCCGCCGCTCAAACAGAGCCTTGGCATAGGGGCCAGTGACTGCGTGCAGGGAATCCATACAAAAGCGGAAGTTGCCGGAAAGCAGCTGCTTGATCTGGCCAAAGTCAAACAGGGTCTCCATCAGCGCGCCGTAGTCGGAGACGGAATCGATTACCTCGACGGTGGTGTGGCCGAGGCTGTGGGTGGCGATGCGATCGAGGTCAATATCCGCCGCATCGAGAATTTTGTACTCGGTGATGGTTTTGGTGCGGGCATAGATGGCGTCGGTGACGCCTTCGGGGGCGGGGCCGCCGTTGCCGGTGTTGTACTTGATGCCAAAGTCTTCGTCGGGGCCGCCAGGGTTGTGGCTGGCCGAGAGAATGATGCCGCCAAAGGCGTTGTTCTTGCGAATCACGCAGGAGGCCGCCGGGGTCGAGAGAATACCGCCCTGGCCCACTAGCACCCGGCCAAAGCCATTAGCCGCCGCCATTTTGAGAATCACCTGAATCGCCTGGCGGTTGTAGTAGCGCCCGTCGCCGCCCACCACCAGGGTTTGGTTTTGATAGCCCTCCAGGCTGTCAAAAATCGACTGAACAAAGTTTTCTAGATAGTTTGACTGCTGAAAAACCTTAACTTTTTTCCGCAGGCCCGAGGTGCCGGGCTTTTGGTCGCTATAGGGCTGGGTGGATACGGTTTGAATACTCATAGGGTCAAAATCTGCTCCAAGGTCAACCAGGTGCAACCTCAGGATAAATCCCTAGCTAACTCTGAAGGATAAATCTCGCTCTAACTTATGGAGTAAATCGTAAGCCTTAGTTAAGGGAATGGGACATCAGGAATTGGCGATCGCCAGGCTGTAGCAGCTTTAAGGCCCCCAAATCTGTTGCATCTATGACGAATCCTCTGCTGACCTCGACGCAGTCGCGCCCCAGCACGGGCCACGCCGATTTGCCTGCGATCGTTGCCTTTTACGAAATCTGCGAGCAGGTTGACCAGCTCGACCACACTGTTACCCTGGCCGACCTCCAACGCGGCCTCGACCACCCGCCCCCCGGCGGCACTCGCCACCGCCAGCTTTGGGAAACCCCCGAGGGCGAGCTGGTGGGTTTAGTTTCCCTCTGGCTAGATGATCCCACCGACGTGCCCACCGATCCAATAGAGGGCTGGGTGGGCGTCTCTGTCCATCCAGCCTGGCGCGGCGCTCATTTAGAAGCTGAACTGCTGAGCTGGGCCGAGCAGCAGGTGCGGGAGCAGGCCACCGTCGCCCAGCGCCCCGCTAAACTCTGCGCCGGAGCCAGAGCCAATGCCGCCTTCTACCGGAGCATCTACGAGACGGCGAACTACGAGATTATTCGCCAGTTTCACACTATGGTGCTATCGCTGGCTGACCCCATTCCCCAGCCGCAGTTTCCGCCGGGCTTTACCAGCCGCCCTACCCATGCCGACGAGGCTGCTGCCTGGGTGGAGATGTTCAACGAGAGCTTTGTCGATCACTGGCACTTTAGGCCGATGACCCTAGACCGTCGCCAGTTTCGCCTCACCTACCCCACCTACCAACCCGAATTTGACTGGGTGGCCGTCGCCCCCGACAGCACCCTGGCCGGGTTCTGCGGCGGTGCCATTGACCACGAGGAAAACGCCCTAAAAAATCGCCAAGAAGGGTGGATCCACATTCTGGGCACTCGCCGGGGCTATCGTCGCCAGGGGTTGGCGCGGGCGATGCTGCTGCAAGGGCTGCATCAGCTCCAGGCAGCGGGCATGGCAACGGCTCTGCTGGGAGTAGACACCCAAAACCCCAACCAGGCCGCAGGACTGTACGAATCGGTGGAATTCCAGGTCAAAGAAAGCTCTGTCACCTACCAGAAACAGCTATAGACCCAGGTATTCAAGGTCTGAATTACCTGCGGCGAGCCGAATTTCCTTTTTCTTTTATCAACCATTTTTACGTCTTTTAAGTCGTGCGAATTAATCCATGATTTGGTTAAGAAAAGGAGAATAATCACCCCTAAATCTCGGCTGATTCCTAAGATTGTAGAATGGTTGTGATGGAGTCTTGCTCTAGCTTTTCACTGGGTGTCATAGGGAGCTTATAGAGGTTAACGCTATGAAAAGCATGACTTGGAAGCCTGACCCAACCCACGATGAGCAGGTCAACGCTTATCTGGAGAGCATCAACCATGCGCCTTACTTTACAATCAGCGCCATCACCTTCGGCTTGTTTTGCCTGTTCACGCTGATTGTTCTGTTAGGCGTGTTTTAGACATTTTTAACCCATTCACCCCGCCGAAAGCCGTTCGCGTTTCGACACGGCTTTTGATTCTGTCACATACCAGCGCCAGGGCAAGTCGGCCCCTTGGGTGAGGCCGATGCGAGTCGTTTGGGTGAATAGAATTTCCCCATTTGCCGCCCGCTGCTGCCAGTCAGCAGGCCGGTGCTCTAGCCAAAGACCGGAGGCGGGGGTCAGGGGTAGGTCGGTGAGAGTGCGATCGATATCTAGCAAGAGGCAGAGCTTGCCGGGGCCAGCCCCCCAGCGAGCGAGTTTCTCGGCCCGGTACCCCACCAGCCAGGGGGGAATGGTGTCGAGTTCGACGGCGCGAATCAGGACGGCGCTGGGGATGCGATCGCGATCGGTGACCACGTTAAAACAGTGGTAAATGCCGTAGATCAAATACACATAGCTGAAACCTGGCGGGCCAAACATCACCCGGTTGCGAACCGTTTCGCGGCGATAGGCGTGGCAGGCCGGGTCGCCCTCGGTGTAGGCCTCGGTCTCAACGATGGTGGCGCTGAGCTGGCGACCGTCGGCCCAGCGGCGCACCAGGCGGCAGCCCAGCAGGTCGGGGGCAACTTCTAGAGACGATCGCCCCAGCCAGACTGGTTCAATGACGGGGGGCTGATTACAAAGCTTTATAATGTCCTCCGAGACAGACTTGCTAAGATGACTCACAACTAAGGCTCCGATACCATAAGCTCTTTTATCATCACCACTGCCCCCATGGATATCAAACTCGTACTGGCTATACTCACCGGATTGTTTGTGGTGGCCACCCTCTTTTTTGGCACCAAAAACGGCTTCTACGACACCGACGATTACCACGGCAACGGCTCGGCTCACTAGGCCCACTTAGCCTGTTGGCCCTGTCCATCGGCTTTGCTGTGCCGCTGCCGTTAGGGTGTTCGCCATTCCGTGAGTAATCTGGTCTGCTTTCCGTTCGCTGCGGGTCACGGCCAAGAGGGGCTGTGCCTAGAGCTGCGCATGGGGCCACGGCGCATTGTGCTCGACTGTGGTCTGCGCGATCTGGCGGCTTTAGAGGCCGCCCATGAGCGCATCGCCACCGCCGATCTGCTCTTTTGTAGCCACGCCCACAGCGACCACGCTCGCGGCGTTTGGGCATTTAGCCAGGCTTTTCCCCAGGTGCCCATCTACGGCAGTGAGGTTACAGCGCAGCTGCTGCCGCTGAACTGGTTGGGTGCGGAGGTGCCGCCCCATCTTTGCCAGGCACTACCCTGGCAAACTCCCATCAGCCTGGCCGACGATCTCACTGTGCAGATTTGGCCCGCCGGGCATTTGCCGGGAGCCGCCTGCGCCCTGTTTACCTACCACGGGCCTCAGCGCAACTACACCGTGTTTTTCACGGGCGACTTTTTCATGTCCAACTCGCGCCTGGTAGATGGGTTGCCGCTGGAGGCGCTGCGGGGTCTTAAACCAGACGTGCTGATCATTGAAGGTAGTGCTGGGTCTGCCCGCCATCCCCACCGTCGCCAGCAGGAAAACTTGCTGGCCAGCACGCTCCACGGTCTATTGCAGCAGGGGCGATCGGTGCTGCTGCCCACGCCCACCCTGGGCCTTGGGCAAGAACTCGTGATGCTTTTGCGCAGCCACTACCAGTTCACCGGCCAAGATGTCACCGTCTGGGTCGATGAAACCGTGGCGGCAGGCTGCGACCTGTATCTGGAGCTGATGTCTGCATTCCCCAGCAGCGTGCAGAATTTTGCCCGCCACCAGCCGCTATTTTGGGACGATCGCATTTTGCCTCGCGTGCGTCGCCTAGGGATCGACGGGCACCCCAAGGGCGATGCTGCTGGCGATCGCCCCTGCATTGTGATCGCCCACCGTGAAGCCGATCTCAGCGACTACTGCCTCGCCTCGGCCCAGCCCTGGACGGTGCTGCTGCCCGACTCCTTTGCCACCGCGATCGCCGATACGGTGCTGGGTACGCCCGCTACCGAGGCTGGGGCCACCCTGGGCTGGCTGCAAACCCTGGCCGCCGAGCTAGAGTCTGAGCGAGTGCAGCTCGACACCTACCAGCTCACCACCCACAGCGATCGCGTCGGCACCACCCAGCTCATCCACAATCTCAGGCCCCAGCACGTGGCCTTTGTCCACGGCAAGCCCACCCACCTCGCCGATCTGGCTGGGCTAGAAGAACTGCAAACCCGCTACCAGCTCCACCTGCCCTCCGCTGGCAAGGAAGTGGAGTTTCCCATCGGCGATCGCTTCATTCAGCCCGCCGCCCCCGACCCGGTCTTTGAGGGCGAAATTACTCAGGTTGACGACAGCGTGCTGCTGCTGCTGCCCGAAGACCTCACCACCGACCCCCGCTGGACGGCCTTGGCCGACACTGGCCTGGTACAGGCCCGCTGGCAGGGCAACGATTTGGTGATCAAGGGGCTAACCCAGCGCGACCTGCTGCGCACCGTCACGAGTGGCGATGTCCCCTGGCAACCGCCCAGCTGTCAAATCTGTCGCTACCAGCGCGAGGGGCGCTGCCACGGCGGCGATTCTCCCCTGTATGGGTTGCAGGTGAGCCCCGATGGGGTGTGCCCTGCTTTTGAGGCTCGCCCAGCTCAGCCAGAGCGGGATGATGAGGCGACAGCGTAGGAGTGAGGGTGAGTGGGTGAGTGGGTGAGCGGGTGAGCGGGTGAGCGGGTGAGCGGGTGTGACGGCACCTATAGAAACACCACCCACCTACCC
>QBLT01000276.1 GCA_003249105.1 Leptolyngbya sp. | reverse complement strand
TTAGGAAGCCCTTTCCTCTACACGGGTATTAATTGATACTTTTCAAATATCCTCTTAGAAACTTAAACCGCATCCGTCGCATTAGTCGGCTGATGGATACGGCCTTCAAAATCCCTGTTTTGGGAATCAAAGTCGGCTGGGATCCGGTGCTTGGGCTAGTGCCTGGGCTCGGTGATTTGATTGCTACCGCAGTGTCGGCCTATGTCATTGTTTTGGCGGCCCGATTTCGCCTGCCTAGGGGCATTTTGGCGCAGATGGTCTTTAATATCGGCCTAGAGGCCGTAGTGGGGACCGTGCCGCTGGTGGGGGATTTGTTTGACGCCTTCTATAAGTCGAACGTGCGGAATCTAAAGCTGTTAGAAGCCTACCTGCAATGCGAATCAACTGAGCTAGAAGACGCAGACGACCTCAACCTGAGTAGCGTTCGGGATGGTGAGGTCTACACGTAATCTGTGAGGGCGATCGCCCTCACAAGACATCCACACGTTTTATTCACAGAAATAGGTGCGTATAGATTGCCGCTAGTGCAGGAATGATCTAGTGGCTCTGCACAACCTGCTGAATCAAATCGGCTAGTTTGGTGGCGCTATCGGCCGTGGCTAATCTCCCTGCCGCCGTAGCCATTGATTCTAGCCGTTGCGGCTCGGCCAGCAGATCAAGCACCAGGGACTGAAAGTCTGGGGCGACGATCTGGCTTTGGTTCAACATCAGAGCGGCATGGGCATCGACAAAGGCTTTAGCATTGACCGTCTGGTGGTCTTCTGCCGCAAACGGGTAGGGAATCAGAATCGAGGGAGTGCGGGAGATAGCTAACTCCGTAAGCGTGCCCGCTCCAGAGCGACCGATAGCCAGAGTCGCCCGATGCATCAGGGCGGCCATGGCGCTAAAAAAGGGGCGATGAATATAGTGAGGGTGGCTGTAGCTGTCGGCTTCGGGGTCGCTGCTGCCGGTTTGGTGCACTACCCATGCGCCTGCTTCAATCCACGCGGGGGCAACGGCACGCACCAGCTGGTTGACGGCCACGGCACCTTGGCTGCCGCCCACCACTACAATCAGCGGTACCCCATCGGGAATCACCGGATCGCTTAGAACAGGCGGCTCCGGGGTAAGAAATTCGGCGCGGACGGGGGTGCCTACTACCACGGTCTCGGCTTTGGGCAAGTAGGTGCGCGTGACCTCAAACCCCAGAGCGACGGCGGTGCACCAGGGGCTCAGCCAGCGGGTGACCTTGCCCGGCAGGGCGTTAGATTCGTGCAGAACCGCAGGCAGATTGAGCGATCGCGCCGCAATAATGGCTGGGGCGGCAATGTAGCCCCCAGTGGTAAAAACTCCGTCAAACTTCCCCTGCTTGAGCAGTCGCCGCACCTGCACCGTCGCCTGGCCAAACCGCCCTATCGTCTTCACCGTACCCAGACCGGGTCGGCCCTGGAAGCCCGCCATGCGTACCGTATGCAGCGGAAAGTTTTTGGGCACTAAAGTATTTTCGAGGCGATCGGGCACCCCTAGCCACTCAATGGTGTAGCCCTCGTGGAGCAGGGCTTCGGCGGTGGCGATCGCCGGAAACAGGTGTCCACCCGTGCCGCTGGCGGCCACCAGCAGCCGGGGCGATGCCGTTTGGGTAGATGTAAATGGCAAGGGATCACCCTCGACGCTAAAAACGCTCCTAGACTATACCAACTCCTGTCCAGAATCTATGCTCGAGGTTTTCTCTTTCTCAACAAAAAACGGATCCAGCGCTAGCTGAAATAGGCTGTTGCCAGGAGAGCAGCTGGGCTACTACCGTGGTCGGTCACAAGGAAACTGATATAAGGTAGACGGAGTATTTTTGGTTATATGGGGCGGTTCAGCGTGGCTAACTCGGCAGTGCGGCGGTGGAGTCTAGGAATCGTGTCGATGGCGGCGGTTTTGGTGAGCACAGGGACCTATGCACCTGCCACTCAGGCGAATACGCCTGGGAACGCGCCAGTCTTGGCCCAGGCCGCCCCCGCTGAGGTGCAGCAACTGTTGACCGACCTAGAGACGGCGGCAAGCAGTCGCAACCTCGATGCCGTCATGGCTTTCTACAGCGAGGGCTTTGACAGCGACACCGGCTTTGACTACGCCCAGCTGCGCCAAACCCTCGAAACCCTCTGGCAGCAGTATCCGGACCTTGCCTACGACATTGAGCTGCTGAGCTGGCAGGCCGCTGGCCCCGGCAGCTACACCCTCGAAACCCGCACCACCGCCACTGGCACCCAAACGCGACCCGATCGCACCCTGACCCTCACCGCCGACACCACCTCGCGCCAGCGCCTCGAAGGTGGCAAGATCGCTTACCAAGAAATTCTCAGTGAGACCAGCCGCCTGGTGTCGGGCGACAACCCGCCTACCCTGCAAGTGCAGCTGCCTACTATCCTTACCCCAGGCCAATCCTACAGCTTTGACACGATTGTGGTGGAGCCGCTGGAGGGGCGATCGCTGATGGGGGTTGCCGTTGAAGAAGGCGTTACCGCCGAAGACTTTTTTGCGCCGCGCCCGGTGGTTTTTGACATTCTTAGCTCTGGCGGGCTTTACAAAGTCGGCACCGCCGCCGCTGCACCCGACAGTCGCTGGGCCTCGACGGTGGTGATTCGCGAAGACGGCATGGTGGTCGAAACCCGCCGCGTGCGTATTGAGTAGCTTTGCGATCACCATGGCAAACCACAACTGGCTGGTCACCGACGACGGCACCTATCGACCCTTCGGCAACCCTGAGACCATAGAGCCAGGCCGGTACTACCGTCTCTATCGGTTTCTCACCGAGCTAGAAGACATTCTCGACATCTTTCACGACGACATCAGTCGGCTAGAGGCGATTACCCCGCTGGTGCGCAAGCTGTTGGTCAGCTCTTACTGGCTGCAAATGGAATACAACGCCCCCGACCCCAGAACCGGCTGGAGCGTCAATTTTCTCTACCGCGAGCACGAGTTCCCCATTACGGTGCAGATGGTGACCTGGCTGCCGGGGCACACCTCCACCGTTCACAACCACGGAGCCTGGGGCATTGTGGCCTTGGTAGGCGGCCAAGAACGCAACCGCCTCTGGCGACGCGCTCCTGAACCCAGCTACCCCGACCAGCTAGAGCTCGTCGATGACGTAATTCTTCATCCCGGCGATGTGGTAGCCCTCACCGCCAACGCCATTCACAGCGTCGAACCCCTCGGCGATGAGCCCACGGTGTCGTTTAACCTCTACGGGGCAACCAATTTTAGCGATCGCTACGAGTTTGACGTTGAGCATCACACAGCGAAACCGTTTTAGGCAGGGTAGGGCCATGTCGCGGCCCTAGCGCTTGAGGTTCTGCATTGGGTAAGTGGCTGACCATCCGCTTCAGCAACCTTAGGGATATGGTGGGCAGTGCCCACCCTACGTCCACCTTAATCTTCCTAATCGCTCTCACTTCCCCATCTCCTGCCGCCCCTCACCTCAAGACATTTGACAGATTTTCACCGAGTGGATGAAAGATTTGGCAAGTTGGGGTAAACTTCATCAGACCATCGGGGGAGTGTCGGCTAAAACGTCTTTTAGCCCTTGATCTACGCCTGTTTCAGCCTTCCCCATGACCATCAGGCAACCCGTTTCTCCCTTTGCCACCGCCAGGATAAATCGACCTATGAGCCAGGAAGAATCTCGCAGCACCGCCACACTGCCGCCCGAGGAGCCGACCCCCGTCGATCCAGATACCCTGGTGACCACCTATGCCGACAGCCTGATCACCGAGCTGTTTGACGATGTTGACAAAATTTTAGACGGCGATGAAGCCGCCCTGGCGGCGGTAGAGGCGGCACCAGAGCCAGCCTCTACGGCGATCGCCCCCTTTGTTGAAACCACCGCTGAGTCCGTGGATACTCCAGCGGCAGCCGCGCCCTTGGCCTCCCTGGGCACCGATCTAGATTTCTTCCGCGCCGACGATATGAATGCTGCCCCCCCGGCGGCTCCGACCAAAACTCGCTTTGGCAAGCTGTTTGACCGCATGCTGCTGACCATCACGGCGCTATCGCTGATGGGGGTTGGGGGGCTGCTGTGGTTTAGCCAGCCGGGCAATCGCTTTTCCCTGGGGCGCTCCGCTACTGAGACGGCGGCCCAGCAGTCGGACGAAGAATTTTTGGCCTACTTGCAGCGATCGCTAGACGTGATCTCGGGCAAGGTGGAGCGGGGTGAAGTGGGCACCTCTACTGTTGTCGGTCAGGCTCCTGGTGGAGTGGCGGTGCCCGCGCCGCCCATGCTGCCGCCCTTGGGGGCCGGTGGCACCGTAGGCAGCCTGGGCTCTGGCCCAGTCAACGTCATCGAGCGGGTTTATATTCCCTACCAGACGGCGCAGCAGCAGCCCGCGCCCGGCGCGACGGTGCTTGTGCCACAGCCAGGGGTCGGCGCACCGTCGCCAGTATCCCCCGCCGCGCCCTCCCAGGCTCCGGCAGCGAATCCAATTCACGCCCTCGTGGGCATTTTAGAACTGGGCGATCGCTCGGCGGCCCTGTTTGAGATTAGCGGCGTCTCCCAGCGGGTCTACATCGGTGAGCGCATTGGCAGCAGCGGCTGGAGCCTAGTGTCGGTCTCTAACGAAGAAGTGGTGATTCGCCGCAACGGTGAAGTGCGATCGATCTTCATCGGCCAGCGCTTCTAGCATCTGCCTGGGCCTGGGTGAGCCTGGCGCATCCTAATCTTGCTGGTCGCGGTTAGGGCTAATCTTCCCCTGCAACGACTCTTGCATAGCCGTGACGGCATCCCACAATTCGACTTTGGTCTGACGGGCCGTCTCAGCGGCGGCTTTGACCAGAGCCGCGATTTCGGTTTTGCGCTGATGTTGGGCGTTTAGGGCTGCACTGTTCGCGTCAATGCTTTCAGGAGCGGCGATGATGCACTTAGGCCTAGGGCTGCTCACGGTACCGATCCCGTAGAAGGCGTCGATGTCGGCATTGCTGGTTTGGACGGGGAGCCGGTGGGAAAAATCAGTTTTGTTCATAGCCAGTAGATGCTCGCTGATGGGTAGATGAGTGAGCCCGGAGGCTGGCGCTGGCCGATCGCGATCGCAGATCTGGGGCGATGATCTGGCGGTGCGATCGCAAGCCGCAGAGAAAACCGGCAAACCAAGCCAACGACGGGGATTGCCAGTCTAGTTTGGCTCACCTACAGCCAGGTTGCCCAGCGAAGTGATTCTGTCCTTTGCTCAATTACCAAGTTGGTGCGCCAGGCTTTGAGAAATTTGTAAAGCGAAGGTAAATAGTCTCCCTCAGCCTTGAGCCCTGCAAAATAAAGCGATCGCGCCATGCATCGGCTTGCCTACAAGGGTTCTACCTTCACCGACTGAGGCTTTTGCCGGTGGCGTCATACCCTCCTCAAGCAGTAGCCTCATACCCAGCTTGTTGTTGGGTAACGCTCACCCGACAGCAGCGACAACCCGTTATTCTGAAAAGCGAGCGTTGCGGCAGGAGCATACTTATGGGCCTCTTTGAAGACTTGAGCCGATTTCTCGAAATTCGGCTAGACGAATTTCTCAAGGCCAACCCCCACCTAGAGCTATGGGGCCTAGAAGACCAGCTGCGGGGCCAAGAGCAAGACGCCATTCACCTGCTGGGCGACCTCAAGCGCCGCGAAAAGCAGCTCGAAGACAGCATTCTCGCCACAGCTCAAGACATTCAGCGCTGGCATGGCCGCATTCGCAATGCCCAAGCCGCTAACCGCCTTGACTTGGTCAAAGCCGCCCAAGAGCGCGAGGCAGCCCTGCTGCGCCAGGGCAACCAGTACTGGGGCCAGATGAAAGGCATCAAAGAGCAGATTGAGCAAACCCGCACCCTGCAAAAAGAAATTCACGATCGCCGCCGCGAACTCAAGGCCAAAATCGCCGAAACCCAAGCTCAGCGAACCGCCCAGCGCACCACCACCAGCTGGGACACCGGCTGGGCCAAGCCCCCCTTTGAAAACTTTGGCCGCGACCCGATGGATCCGGTGGAGGAATCGTTTCAGCGGTGGGAGACGGAGCAGGAGCTGGAGGAGCTGAAGCGGAGTATGGGGAGGTAGGGGAGTGGGGGGAGTAATGGAG
>QBLT01000275.1 GCA_003249105.1 Leptolyngbya sp. | reverse complement strand
CCTCTACTCCCACCCATCCCCTTTACCCCTTGATAAAATACAGCCACCCTGCTCAAGATTGGTTCTATAGCAGCTCCCCGGCGACAGCATCATGCCACAACCGGCTGTGGCCGCAAAAAGGCGATCGCTATTTAGAGCTACAAAATCGCTCTGCCGAGATATAACGCTGATTGCTCCTACCGTTTATTCTGTTTGCCATGGCTAATTCCACCGAGTCGGCTGCCCCTCCATCGTCAAAGACCTGGTTTAGCCGTCGCCCTCAGCAGCGCATTTTGACGGCACCCCTGCCTGACCCCATTGCCGAAAACATCGAGGCAATCATTGCCATTCACCGCCAGGAGGCCGAGAAGGCCTCGGCCACCGAGCAAGTTTTGGAGGTGGTGGCCTCATGGTTTAGTCGCCCCGGTTTTTTGTACCTGCTGCTGCTGAGTTTAGGCCTGTGGCTCGGTGGCGACGCGCTCAACCACACCAGCCTGCTGCCCTTCACACTACCCACCTTCAGCTGGGCGGGTCAGGGGCTCGATGCAGCGGCACTGCTGATCTCAACTGGAGTGCTAATTCGCCAAAACCGCCAGGAAAGCTTTGCCGAACAGCGTACTCAGCTGATGCTTCAGCTCAATCTGCTGTCTGAGAAAAAGATTGCCAAGATCATTGCTCTGCTGGAAGAGCTGCGAGAAGACCTGCCCGATGTCGCCAAGCGCTACGACCACGAGGCGGCCATGATGCAGCTCTCCACCGATCCCCTGGCGGTGCTAGAGGCCTTGAGAGAAAACCTTGAAGAAGAAATATCCGCCGATGCTGAGTCCTAGCGCAGCAGCTGCCTGACGGTGCTAATCATATCGGCGGGGCGAAAAGGTTTGGTGATGTAGGCATCGGCCCCCTGCTTCATGCCCCAGTAGCGGTCAAACTCTTCGGCTTTGCTAGAGCAAATAATGACCGGAATATTTTGGGTGGCGGCGGTGTTTTTGATCCAGCGGCAGAGTTCGTAGCCATTCATGTTGGGCATGACAATGTCGAGCACCACTAGATCGGGGGGCGTAGCCTGAATCATCTCCTGGGCCTCTACGCCGTCCTTGGCTTCTACTACTGTCAAGCCCGCTTTGATCAGCAGCCCGGCGATCATTTCTCGCAGGGTCGAACTATCGTCCACAATTAGCACTGTACTCATACCGATGCCTCGCTGACGGTATGCAGACCGCCCATTGCTCCGTAGCTATTATGGCCAATTTGGGGTGACTCTAACACTTTATTTAAGGACGGCATTGCAGAGGGTATAGGGGAATAGCTAGCGCAGCGAAAACTTGCGAACTGCCAGCAAGCTGCCCATTAACCCCACTAGGGTACCCAGGCCCAGTAGGGACGCAGGCAGCAAAATCAGCTGCTGGGGTGTGAGCCTCAGCCCCTGCACCACAAACTGAATGAAGTCGGCCTGCTGGGTAGCCAGCTCGGTTAAAAAGCGCTGAATGGCAAACAACAGCCCCCAGGCTACGGTGGCCCCGGCCAGACCAAAGGCCGCCCCCTGCAAAATGAAGGGTAGATAGATCCAAATGCGGGTGGCCCCGACTAGCTGCATGACCTCGATCTCGCGCTTGCGGGCCAGCACAATCAGGCGAATGGTGGTGGTGATGACGGCGGTGGCGGTGAGGGTGAGAATGGTGATCACAAACAGGCTCGTCCACTTGAGTCCGTCGTTGAGCTGGGCCAGGCGGGTGACGGCTTCATCGACGTAGCGCACCTCGTCGATGCCGTCGAGACTTTGGAGCTGAGTTGCGATCGCCGGTACCGATTCAGAGTCTTTCGCTTTGACCTTGAGCTCGTCAACCAGGGGGTTACCCTTGAGCTGGTCGGTGGCCCCGGCAATGTCAGACAGGCCCAGGTCGGCCACCAGAGACTCCCAAGCCGCTTCTTTAGTTACTGGGGTAACCGACACCACGTTGGGGAAGCCCTCGACGACCGGCTTGAGGTCGCTGGCCTGAAAGCCGCTTTCTAGATAGGCCGACACCTCAAGCTGGCTGCCAAACTGGTTGAGCAGCCGCTCTAGCTGCCAGGTCGATTGCAGGCTAATACCAAACAAAAACAGCAGCACGGTGATGGTGCTGATGGCTGCCCAGTTCATCCAGCCGCCGCGCCGCAGCCCCAGAAAGGTTTCGCGCAGCAGGTAGTCAAACTTGGTGAGAAGCTTAAACATAAATGCCCTTGCCTGGGTGAGTGGGGCCGACGGTAATTGAACCGACAATAGCAGATATGGGGGATGGCACCCGCTGCCAACGCTAACTACAGCATGGTACAAACTATGCTCTGTTCCTAGCCTTGTCAAGAGGCGTTCGTGATTCGCAACCTAAGTGACCGTATAGGCCAGCCTAAAGACGCCTTTAGCAGGGCCAGACGGTGGTTAATATTAAAGGCATCTAGGATTTTGAGGATGAACCTGTAAATGGCTGAAGCGGCTGGTTTGCCCGATCGCCAGGCGGTGATTGACCAGGCCCTAGCCCTGGGGTTTCACCTAGTGGGCATTGTCGCTGTGGAACCGGAGCCCAGCCCCGCTGAAACCGCCGCCGTGGGCCATCTGCAAACCTGGCTAGACCAGGGACACCAGGCCGACATGGACTGGATGGCCAACCCTCGACGGCAAGATATTCGCCAGGTGCTGCCGGGGGCGCGATCGCTGATCTGCGTGGCCCTCAACTACTACACCCCCCACCGCCATTCCCAAAACCCCAACCACGGCAAGATCTCGCGCTACGCCTGGGGCCGCGACTACCACCGGGTGCTGCACAAGCGCCTCAAGGTTCTGGCCGACTGGCTGACGACCGCTGGGGAAGGGACGGTTCAAGCGCGCTACTACGCCGACACTGGCCCGGTGCAGGACAAAGCCTGGGCGCAGCAGGCGGGCCTGGGCTGGATAGCTAAGAACGGCAACTTGATCACCCGCCAGTATGGCTCCTGGGTGTTTCTGGGAGAGTTGATTACCACTCTAAGCCTGGCCCCAGACGCGCCCCACACCGCCCACTGCGGCACCTGCACCCGCTGCCTAGAGGCCTGCCCCACCGGGGCGATTACCCAGCCCTACGTGGTGGATGCCAACCGCTGCATTGCCTACCACACCATCGAAAATCGGGATGCAGCGCTGCCGGAGGCGATCGCGCCCCACCTGCAAAACTGGGTGGCGGGCTGCGACATTTGCCAAGATGTCTGCCCTTGGAACCAGCGCTTTGCCCAGCCCACCACCGTCGATGACTTTCAGCCTCGGCCTGGGAACCTAACCCCAAACCTAGACGACTTAGCTAACCTATCAGAAGCGGACTGGGACAGCCGATTTCGGGCTTCGGCCCTGCGGCGCATCAAACCGGCCATGTGGCGGCGCAATGCCCAGGCCGTCCAAAAGTGGTCGGGTGCCCCCAACGCTGATCCGTAACCAACGTACACTCTATATAGTTCTGCTACCTGCGAATGCCGTGCTAAAACGCTCTCTCTTGCCCCTGCTCACCCTCTGTGGACTGCTCGGCGCGGCCCTGCCAGCCCACTCCCAGGCGTTGACCCCCTACGTGCTGCCCCTCGACTACGACCTGATGACCGAGCAGGGGCTGTTTCTCGCCAACGAGGCCCAGCAGCTGGCGGAGTTTCAGCAGTTTGGTCGGGCTCTGGCCCTGGCGCAGCTAGCGGCGCAGCTGGCCCCCAACGATGGCCAGGTGCTGACCTTGCTGGGCGGGCTCTACCTGCAAAACGATGAGGTCGATAAGGCGCTGCCGCTGCTAGAGCGGGCCCAGACCCTGCTGCCCGACAATGCGCGGGTGCTGTTTGCCCTGGGCTCGGCCTACCTCCAGCAAGACAACCCTCAGCTGGCCTCCACCTACCTGGAGCAGGGGCTACAGATTGAGCCTAACAACCCCAGCGCCCTGTTTGACCTGGGCAACACCTACTTTAAGCTGGGCCAATATCCCCAGGCGATCGCCCGGTTTGAGCAGTCGGTGGCGGCAGAACCCGACTTTTGGCCCTCGGTGAACAACATTGGCCTGGTGCTCTACGAGCAGGGCGAGGCGCAGCGGGCCGTAGAGTACTGGCGCTCTAGTCTGGAGCTGGCGGCCAACGAACCCGAGCCCAAGCTGGCGATCGCAGCCGCCCTAAACGCCCAGGAGAACTGCGCCGTAGCCGTAGTCAGAGCCAGAAGTGCCGCATGCCAAGAAGCTCTACGCCTGGGCACCGAAGCCCTGGAGCAGGACAGCCGCTACGCCGATGTCGAATTTTTGAAAACCAACCTCTGGGGCGATCGCCTGATCACTTCTACCACCGCCTTCTTTGAAGTGCCCGACATCAAAGCCCTAATCGCCGAACTGTAGCCTAGCTTCGACTGCGCTCGGCCGTCGGTAGCTGAGCGGGGCCGAAGCTCCAGCAGCGAACTTGTCCATGCGGCGTTGCCACCAAGGAGAACGCTCCACCGCTCAGTAGCGCTGGGGCACAAAAAACTGCTCGTTGATGGGGGGGCGCTCATAGTCCTTTGGAGCGCTGCGGCGCGGGGTTAGCTCCAGGGGGGCGGGGGTCATATCCACATAGTCGATCTTGCTGAGAATGTGGCTAATGCAGTTGAGCCGCGCCCGCTTTTTGTCGTCGGCTTCAACGGTGAACCAGGGCGCTTCGGGAATGTTGGTGTGGGCAAACATGGCGTCTTTGGCCTGGGAATACTCCACCCAGCGATCGCGCGACTCCAGATCCATCGGGCTGAGCTTCCAGCGGCGGGCCGGGTCAGTAATCCGCGACTGAAACCGCCGCTCCTGCTCGTCGTCGCTCACCGAAAACCAGTACTTCAGTAGAATGATGCCCGATCGCACCAGCATGCGCTCAAACTCAGGGCAGGTCTGCATGAACTCGTCGTACTGCTCGTTGGTGCAAAAGCCCATCACCCGCTCAACCCCGGCCCGGTTGTACCAGCTGCGGTCAAAGCAGACAATTTCGCCCGCGGCGGGTAGATGGGCCACGTAGCGCTGAAAGTACCACTCGGTTTTTTCGCGATCGCTCGGTGTCCCCAGGGCCACCACTCGGCAGCCGCGCGGGTTGAGTGGCTCGGTGAGACGCTTGATGGTGCCGCCCTTGCCCGCCGCATCGCGCCCCTCAAACAAAATCACGATTCGGGTGCCGGTGTGCTTGACCCAGTACTGCATTTTCACCAGCTCTACCTGGAGGCGAGCTAGCTCCTTCTCGTAGAATTTGCTGGTCAGCTTAGAGCTGCCCTCCGACTCAGAGAGGTAGTGAAAGACAGGTGGCTCTAAGCCTTTAGCACGATCTTTTTCGCGCTGCTTCTTGGCCTTCTTTTTGTCTTTAGAACTTTTTTTATTTTGCTTGGGATCTAAAGAATGGTTAGTCACAGAATCGGTCTTGCCGTTATTTTTGCTCACAGTAATATTCCAAACTTGCTTTTACTGCACTTTATAAAAGTGCTCTGAAGTCATCTCGATTAAGTTGACAGTCGCGCAAAATTTGAGATAGCAGACCGCGACCAATAGTTTCCCCCGAATGAACGGGGCACAACAGTTCGCCTGCCGTCTACGTGAACCAACATGTGATGACTACCCCGTACTCTGGCAACCGTGAAGCCCACTTTCTGAAGTGCTGCAATGACCTCGCGGCCAGTGAGACTAGGCAGCGGACTCATATCGAACCAAAACTCGTTGAACTCCCACAAAATCTAAGGGTTCTTCAGCGTCTTGGTCGAGCTCTAGGCAGAGGGCGATCGCTTCTTGAACTCGAACCATCAATTCATCTAGAGACGTAGCCTGGGTATGGCATCCCGGTAAACTGGGCACAGAGGCAACGAGATAGCCATCACTATCTCGCTCAATTAGCACGTTAAATTCTCGATTAGCCATGATTGAAAACCTATTAGCCATCAGTATTTTTATGCCAATGATTCGTTGATAAAGACTGCCCTAGCAGGCTCAACCTACCGTTTTTCTTAACTACCCCTATCCTTTTTTTATGCTTACCCCAAGGCTTCTAGTAACTGTGCTTTAGCACTCTCCAGCGCCTCGGGGAGTTTGCTGGCGTCGCGCCCGCCCGCCTGAGCCAGGTTGGGCCGCCCGCCCCCGCCGCCGCCAGTAATCTTGGCGATGCCGCCAATGAACCTGCCC
>QBLT01000274.1 GCA_003249105.1 Leptolyngbya sp. | reverse complement strand
CGAATCGCCCCAGCTTCTACCGCCGGTGGCTCAGGGGTGGGCAGCTCCGGTGGGGTGACTGCGATCGGCACACCGCTGGTCTCAGTATCGATTGCAGGCGCGGCAGGCACGGCAGAGGGACTAGCTGTCTGGGGTGCCACTGCTGTGGATTCAGGGGTGGGAGATGCTGCTGGTGGCTGGGCAGCGCTGGCGATCGGGTCGTCGGCCAGCGGCGGTGGTTCCAGGGTCAGCACTGAGCCGGTACTGGCGGGGGGCTGTACAGCGGGCAGTGGGGCGATCGCCCTAGGCTGTGCTGTCGCCCCAGCGCTAGGCAGTTCGGCGGCGGCTTGGCTTGGCGCTTGGGGCGCACTAGCGACGGGGCCGATTACAGCGTCGAGTTCAGCCAGGCTGGGCACCGATACCTGCTCTCCGGGCTGCCCGAGGTTGAAGGGATCTACGGGCAGGGTTTCAGGCAGGTTGGTCAGGCTGGCAATATCGCTGGGTAGCATCAGGTTGGCGGCTGAGGTGCTCAGTCGCCCGGTGCCCGCCTCCGGAAAGCCTAGCCGAGGATCGTTCCCCGGAATCACCGGCAGTTCCACAATCATGGAGCCATTGCCGGGTGCAGGGGTGCTGCTGGGCACAGCCACCGTGGGGGCAGCGCTAGGAGCATCGACCAAGGCGGTGAGCACCCAGCGGGTTTGGTCACCTGCGGCAATGGAGATCAGGCTGACTCCCTCTGTCGCCAGTAGGGTATCGGCGGCTAGTTCGAGCACTACCACGGTGGCGTCATTCACCTGGCTGAGGCTGACTTGACTGACAGCACCGCTGTAGGTCTGCTGGGGTGCAACCGTGCCGAGCTGGGTTTGGGGCAAGGTCACCACGATCTGGGAGGCATCCGCTGCAATGGCGTATTGCGGGGTGATGCCGCTGGGCAGGGTAAAAGTCAACTGCTGGGTGGCCGGGTCAAACTGCCAGGCAGCTAGGGTTTCGGCTTGGGCGGCAGGGCTGATGATTAGCAGGGTAGACACCATCAGGCCCGCACCCGCCCAGCCACCCAGACGGTAGCCGGTGGGCGATGCAGCAGAATGGTGGGTTGGGTGTTCCATGGGTTATGTCTCCCTCGGGGGCGGTGTGAGTGTGGAGTGAGCGTAGATACCAAAGGTTTTCTCAGCAAACGCTAGATGCAGCGTCAAGACTGGGTTGGCCTAGCCTAAATACAGCGTGAGCCCAAAGCCTAACTAAGGATACGCACAATCTTGAGAATTGCAAGGGGTAGAGGAAAGTTTAAGCAGGTCAAGATCAGAGGGCTGAGGCGATGGGTAGCGAGGGGAACTTGTGGGGGAGCGATCGCGTCGCGAACTCTTGGGCATTGCTTTTTGGGTGAAGTAACCTTGCAGGCTGATCTATAGTTCAGCCGCTGGGGCACCCTGAGCAAATATGTACTCACACACGCAAATCGACTTCTGGAGGCAGCACACCATGGTTCGTTCTACGACTGGCTCGTTCGCTAAAGTATGCATGGGTGGGCTGGCCACTGCCCTACTGGTTGGGCCGTTTGGGGCTATCGGCCAGGCTCAAACTCCAGACGCCCCTGAAGGAACTCCCGAAACTACGCCGACTGAGCCCGCTGAGGCTGATACCACCCCTCGCTTCACCTGCCAAATGCAGGACGGAAAATATACGGTGATGTATTCTCCTACCAGTCAGCCGGGGCAGGCTTACCCCTGGGCCGTTCCCCAAGATATGGGCAGTGCCTGGCCTGCTGAGCGCCGCTGCGCCACCATTAGCGCTCGGCTAGAGGAGTATCGTCCTGACGGTCTGATGGCGCTTGAAACCTCGGTAGAAAACGGCTACAACACCGTTTGCGTCACGACTGAGAACACCCCTGGCTGCCGCATCGTATTCACCGTACCCCCTGGCCAAGACGCGGCAGCAACCCGCGATCTGGTGTTTGACAATCTGGCGATCGCCGATCGCGGCGACCAAACCCAGGGTGTCACCACCTTTGCGGGCGGCAGCAGCGACGTGCTGGGGCAAATTGGCAATATTTTGGGTCTGCCCAGTTCCACCAGCAGCTCGCGCAGCAGCGGCATTAATCTCAAGCCCTTTCTCGACCCCGCCGATGGCGGTACTGGCGCTCGCCTGAGCGGTGGCAGCCCCGCCGGTCGTCCCCTCAACCCCGATGCGTTTCGCTAGCAGCGCTAGATCGCTCTAGTCCACCATGTGCTGGCCAAAGAGGTAGCCCAAAAACAAAATTTGCAGGGCGGTAAACAAGCTGGCGGCAAACCCTGCCCAGTAGACGGCTGTGTAGAGTTGTCCCCACCGCTGCAACGCTGGCGCTGGCTCAGAACCCTGGGCCAGCGCTGTTTTTACTCGCTGCCAAAACCAGATCATGACCCATGCCGTTGGCATGACCCCGCAGGTGCTCATTTCGGCTTGGCGAGTGGGCAAGGGGCAGGGCGTCGTGGTAATCAAAAGGCAGTAGCGGCGTGGTTTTATGTTTATTCCTCCCGGTTTTATCCAGCGATCGGTGGCCCTGAGTCTGGGCACCGTTGCCTACATCGAAGCCGACCCCGACTTTTGGCCTGCCCCCCCGGCCTCGTCCGTCCCCCTGCTGTTTATCCATGGCTTTGGCGGCGGGTCGTCCAGCTACGAGTGGTCTAAGGTGTATCCAGCCTTTGCCGCAGAGCACCCGGTGCTAGCTCCCGACCTGATCGGCTGGGGTAATTCTGACCATCCCGATCGCCCCTTGAGCACCGTCGACTACCTGGCCCTGCTGAGCGAACTGATTGAAAAGCTCTGCCCGACTCCCCCCGTGGTGGTGTCCTCATCCCTCAGCGCGGCGATGCTGGTGCGGGTCGCCATCGACCACCCCGATCGTATACAGGGATTAGTTCTAGTGGCCCCAGCGGGGCTGGCCGACTTTGGCCAAGACCCCAGCCGTTCACCGATCAACCAGATTGTGAAGCTGCCAGTGATTGATCAGGTGCTCTATCGGGGGGCGATCGCTACCACCGAGGGCATCAAGCTATTCTTGGCCCAGCGCCAGTTCGCCGACGCCAGCAAAATCTCCGACGAGATGGTGGCGGCCTACCTCAAGTCGGCCCAGCAGCCCCATGCCGATGTCGCCGCCCTGGCCTTTGTGCGGGGCGACCTGAGCTTTGACTTAGCCACCTATCTACCCCAGCTCACTACCCCCACCGCCCTGCTCTGGGGTGAAGCCGCCCAGCTCACCGATGTGTCGATCGGTCGCCGGTTGGCGGCTCTCAACTCCGCTGCTATCCGTCGCTTTGAGGTGCTGCCGGGTGTGGGGCTCACCCCCCAGCTAGAGCAGCCCGGAGTCACTGTGGGGTTAATTGAGCAATTTTTGGCCGATTTTGCCCAGTAGGGCTACTGCAAACCTTTGAAGCCGACCCCGGTGAGAACCTTGCCCTCGGTGTCGATAAAGCCCCAGCGATTGTCGATTTGAACCCGCGCTCGCCCTTCCGAAAATCGTCCGGCATTGCTGTACTGAGGCTCTACAACCCAGGCTCCCTTGGCGTTAATATAGCCATAAAGCCCATCTTTTTGAACGGCGGCTAATCCTTCGGAAAAGTCGGCGGCGTAGGCGAAGCTGGGGGCAATGGCGACCTGGCCAGTGTGGTCGATGTAGCCCCACTGGCGATCGATCAGCACCGCTGCCAACCCCTCTGAAAAATCTGAGGCAAAGGGTAGGGTGGCCTCGACCACCAGCGCTCCGGTGGCGTCAATAAAGCCAAAATTGCGGCCCTGGCGCACCCGCGCCAGACCGTCAGAAAAGCTAAAGGCCCCATCGTAGCTGGGGGCGATCGCCATCGCGCCGCTGGGGTCAATATAGCCGTACAGCTGATCTTGCCGCGCCACAGCCAGCGATTCAGAAAAACTCCAGGCATCCTTCAGCTCAAGAGGAATAGCGGTGCGACCATCGGGATCCACATAGCCGTAGGTCTCTCCCAGCTTCACCAGGGCGCGCTCGCCCACAAACCCCTCCGCCAGGTCGAACTGGGGCTCAATCACCCACTCACCTTGGAGGTTGATGTAGCCATACTTGGTGCCCCCCTGCACCGCCGCCAGCCCCCCAGAAAACGACTTGGCCTGGCGAAACTGTACCGGTATGGCCCAGTCACCCTGGCGGTCGAGGTAGCCAAAGTAGGCTCCAGCCTGGGCGACCGCCAGACCTTCGGCGTAGTCGGCGGCTACAGTAATGTTGTCGTCGGCGACCCGGATGGTCAGGTTGCCCTCGCGATCGATATAGCCCAAGCTCGTGTTGAGGCGCACCAGGGCGACCCCTTCGGCAAAGTCTGAGACGGTATCGAACAGCAGGGGGCTAGTCATCGCGCTGGCTAGGGCAATGGGTTGAGGGTCTATGAACTCTAGCATTGTGGTAGTCTCCGACGGCGTGCCGCCAAAGGCAGCCGGGGGTGGGCCACAGGCCACCAGAGTCGGCAGCGCTAGCGCTGCTCCACCCCATACCCATATTCGCCGTTGGTTGCGGTGCGATCGCCCCATAAAACGCGCCATAAATCCCCCAGCCTCAGCCCCAGGCTTGCAACAGGAATTTTCCTCCCCCACCTCTGTAACCATGCCGAATTTTTCCCCAGCTGTGGGAAAAATTTCAAAAAAATCCAGATTTAGAACTTATCCGAAAACCATGTTCCTCAAGTCGCAGCCCAAGAGTCACAGGGCGTTTCGGACGGGTTCTGAGAACGCAGTGGTGGGCAAGCGCAGGTGAAGTCCCCCTAACGCCCCGCCTCGCCTAGGTTAAGCGATAGCTGCTCTGGGTAGAGTTCGCGGTAGAGGGCTTCTAGGTCACCCCGGCGATACATGTGTCGGTTGCCCCGCCGCGAAGTGCGGCGTTCACAGCCGCGGGCATCGAGCTGTCGCTGGAGGTCAACCCGAGGGCAGTCGAACACCTTGACGGCATCCCGCAGGGGCACCCACTGCTCGGCAAACTGCCGCCGCAGGGCATCGTCGGAGGTGTTGGCTAAGCGCTCCAGCAGCAGGTTGGCCAGCAGCCAGCAGGCTTTGGTGTCGGCTAGGGCGCGGTGCGATCGCCCCACGTCAAAGCCAAAGTGGCGCACCAGCTGCGGCAAACTGCGGGAAGGCAGATCGGCCAGCAGCAGCCGCGACAAAATTACCGTACAAAACTGCTGGGCCTCAGGGCGCTTAAACCCCTGACCTAGCCGCTGGTACTCCGCCTGAATAAAGCTGTAGTCAAACGCGAGGTTATGGCCAGTGAGTACCCCCTGATCGAGGGGCGATCGCAGCGCCTGCCACACCACCTCGGCGGCGGTGCCCTGTTCGACCATGGCGGTGGTAATGCCCGTCAGCCGCGTAATCGTATGAGGTACACGCACGTTGGCATTGACGACAAAGGAAGCCTCATGGGTAATCCCCTGGTCGAGGGAACCTTGCACTACCGCAATTTCAATCACCCTGGCCTCGGTTGGGCGAGACCCCGTCGTTTCCACATCGACCACCGTCAGCAGGCCCGCTGATAGCTGGCGGTAATAGGCCAACAACTGGTCTGTCAAGAGCGCAGATTGAGCAATGCCACCCACCGACACAGGAACCATAGTGCAACGACCAGGAGGAACCTCTCCAAGGTGCCACAGTTTTACCCGGCTACATACGTGGCTAAACACCATTTGGGCTAAAACTAAGCTGCTATACCTAAAGGTATATGTCAACCATCATTAAATCAATGCTAGTATTGCTAAAATTCAGGACTACTTAATAATATCTATACTCCCTGCCAAATAAAGTTTGGCGCTTTTAGCTTACTCAATAGAGTCGAAAAACGTTTAAGTTCTTGGTGGAAACATCTAAAGCAGATTAGGGTTCAAAGAACTTTGATGAAAATGCATTGGCTTTTCCGAGTTTCAGGTGAATCCCGTAAACTAGTACCTGAAGGCATAAATAAGTCTACTGGTCATGAGGTCAAGGGTTTAGAGTGCTCCAAGAAATAAAGCATCCATTTACTAGGCAGCCTGTGGGGTAATTTCGACGAACCACTTTTCTAAGCCTGGTAAGCGATGGAACTGTTTTTCCAAGTCTGCCATCGCCGTTTGAGTGAGCTTAACGCCGGTTTCATAGGCTTGGGTCACGAGGCTGACGGTGGGGCGGTT
>QBLT01000273.1 GCA_003249105.1 Leptolyngbya sp. | reverse complement strand
AGCCAACCCTGGCCATGCCATCCATATCTTCGAGGCAGGGCGCGAACCCCTGGCCAAGGTGAGAATTTCGGGCGGCGGGCGCTGCAACGTCACCCACGCCTGCTTTGACCCTGCCGTGCTGGTTAACCACTACCCGCGCGGCAGCAATGCCCTGCGCGGCCCTTTTAGCCGCTTTCAGGCCCAGGACACGGTGGCCTGGTTTGAGCAGCGGGGGGTGCGGCTCAAAACCGAGGCCGATGGCCGCATGTTCCCCACCACGGACGACTCGGGCACCATCGTTGACTGCCTGCTGGGGGAAGCCCGCAGATTAGGCATCAAAATTCACACCAGTCAGGCGATCGCCCAGATTCACCACGACGACGAGGGCTTTTGGCTGACGACCCGCGCTGGGGCTGAGTGGCAGTGCGATCGCCTGCTATTGGCCACCGGCAGCAGTCCCGGCGGCTATCGCCTGGCCCTCAAGCTGGGCCATGACCTGGTGCCGCCCGTACCGTCGCTGTTTACCTTCAACATTCCCGACCCGGCCCTGCACGACCTGGCGGGGGTTTCGGTCGAAACCGTGCAGCTGAGCCTGGCGCTGGAAGATTCCCCTACCCTGGCCCAGAGCGGGCCGCTGCTGATTACCCACTGGGGGGTGAGCGGCCCGGCGGTGCTCAAGCTTTCGGCCTACGGGGCGGTAGGGCTGCACCGCCAGCGCTACCGGGCGACGCTGACCGTGAACTGGCTGCCAGCCCGACCGCAAGACCAGGTGCGGCAAAAGCTAACCAGCCTCAAGCAAGAGCAGGGCAAGCGGCAGGTGGCGGCGTTTTCACCGTTTCCAGAACTGTCGCGGCGGCTGTGGCAGTATTTGGTTCAGCACCGGGCCCAGGTGAGCACCCAACTAAACTGGGCCGACCTGTCGAAGGGGCAGGTGCAAACGCTGGTAACGGAGCTGACGCGGGGGAACTATGCGATCGCAGGCAAAGGCGTCTTCAAAGACGAATTTGTCACCTGCGGAGGCATTCCCCTGCCCGAGGTCAACTTCAAAACCCTGGAGAGCCGTCGCTGCCCAGGGCTCTACCTGGCGGGCGAAATTCTCAACATCGACGGGGTAACGGGCGGGTTTAACTTTCAAAACGCCTGGACTACGGGCTGGTTGGCAGGGAAAGCGATGGCCGCCGCCCTGGCGACTACGGCATAGGCCGCTATTTCAGCAGCAGTGTTTTGGTTATCATCCCCATCCCTTGGTTGGGGATGGCAGGGGCGATGGGGTCACTCCAATCGCTGGGGTGGAGTGGAGGCAAAGAAACAGAGATGCGCAACTGCTAAACACAATTTGACAGGTGTAACCATGTCTAGCACGGCAAAACCCTGGATCGTCTCGCTTCTACTGCATGCCCTCTTTTGGGGTTGCTTTATCCTCAGCGCGAGTCAATCAGAAACTTACGCCTTGCGAGGGTTTTGGGGATTGCTGCCTTTACCACTGCTGGCTTTTGGCGCATCAATATTTTCGTTGAGAGCCTTGGGCAAGCTGAAAATTGCGCCGTTACCCCGCTGGCAAAAACTGCTGATCCGCATGCTGCACGGGCCTGGATTGCTCTTCATGCTATTTTTGTGCCTGGCTTTCTTGACATTAGTCCTGTCGGGCACGGTTGGCCCCAGCGATTACGCCACCTATCCCTCGCCCTCAGGACGGCGCTCCGTAACAATTGCCTCCCACAACATCACCTGCACTCATCAGGTTTATCTCAACCGTGGCCTAATCATGCAATCAGCTGGTTCTTTTCAAATTGGCACGGCTAAATGTCTCAAAAACGCCAGGGCAGAGATTGGGTGGCAGCCAGGAGAAACGGCGATCGCCTGGAAATACCGCGATCGCCAAGGTCTAATCCAATTGCCGCCATCTATCGAGCAACCGCCGCCGCACAGACAGTAGGGGATGAAGCTGATTTTTTCCAAAGGGTACTGACTCATCTTCGACCAGCTTTTGGGTAGAGCCAAAACTCCAGGCTTTTGCTAAGCCAAGGCATCACCGGATAGGTCAGCAACGCTGAGACAAAAATCACCGAAATAAATAGACCCAGCAACGGCGGCAGCCCACCGAGCAGCGGCCCTAGCAGTGCATTGGCCAGCAAAATCAGCGGGTAGACCGCCAACACCCCCAGCACCACCTGCTTGTAGTAGGGCGGCGGCGGCAGAGGGTCGTGTCCCCCAGAGCGAGCCTGGGGCAGGGTAAACCACAGCTCCAGACCATTGGGTAAATGCTGCTGCGATCGCGCCGCAATCAGTCCATAGGACTGATCCATCCAGTCGCGATAGATAGGTGATATCAGCCAGGATCGCAGGCGATCGTAGCTCTCGAACTTGACAATCACCACGTACTCAGGGTGGTCATGGTCGCGGGGGCGAATCACCTCAACCCCTAAAAAACCCTCAAACTGCCTGGCATCGTGGTTGATGCCCTTCGTCCAGGCCTCGTAGGCGGTCACTTTGCTCGGTTCAACCACCTCCGAGATCACCAGAGTAACCGGGCCAGACGGCGTTTGGGGCTGTTCCATAGGGCGCGGCAGGTAATTTATTGTAGAGAACAGAACTTTCTCACGCGATCGAACTCAGGGTCTTGCCAGGAGTAGGCAAAGTGGCTCACCGAGGTGATTTCAGGACTCGATCGCCGCAGCGCTTCCATCTGGGTTTCGAGTGCCGGACGGTTGTAGGTTGCCTGGCCCCAAATCCCGGCCAGCGCGGGGGTCACCGTGGGGGAGGTGCCACTGGGTATCATCGTCTGCACCCGGCGGATTCCATCTAAGATGCAGCCTGTGTTACCGCACACTGCGTAGGCCATCGGGTGCCAGGTCATCCAGGTGGGAAAGCGCTCCCAGTATTGCAGCCGCGAGTCATAGCCGCCAGTACCCACCGTCTGATTGCCCTCCGGGAAAAACACCGCTCCGGCCTGAATGCCGCTGCGCTGCACCTGTTCCCCGGCCACTTTCACAAAATCGACCACCCCTTGCACCGCGTGGGCCACAGTCAACTGCCACAGTTCAGCATTTAGCCGGGGGCGCAGACTGGCTGGGGTCGGCGGCTCCTGCCCCACTTGCAGCGGTGGAGATGGGGTGCGGCTCTGCCACAGCGGTTCGGCCTCGTTGGGGTAGAGGTCGCGCACCTCTTGAATGTCGCGATCGACCAGATGGCCTCGGCTGATGTAGCGGCGGATTAGTTCTTGCCCCTGCTGGTTTACCGCCCGGCGAAACAGCGCATCGCGCGAGGCCTGGCCGTAGATCCACAGGTCGTCAACGCTGTCGGCCACCGAGTTGGCACCGACACCACGGGGATAGCGCACGTAGTCGAACAGCACACCGTCGGGCTGTCGCCGCAGGATGGCCCCTAGCAGACGGCTGTAGTCGTCCTTAGCCTGGGAATTGTAGGGATCGACAAAGACTTCGTCAGGGTTGCTAGAGTCTCCAGCCTTGGCGTAGGTGTAAGTGGTTTGGCCGCGACCGTTGAGGGCCAGCACCTGCTCGCGATCGCTGCGCAACCCGTAGGAATAGCCAAAATTGAGGGCAAACACCCAGGCGTCGACCCGCAGGCCCCGCTGGCGGCCTTTTTCGATCGATTCAGCCAATAAATCGCGACGCTCGTAGCCGGGGGCCTGCACCACCGAAGGCCACACGGTGGGGTTGTCGGCCTGGGGCAGCAGCACCTGGCCTCCGTAGAAAGCTTCTACATAGACCTCGTTGTAGCCCAGGTTAACCATGCGATCGAACAGCGCATCGAGAATGCCGGGTTGCAGGTCGCAAGGGTAAAGACGCACCCACACCGCCTGGCGCTGGGGCCAGGTGCGGCTGCGGCACTGGCGCAGGTCTTCAGTGTGCTGGCGCACCATCGCCTGATACTGCTGCTGAGCCGCACTATCGCCCTCAAGGGCAGCTTTGCGCAAATTTTCTTTAGCTAGGGCAGCCTCTTGGGTGACTTGGCAGTAGGCGTTGAGCGCCAGCGCTGGCTCCGTGCCACTACCCGGCAGCAAACCCAAACTGACCAGTCCAGTGGCCAAGGCCAAGCTCGGCATTAGCAGTGGCTTGGTCAACCGCTGCAGCGAACCACGAAGCCTAGCTGTTAAAGAATGACTGGCCATAGGTGCGACAAAAAAGAGTTGTGCCGAAAGCTAAAGTAGCGTTAAAACCACAAAATGGCTGCAGGGAGTAGTCAGTTTAAACAAGTGCCCTTTAGGCTTCAGCCCAGCCATAATACCGAAATTGGCTCAGCTTACCACTAGTCGTGGTAGGCAGACCAAATAGAGACACTAGATTGGATAACTGAGCCGCAGTTGTAGGAAAGCACGTTTTCCCTGGGCGCATAACACCTGTCACCCCAGCCGCCAATTACTTTTCTTCCCCCAGAAACCGATCTTCCTCCGGGGGAAGCACCATCGAGGGGGAGAAGGTATCAAAATCAAAATCGGGCAGGTTGGCCAACAACGCCTGCAGCTTCATCCGCTGAATGTAGGGCCAGCCGCCGTTCACTTCAATGTTTCTCAGCAGCGCGTAGAGATGCTGGCGGTTGTCGGGTAGCGCATCATAAAACAGAGTTTCGCAGATGTCGCGGTGGCACTGCTCCAGGAGCCGCAATAGAGCCAGCAACTCTGTACTGTTGCCCTTGCGACCCAGGGCAGCCTGATCGATGAGGTCAGACAGCTGGCTTAAGTCTTTGGGTAGACTGTCGCTGCGATCGCCGGGCGGGTAATCAGTCATGGCTCTAGCTAGGAATTTTGTTAGATAGCTTAACGTTAGCGGCTGGGCCGTCAAGCCCCCCATCAGAATGTGTAAAGCTCTGATGTAGCCTTAACTCTGAAACCCTTAGCCCCACTGGGTTTACCCCAAGATACCAGCACCTCGCCAGTACCGGCTCGATATTCTAGGAAAGAGTCCCAGAGCCATGTAGAATGCTTACTTGAGGCTTTACTGGCTGAGGGCAGGCCCAGCGTTGTTGCCGGGCTAGCGAGCAAATTTGAGTTGCTTGTCATGGTTTCGCGCCAGGGCTATCTGGCCAGCGCCGTAGCAGCCCAGAGCCGACGGCTGTCGCATTATTTGAGTAGTTTGACAGCGCCTTTTACATACTAAATTTTGAGGTAGACCATGAGGTATCGCGCCCTCTTAGTTGCGTTCTTGGCCATCTGCCTGAGTGTACTGACAGCCTGTAGCGAAGCGCCCAGTGCCACCAGTAGTGTGCCGCTAACCTATGACCAAATTCGTAACACTGGCCTGGCCAACAAGTGCCCCCAGCTTTCAGAAATGACCCGAGGCAGTATTGCCCTCGACAGTGGCAAAACCTATCAGCTCGTAGGCATGTGCATTGAGCCCACTGCCTACTTTGTGAAGGAAGAAGCCTCCAAGCGCCAAGAGGCGGCCTACGTGCCCGGCAAGGTGCTAACTCGCTACACCTCGAGCCTAGACCAGGTGCGCGGCGATTTGACCGTAGATTCTGACGGGAGTCTGCTGTTCTCTGAGACCGGCGGCATGGATTTCCAGGCGATTACCGTTCAGCTTCCCGGTGGTCAGCAAGAGCCTTTCTTGTTTACCGTCAAAGGCCTGAGCGCTAAGTCGCAGCCGGGGCAAAGCGCTCTAAATAGCTCCATCGACTTTGAGGGTGACTATAAAGTGCCCTCCTACCGCACCTCTAACTTTCTCGACCCCAAGGGTCGCGGTTTGGCCACCGGCTATGACAACGCCGTAGCGCTACCCGGCAGCGGCGACAGCGAAGAGTATGAAAAGGAAAACGTGAAGTCCTTTGATGTCGGTCAGGGTCACATCTCTCTACGGGTGTCTAAGATCGACAGCGCCACTGGCGAAATTGGCGGGACCTTTGAAGCGGAACAGCCCTCCGATACCGACATGGGCACCGCTGAGCCTGTCGATATTAAGGTGCAGGGCGTCTTCTATGCTCGCCTTGAAGAAGTCTAAGCTTGTCTTACAGCTAAACCCCTAACAATTTCAAAGCTTAGGAAGGAGCATTGCTCCTTCCTTTTTTATTGCCCATTTTTAGTCAATTACCTCTTTGGTGTATTGGCGGAGCAAAGCCTAGGGCCACTCCATTTCACTCCTGCTGCCGAATGCGACCTACGACCTACGTCTGGTCTTCCCCCATCTTCCCCATCTCCCCCAC
>QBLT01000272.1 GCA_003249105.1 Leptolyngbya sp. | reverse complement strand
CTCCCCCACTTCCTAAAAACCTTTAGCCAAAAATAAAGCCTGCCTGGTTAAATAACCTTATCTAAGTCCAGAAGTGGAGTTCTACCTGTAGGGAACCATAGATTCCGAGCTGGACTTAGCATAGACCTAGCGAATTTGACCAACGATGGGAGGCCCAGAGCCATGAGGCAGATAAATTTCGTCGTTATTTTTGTAATTGCCCTAGCCCTGGTGCTATTTGGCATTGAGAACACCGAGCGGGTGCTGATTCACATCGCGCCGGGGGTGGATGTAGAAGCGCCCCTGTGCGTCGAGCTGATTATCGCCATGGGCATTGGGGCGGTGTTTGCCTGGGTGTTTAGCGTCTGGGCCCAGGTGCAGGGCTATATGTCCTTTGGCAAGCAGGTGCAGCAGCGCGAAATTCGCATTCAGGAACTGGAGCAAGACGTGCAGCGCTACCAGGTCAAGCTCGAAGAACAGAGCCTAATGCTGCCCGCCGCCCCGGTCGAAGATGGGGAAGCGATCGCTTAGATACAGCCAGCGGAGCCGGACGTGCGGCCCAGATCGCCATCGACCTCAGTTGTTATGATTTAGCTGATGGACTGGATGTTGCGTTAGAGAAAGCATCATGATGTCTGGCGACGGTGATCCGACTAAACCTACTCAGCGTCCCCTACTCAAGGGGGCCTCGCGGTTTGCCGGGGGTGCTGCCCTAGGCGCTGTGCTGATTGCGCTACCGCTTACCTACGGCTCTCCCTTTAACCTCGAGCCCATGCAGATCGCTAAGGCCATTTCTGTGATCCTCGGGTGCGGGGTGATGGCGATGATCTGGGGACAGGCGCTGATCGATGCGGTGATGGAGTCGCTAGGTAAAACGGGCCTTTGAGCTATCATGGGCCGATAGCCTCGCTATGGCGACTTAGACAGCGGGGGCTGTCTAGCGATCTCTAAGCTTTTGCACCTCTCGGTCTATGTCATCGTCCCTGGCTCAAACTGCGATCGCATTTCTCATCGACCTGGCCGATCAGGGCGAAATCGACCCGTGGGATGTCAAGGTGATCGACGTGATCGATCGCTTTTTGTCGCTACTCAAGAGCCAGGCCGAAGCCTTAGCCAGTCAGGGGCGCACCCCCTACGAAGCCAACCTGTCAGAGTCGGGCCAGGGGTTTCTTTACGCTTCTATGCTGGTGCTGCTCAAGGCCGACACCATGGTGCGGGCCGAAGCCGAGGCCGAGGCCGAAGCCAACCCCGAAGAAGTCTGGGAAGAGGACATTCCTGACCTGGTGCCCCTGCCCCGCAACCTGGAGCGGCACCTGCACCGCCGCGCCGTCGCCCCCATTCCCCAGCGGCGGCAGGTCACGCTGCACGAGCTGATTCAGCAGCTCGAAACCATGGCTACGGTGATGGCCGACCACCAACCGCGCATTCGCGCCCGGCGGGCGCGGCCCCAGCCCCAGCGCCAGGCCGTGCGGGCGATCGCCCAGCTCGCCCACCAGGAAAACCTCTCCGAAATTGCCGCCGCCCTCGAAGCCTTTCTCGACCAGTACTGGGACGAGTTAGGCGAAGACACCCTGTGGATCGACTTTGAGCTGCTGCTAGAGCACTGGCCCCAGTTTAAGCCCGCCGATCTCGAAGACGCCCACGACTTTGACACCCCCCACGCCGCCGCCGTCCACGAAAAGGTGGGGGTGTTTTGGGGGCTGCTGTTTCTCTCGGCCCAGTCGAAGGTGGAGCTGGGTCAAGACCAGTTCTACGGCGATTTACGGGTGAGAAATCTCAATCGCGCCCCTCTCACCGCAGCAGAGGCCGAACTACCGGCGTTTATTCTGCCTGACTAAGACGGAGAGGCGATAACTCAGATCACCGTTTCTGAGAATGCCGGGCTATTTTAAAGAATGTGTAAGAACTCGTTGAAGGTCGATGGGTTACCGGTGCTCTTGTTTTAAGCGCTGTTAGCATGGCCAAGTGCGATCGCCCTAGGCGAAGGTTATTTCCAGCTTTTTCTGGGTAGGCGGCTGTAGCCGTAGCTAGCCAAACTGCTCTACAGATGCTTTACAGATCATAACTCCATAAATTTAAGGATCCTATTCGTATGAAAGCCATGATCTTGGCTGCCGGTAAAGGCACCCGTGTACGGCCCATCACCTACACCATTCCCAAACCCATGATTCCGATCATGCAGAAGCCGGTGATGGAGTTCTTGCTCGAACTGCTGCGCCAGCACGGATTCGACCAGATTATGGTGAATGTCAGCCACCTGGCGAACGAGATCGAGGGCTACTTCCGCGACGGGCAGCGCTTTGGGGTCGAGCTGGCCTACTCCTTTGAGGGTCGCATTGAAGAGAATGGCGAACTGGTGGGAGACGCCATCGGTTCCGCTGGGGGCATGCGCAAGATTCAGGATTTTTCGCCCTTTTTTGACGACACCTTTGTGGTGCTCTGCGGCGACGCCCTGATCGACCTCGACCTCACTGAGGCCGTGCGCCGTCACCGCGAGAAGGGCTCGATCGCCACCATTATTACCAAGACTGTGCCCCTCAAGCAGGTGCCCAGCTATGGGGTCGTAGTCACCGATCCCGAGGGGCGAGTCAAGTCCTTCCAAGAAAAGCCCTCGGTTGAAGAAGCCCTCAGCACCGAGATCAACACCGGTATCTATATCTTTGAGCCGGAGGTGTTTGACTACATTCCCTCGGGCTGTTCGTTTGACATCGGCGGCGACCTGCTGCCCAAGCTGGTGGCCAACAATGCCCCCTTCTACGGCATTCCTATGGAGTTTGAGTGGGTCGATATCGGCAAGGTGCCGGATTACTGGCGCGCCATTCAGGACGTGCTCACCGGGGTGGTCAACCTGGTCGATATCCCCGGTCAAGAGATTCGCCCCGGCGTCTACGTGGGGCTGAACGTGAAGGCCAACTGGGACAAGGTTAACATCGAAGGGCCGGTCTACATCGGCGGCATGACTCACATCGAAGACGGTGCCACCATCATTGGCCCCAGCGCCATCGGCAACAACTGCTCGATCTGCAGCGGGGCGATCGTCGATAAGAGCGTGATCTTTGAATATTCGCGCATTGGCCCTGGCGTGCGCTTGGTTGACAAACTGGTGTTTGGCCGCTACTGCGTCGATAAAACCGGCGCGTCTATCGACATGAAGGCCGCTGCCCTCGACTGGCTAATTACTGACACCCGCCAGGAGTTTCCGCTGGTGCCGCCAGTGGAGCATCGCGCGATCGCCGAGCTGCTAGAGCAGCATATCTAGCCCCACCACCGTCAAGCCGAAATCAACCATGGCCAGCCCTGGAGTGCACCACTCTGGGGCTTTGCTTTTGGTCAATCTCTATCCGGGGATAGTGGCGGAGCCAATAGAATGTTATTTCTGATACAACTACTTTGGAACCTTTTACCAATTCTTAGAGAGGATGGTGTAAAAGCGTAGGACAGCCCCAGGCAAATCGAGTCAGCGTCGAGAGCGCTCCGATGCGCAGGTGAAGCTGTGCTTGCTACTATGTTCTGCCCCTGTATTGAAGAGAGTTTTAACCACAATGAGCGATCGCAACCGTTCCTTTCGCCTATCGCGACGACAAGTGGTGCGGGGGCTGCTGGCCTCCTCCGCCTTTGGGCTGACGGCCAAATTTGGCACCGGCTGCGCCCAGTCGCCCAGCACCGAGGGCGGCGCGGCCACCGATGGGTCTGCCCCAGAAGAACTGGTCGTAGGCTTCATCTACGTCGGGCCGAAGGATGATTTTGGCTACAACCAGGCCCATGCCCAGGGGGCCGCTGCTATGGCCACCAATGTGCCGGGCATTCGCCTCGTAGAAGAGGCCAGCGTGCCCGAGACCACGGCGGTGGCCGAAGCCATGCGCAGCATGATCGAGATCGACGGGGCCAAGGTGCTCTTCCCCACCTCCTTTGGCTACTTTGACCCCCACATTCTCGCCCTGGCGGCAGAGTTTCCCGACGTGCAGTTTTTCCACGCCGGGGGGCTCTACCAGGAGGGCGTACACCCCAAAAACGTCTGTAGCTACTTTGGCTACATCGACGAAGCCCAGTACGTGGCCGGGGTAGTGGCAGCCCACATGAGCCCGGCGGGCAAGCTGGGGTTTGTGGCGGCCAAGCCCATTCCGCAGCTGCTGCGCAACGTCAACAGCTTTACCCTGGGGGCCAGGTCGGTCAACCCCGAGGCCACCACCCAGGTGATCTTTACCGGCGACTGGTCGGTGCCGGTGAAAGAGGCCGAGGCCACCAACAGCATGGCCGACCAGGGCATTGAAGTGATCACCTGCCACGTTGACAGCCCCAAGGTGGTGATGGAAACTGCCGAACGGCGCGGGGTCATGACCTCGGGCTACCATGCCGACCAGAGCCCCCTGGCTCCCAAGGGCTACCTCACCGGGGCCGAGTGGGATTGGTCGAGCATTTACACCACCGTGGGCAAAGACTTGATGGCAGGCAAAACCCTGATGGCGGGAGACATTCCCCATATCCTGCGGGGCGGCCTAGCCGACAACTTCTGTAAACTGTCGGCCTACGGCCCCGCCGTCAGCGACGAGGCTAAGGCCGCTGGCGATGCCGCCCTGGCTGGCATCAAGTCTGGAGAGGTGGTGATCTACGGTGGACCGCTGATGAGCAACACCGGCAGCGAAATTTTGCCCGCCGACCAGCAGCTCAAGATTGACAATGTTGAGCTTGAAAAAATGGATTATTTTGTCGAGGGTGTAATCGGGTCGATTAGCTAGGGCACAACCATGGCGTCTACAACAACCTGGCGGCGATCTTTAGAATCGGTGGCCCTGCCCATGGGGGCAGTGCTGTCTGCCCTGGTGATCTTTGGGGTGTTCTGTGCCCTGGCCGGGGCCAACCCCCTAGCGGTATATGCCTCTATCTATCGAGCCGCCTTTGGCAGCTGGAGCGCCTGGCAAAACACTCTGCTGCGGGCCTCACCGCTGATGCTGACGGCCCTATGCACGGCTCTACCGGCGCGACTCGGGCTGGTGATTATCGGCAACGAAGGGGCGCTGGTGATTGGAGGACTGGCGGCGGTGCTGGTGGGTCTGTCCCTGGGGACAAGTCTGCCGGGTAGCCTGGTGCTGCTGGCTATGGCTGTGGGCAGCATTTTGGCGGGGGGCCTATGGATCATGGCGGCAGGAGCCCTACGCCACTACCGAGGGGTGAATGAAACCATCAGCAGCCTGCTGCTGAACTACGTTGCGATCGCCCTGATGAACCACCTCGTGCAAGGCCCCCTGCGCGACCCCGCCTTTGTCAGCAAGCCCTCCAGCTTTGAGATTGCTCCGGCGGCCTGGCTGGGCAGCCTGCCCGACACCCGCGTGCACTGGGGGTTGGTCTATGGTCTGGTGGCCTCGGCCCTGGCCTACATTTTGATGCAGCGCACCACCTTTGGCTTTGCCGCCCGCACCGCCGGGGGCAATGTGCGTGCCGCCCGCATTGCCGGGCTGCCGGTGGGCAAGCTCACCCTGGCGGTGTGCTTCCTGGCGGGGTCCTGTGCCGGGCTGGCGGGCATGGTCGAGGTTGCTGCCGTGCAGAAGCGACTAAACGAGTCGATTGTGTCGAACTACGGCTACGCCGGGATTTTGGTGGCCTTTGTGGCCCGCCATAACCCGTTGGCCACGGTGCTGGTGTCGGTGCTGCTGGGAGGGATTTTGGCGGCGGGGGGAATTTTGCAGCGATCGCACAACCTGCCCGATGCTACCGTCATGGTCTTTCAGGGCATCGTCTTTCTCTGCGTGCTCTACAGCGAATCACTCTACGGGCGCTTTGCCGTATTTCAGGAGCGAGAGGCCGAGGCTGAGGGCGCGGTTGTGGCCGGGTAGATGGGTGATAGACGCGGTAGCGGCTTCCCCAAGGCTAGGGTGGATCGGTGAATGAGTAGGGGAGTAGATAAGTAATGGCGACGGAAGCACTGGGCTGGTGGGGCGTACCCCTGGGCATTTTAGCCGGTACCCTGCGGGGCAGCGTACCCTTTTTGCTAGTCAGTTTGGGCGAATGCCTGACGGAGAAAAGCGGCAAAATCAACCTAGGCCTAGAGGGCACCCTGCTGATGGGAGCGATGAGCGCCTACGCCATCTCCTACTTGAGTTCGGGCCTTGTTGGCCCCACCCTGGCCCCCTGGCTGGGGGTACTGACGGCGGGGATAGCGGGCATGGGGC
>QBLT01000271.1 GCA_003249105.1 Leptolyngbya sp. | reverse complement strand
GGGGCCAAACTGCAAATCGATCGCGCGCTCCCAGGGGGCTACCGGGGCGATCGCCACCAGCGCCAGTTGGCTAATCTGATGCTTCAACTGCTGGCTAAAGGTAAACGTGTCCTGGCCCTTGGGCGGCGCATCACCTAGGTGCAGGCGCGCCGCCTGGGGGTGCCATGAGATCGTCAACCAACTGCGGCGATCGAGGGTTCTAAGCGCCAACGCCAGAGTGGTCGTGTCGATCTGCACCACCGTCTCGCAGCGGGCAGGCACCCAGTCGGCCTCAAGGCTCTGGCACAGGGCCATTAGAGTAGTAAAGTCAACCGGCTGCACAACACAATCCTCCAGGCTAAGACAGGGTAAGCAGGGCACTTCCAAAAGCTAGGTTAGCCAGGGAAACCCAAAAAAGGGCTAAGAAGACCCGATTAGGCTGCCCCTAGGCCGAGAGATGTAGCCCAGGGAACGAAAACGCCAAAAAACTGAAATTTCGCCGGATATTAACCCTCAGCACCAGATGGATTCGTTAGTATGGCAATAAGTCTAATCTGGGTTCAAAGGCAGAGCATAGTGCCAAAAATCTCCGTGTTTTCTGGCCAGTCGGGGGTTAACCCTGGCGTTAGCACCAGCACCTCCCGTTACCGCCTTTCTATACATTATGGACATCAAGCTCATCAACATTGGCTTTGGCAATATCGTATCGGCCAATCGGGTGATTGCCATTGTCAGCCCCGAGTCCGCCCCCATTAAGCGCATCATCTCCGACGCCCGCGAGCGAGGACAGCTCGTCGACGCCACCTACGGTCGCCGCACCCGTGCCGTCATTATCACTGACTCAGGCCACACCATTCTTTCCGCCATTCAGCCCGAAACCGTTGCCCACCGCTTTGTCAGCGGCAAAGACGGAGATGGAAAGTGAAGGGGTGTTGAATAGCGGGCGGTAAGTTAGTTGTCCTGCTAGCTGAGAATGCCCCCCTAAGTTTTGTTCAAACATTGCCTAGACTAGAAGAGTATGGGTGTCAGCAACGCTAGGGAAATGCGATCGCCATGATTGCCGTACTCGACAAAGCTCCCATAACCTTTGACGAATTCATAAAGTGGTATCCAGAAAATTCGGATTATCGCTACGAACTGCGGCGGGGGGCGGTAGTCGAGATGCCCAAACCCAAGGGAAAGCACTCCAAGCTGGCAGGCGATCTGGCCTTTGAGCTAGGTGCAGCCATTCGCAGCGCTAACCAGCCCTATTTCATTCCCAAAGAATGTGTGATCAAACTCTCAAACGACACGGGCTATGAACCCGATATTGTCGTTTTGCAGGAGGAGGCGATCGCCGACGAGCCCCGATGGGAGCGAGAATCGGTGATTGTCAAGGCACAGTCGATCAAACTGGTGGTTGAGGTCGTGTCTACCAACTGGCGGGACGACTATCTGCTCAAGCTGGCCGACTACGAAGCCTTTGGCATTCAGGAATATTGGATTGTCGATTACCTAGGGCTAGGTGGACGGCGCTACATTGGTTCGCCCAAGCAACCCACTTTTACCCTGTGCCATCTGGTAGATGGGGAGTTTGAGCTACAGCAGTTTCGAGGCAGCCAATCCATTGTTTCTCCCACATTTCCTGGGCTGTCGTTGACCGTAGATCAGGTATTCGGTTAAGGCTGCTGTGGGCCAGAACGGTAGGATGTATCATCGTGCAGCGTGACGCATCGCTAGACGGTAGCGCCGATCCTGCACGCCGTCTCTCCAGCCGTCCCATGCCGCCCCTATACCTTCCTTTTGCTTGATAGACTACTCACAGAATGTCTCCCCACCTGCCACCCCATGCCCGTCGATCGCCCCGAGTCTATTGAGAAAATTGTGGCCCGCTTCCAAAAGGCCGCTGACCCTAAGCGCCGCTACGAGCAGCTGCTGTGGTTTGCCAAGAAACTCGATCCCCTGCCTGAGGAGTACAAAACCCCTGAGAACAAGGTGCCGGGCTGCGTCTCCCAGGTGTTTGTGGTAGCTGATTTGATTGACGGCAAAGTGGTCTATCAGGCCGACTCCGACGCCCAGATCACCAAAGGCTTGGTGGCCCTGCTGATCAAAGCCCTTAACGGTCTCACCCCTGACGAAATTGTCACCCTCACTCCCGATTTTATTAAAGACACCCAGCTCGACGTCAGCCTCACCCCGTCTCGGGCCAACGGCTTCTACAACATCTTTAAAACCATGCAGCAAAAGGCCCGAGGGCTGCACGATGGGGCGGCACCGGGGGCGCTGCTGAGCTGAATTTAGTCCCGCTACAGCCAAGGGCGGAGGGTTCACAACTCTGGCACTTCGTCAAACTTTGGTAAACTTTGGAATGCGATTCAGCCTCGGTTGAGTTTTGCCTGCATTCCTTCTGCCACTGGTTGGGCCTAATTCCATGAGTGAGTACAGTATTTTTACCTCTGAGTCGGTGTCCGAAGGCCATCCCGACAAAATGGCCGACCAGATTTCCGACGCCGTTTTAGACGCCATTCTCAAAGAAGACCTGCATGCCCGAGTAGCGGTCGAAACCCTGGTTAAAACCGGTATGGCCGTGATTGCTGGGGAGGTGCGCACCGACACCTACGTCGATCTCGAAGACATTGTGCGTAATGTGATCTTGGCCATTGGCTACGACAGTTCTGATGTGGGCTTTGACGGGGCCTCCTGCGCGGTGCTCAACGCCATTGGCAAGCAGTCGTCAGACATTGCCATGGGGGTCGATGTGGCCACCGACAAAGACCTGGGCGCAGGCGACCAGGGGCTGATGTTTGGCTATGCCACCAATGAAACCGATACCCTCATGCCCGCCCCGATCTACTATGCCCACCGGCTGGTAGAGCGGCAGGCCTACCTGCGCAAGCACGGTGTGCTGCCCTGGCTGCGCCCCGACGCCAAGAGCCAGATCACCCTGCGCTACGAAAATCTGAAGCCGGTGGCCGTAGAAGCGGTGGTGCTCTCGACCCAGCACGACCCCGATATCTCCCAGGCCGACATCCGCGAGGCGGTGATGGAGGAAATCGTTAAGCCGGTGCTGCCCAACGGCTGGCTCCACGCCGATACTCAGTATCACATCAACCCCACGGGGCAGTTCATTATCGGCGGCCCCGTCGGCGACTGCGGCCTCACCGGGCGCAAGATTATTGTCGATACCTACGGTGGCATGGCCCGCCACGGCGGTGGTGCTTTCTCAGGCAAAGACCCCACCAAGGTCGATCGCTCGGCGGCCTACGCAGGGCGCTACGTAGCTAAGAATATTGTGGCGGCGGGTCTAGCCGATCGCTGCGAAATTCAGGTTTCCTACGCCATTGGGGTGGCTCAGCCCACCTCGATCTCAATCAACACCTTTGGCACAGGCAAAATCTCTGACGGGGCGATCGCCGAGCTGGTGCGCAAGCACTTTGACCTACGCCCCCAGGGTCTGATCGACATGCTCAATCTGCGCCGCCCCATCTACCAGCAGACGGCTACCTACGGCCACTTTGGCCGCGAGCTACCCGACTTCACCTGGGAAAAAACCGACAAAGCCGACCTGCTCAAAGCCGCTCTCTAGACGTAGCTTAAACCGCGCAACAAAGACTCGGGGGGCCTTCAGCTGAAGGCCCCCCGAGTCTTTGTCTTGATATAGCAGGTGAAGGCTAGGTCAAAAGAGTCCAAAAGGCCAGAATTCAGACCCTTTGGGCCTTTTTTCATTTTTCGTTCTTATATCTTCGTTCTTTTGCCAGAGCCCCTGCTACTGGTTGATGATTGTGGTCTGGTGGGGCAGAGCGCGATCGTCGTCGTGGGGCTCGCTCTGGGTACCGTGGTCGTGGTCTTTGACATCTTCGGTGCGGCGACGGCTGAGCAGTTCCTTGAGGGGGTCGCGCTTCTCTTCAGACATGTGAATTTGAATGTTCGGCCCTGATCGCGCTAGGCGAATGACAATGCCGTCTTCCACTGGGACTTCGGTAATGCGGCGACCATCGAGATAGGTGCCGTTGGTACCAATGCTTTTGACCGCCCAGCCGTTGTCGGTGCGGTGAATTTCGACGTGGTGGCGAGAGACCACAGCGCTGTACAGAACTACGTTGTTATCGGTCGATCGACCAATGCGAATCACCGATTCTTGATCAAAAGACCAGCTCTGTACTGGAGTTTTGTGGAGAGGATGGAGCAGCGAGAGGGTAATCACATTACTCAATCAAAAACGATCCCGGTAGTGTCTAATCATAGAAGAGTCTGACGGAGCCCAACCCCCATTTTAGGATTCCCAACCGCTGACGGTCAGTCGGTGCCATCTATCTCCAAGACTGTCGAACAGCCTGCTTAGATAATAGTTCAGCGCCGCAGCAATTCAGAGGGGAGTGAAACCCCCAGTCGAAAGCTTTAGACAGTGGCGGGCAATGCCAGGTCTAAATCACCCGCCGCCGAGCGATCGAGCAGCCAGCGCAGTTCTCCCTGGGGGCGCACCAGCCGGGAGGGATAGGCCGCGTCGTCGCCATCGGCGGCAAATACCTGGGCCAGGGCGGCCTGTTTGTCGGCCCCGGCCACTAAAAACATCACCCGGTGGCTGTGGTTGATCAGCGGGGCGGTAAAGGTGAGGCGGGGATTGCTGCCTTTGTAGCCTACGGTAATCAGGCGATCGCTCACCCCCAGCGCCTCGGTGTGGGGAAAGAGGGACGCGGTGTGACCATCGTCGCCCATGCCCAGCAAAATCAGGTCAAAGCGCGGCACCTGATTAGGCCCAAGGCCCTGGAGCCCGCCAAAAATCGACTTGACCATCGCCTCGTACTGACGGGCCGACGCCGCTGGATCTCCCTCCAGGGTAGGAGCATAGAGAATGTGGTCAGGGGGAATGGGCACTCGGTCGAGCCAGGCAGCCTTGGCCATGCCCCCGTTGCTGTCGGGGTGGTCGAGGGGCACATAGCGCTCGTCGCCCCAAAAAATGTATAGCTTTTCCCAGGGCAGGTCTTGCTCGGCCAGGTCGCTGTAGAGGGGCTTGGGGGTGCTGCCGCCAGCCAGAGCCAGGGTGCAGTAGTCGTGGTCGGCTACGGCGCTATGGATGGCCTCGACTACCAGGGCCAGGGCTCGCTGCACCAGGGCAGGCTTGTCGGACAAAATCTCAAGCTGCGGCGCAGTCATAGGCAGGGGTACCAAATAAAGGGGCTTGCAAGCCTCGGGTGGGCTAGGTGCTGAGGACGTTTTCGCTTATTTCTTCTCAGCAGGCTAACGTAGTTATCACCCCAACGCCGATGGCTTAAGCTTTAATTTTGAAGCCAGAACTCAGTCGGATGAAGGCATTGGTTGACAAGCCGCCCAAAACCTTGAAAGCTTACGGTTAGCTCTGTACCCTGCGATCGCACCTCGCCCCATGCAACTGACCCCCCAGGAAAAAGACAAGCTGCTGATTTTTACCGCTGCCCTGGTGGCCGAGCGCCGCAAAGACCGGGGGCTAAAGCTCAACCACCCCGAGGCCGTCGCCTATATTTCTGCGGCCATTCTAGAGGGCGCGCGGGATGGCCGCACCGTAGCCGACCTGATGAGCTACGGCACCACCCTGCTGAGCCGGGCCGATGTGATGGATGGGGTGGCGGAGATGATTCACGACGTGCAGGTGGAGGCCACCTTTCCCGACGGCACCAAGCTAGTTACCGTTCACGAACCCATTCGATAGGCGATCCATGGCTGTTTCTGGCTCTAACCCAGGGGATATTGTGCTGGATGCTGATGCGATCGAGGCCGTGCTGGGAGCGCTGGTAACCCAGCTCGACGCCTACGTGTTTCCCGAGGTGGCAGAAAAAATTCAGGGCGACCTTGAGCAGCGCCGGTCGTCGGGGGGCTACGGCGACATTGGCGGCGGGCAGCAGCTGGCGGATACGCTGACGGCCCAGCTCCAGCAGATCAGCGGCGATCGCAACCTGCGCCTGCACTTTAGCCCCGTCCCCCTGCCTCATCTTGAACCGGAAGCCGCACCCGACCCCAAAGAGCTTGAGCGCCAGTACCAGGCCAGCCGCCGCCGCAATTTTGACTTCAACAAAGTTGAGCGCCTGCCGGGCAACGTGGGCTACATTCAGCTGTTTAGCTTTGAGCCGCCGGAGTTTGCAGGCGAATCGCTGGCCGCCGCCATGACCCTGGTGGCCCACACCGACGCACTGATCTTTGACCTCCGCCACAACCAGGGGGGGGCTCCGGCTATGGTGGCGCTGCTGTGCAG
>QBLT01000270.1 GCA_003249105.1 Leptolyngbya sp. | reverse complement strand
CTCAATGGAACTACACCGCCGTCCCAGAAGTTCAGGTTATTTAATCCACGTTCCTCAGCAATGTGGTGAGGCGTCCATCCTCGATGGCTTAACCTCAGTGCTTCAGTCCGGTCTTTAGTGCGTTGAGGCACGCCAGACGCCCCTCGCAAGTCTTGTAGGGTGCGATCTTCCTCTCCACTCAGTTCAACTCGTAACGGGGGTGTTGGCATCGCTGGAACAACCTGGATGGGCAACTCTTCAGCTTACCTCCATCGCTATGTTTAATTCTGCTCACCTACTTAACTCTCTACGCGGCCTATTGAATCGACTAGAACCCGTTATCCTAGAAAAGCTGAGTTTTTGAGGGCTACGCAGTGCAAACCCCAGACCCCATTCATGTGATCGGCGGCGGGCTGGCTGGTACCGAGGCCGCCTGGCAGATTGCCCAGGCCGGGGTGCCCGTGGTGCTGCACGAAATGCGTCCCCACAAAACATCCCCTGCGCACCACAGCGAGCATGTGGCCGAGCTGGTGTGCAGCAACTCGTTTGGGGCCATGGCGAGCGATCGCGCCTCGGGCCTGCTCCACGAAGAGCTGCGCCAACTCGGTTCGGTAGTCATCGGCAAAGCCGACCAGCGCCAGGTGCCAGCAGGCGGTGCCCTGGCGGTCGATCGCGGCCTCTTCAGCCAAGACCTAACCGAAACCCTAGAGCGTCACCCGCTGATCGAGCTGCGGCGCGACGAGGTCACCCGCATTCCTGACGACGGCATTGTGGTGCTGACCACTGGCCCCCTGACCAGCGACGCGCTGTCGGTGGAGCTGGAGCGGTTCACGGGCCAGGGCTACATGAGCTTTTTTGATGCCGCCAGCCCCATTGTGGTGGGCGACAGCATCGACCAGTCGGTGGCGTTTATGGCCTCTCGCTACGACCGGGGCGAAGCGGCCTACCTCAACTGCCCCATGAACCGCGAGCAGTACCTCCACTTTTGGACGGAGCTGTGCAACGCCGAGCAGGCCGAACTCAAGGACTTCGAGCGCGAAACCGCTAAATTCTTTGAGGCCTGTTTGCCGATTGAAGAGATGGCGCGGCGGGGCGAAGACACCATGCGCTATGGCCCACTCAAGCCCGTGGGGCTATTCGACGCCCGTCTGGGTGATTTTAAAGACCCGGAGAACAAGAGCAAAAAACCCTACGCCGTGGTGCAGCTGCGCCAGGAAGACAAAAGCGGCCAGCTGTGGAACATGGTGGGCTTTCAAACCAACCTGCGCTGGGGCGAACAGGCGCGGGTGTTTCGGATGATTCCCGGTTTGGAGAATGCCGAGTTTGTGCGCATGGGCGTCATGCACCGCAATACGTTTTTGAATTCGCCGGAGCTGCTGCACAATACGCTGCAATTTAAGGCACGGCCCACCCTGCTGGCGGCAGGGCAACTGGTGGGCACCGAGGGCTACACGGCGGCGGTGGCTGGGGGCTGGCTGGCGGGGACGAATGCGGCACGGCTGGCCCTGGGGCAGGAGCCGCTCGATTTACCAGTGACAATGATGCTGGGGGCGCTGGTCGATTTCATTACTTCGGCGGAGCCAAAGCACTTTCAGCCGATGCCGCCCAACTTTGGCATTTTGCCGCCGCTGCCGGTGAAGGTGCGCAACAAACGGGAACGCTATGGACAGTATCGCGATCGCGCCTTTAACGATCTCCATACCTGGGCCAGCCAGCACAGTCTTGCTTTGGCTCAGAGTTCGCTGATGGCTATGGCCTAGGTAAGGCAGCGAGCCTAATTCCTCGGATAGATTTGCAACAATCTTCGTTGCAGAAGTCCGTAGGCTAGGCTATCGTGTCTAAAATTAAAGGAACATTCAGTTTTGTTTAAGAGAAGGTTATTTATGCCCTATGGCCTATTCTGGCTCTACTAACAATCGGCGTGATTTAGATAGCTTTATTTCGCCAAAAAGCTCTTACTACGGCACGTTTTCGCCTCAGCAACTTGTGTTCAACGCCAACCTGCAAGAGTTTGCCAACCGAGTTGGCTATATTTCAGGGTTGCAAACTGGCGGCAAGCTCTCCCCTGACGAGGCCTTTGAGCAAATTAAATCGCTATATAAGCAGCTTAAGCAGACCAAAAAGGGCTTAGAAATCTAAGTTTGGGGTTTGCTCAGTAGCTCTGATCCAGGCCTTGGGTTAGGGCGATCGCTGCATTAACTTACACAGGGTGTCTCTAGTTCTAGGGACACCCGCATATTTTTGGATTCTACCCGGTTAAACGCCCCATCATTTCAGTCTTAAAACAAGACCTGCCTAGCTCCTCGGTAGTCTTGCTGACCAGCATTGTGGCACTTGAAAGGATACCGGCCTCTGCGGTACGAGCAGATTGGCGGCTACAATTTCAGCGTCACGTTTGAATGGACTATGGTGCCTCGACTTCCTCGCTATGTGGCCAAACGAGTGCGCCGCGATGGCCAAGGGGCCTGGCAAGGCCAACGCAAAATGCTCTACGAGGTGGAGGGGCGCTGCTACCCCGGTGTCACCACCATACTGTCGGCCACTAAACCCCAGGCCGACTGGGAGGCGTTGCAGCGCTGGCGGCAGCGGGTGGGGGTTGAAGCCGCGCAGCAGATTTCGGGCAAAGCGTCTTCGGCGGGTACGCGGCTGCATAAGCAAATAGCGGCCCACCTCAACGGGGCAACGGTAGACATTCCGGCTGATTTGGCGGGCTATTGGCAGTCGATCTTGCCGGTGCTCAACCAGGTGGACGAGGTGCTGCTGGTGGAAGGGGCGGTGTGGCACCCAGAAGGGTTTGTGGGCATTCCCGATGCGCTGGTGGTGGTGAAGGGTGAGCTGCACCTGTGCGACTGGAAAACGGCCCTGCGGCCCAAGCAGCCCCAGTGGTTGGGGGATTATTTTTTGCAGATTGCGGCCTATCGGGCGGCGGCCCACCAGGTCTATGCCGACTTTGGGCTGGTGGTGCAGAAGGGGCTGGTGGCGATCGCCCTGGCCGATCAGCCAGCCCAGCTGTTTGAGGTTTCGCTAGACGATATGGATGGCCACTGGCAGCAGTTTGAGCAACGGCTGCGCGAGTTTGAGAGACGGCGGTTGAGGCCATAGGCAGGATTGGGGCCATAAAAAAGCACTCGCGAGCATAGTTAATTCCATGCTCGCGAGTGAGTAAACCCTATTCAGTTAGGCTTCTTTAAAGCCGCTCAAGCGAGGTAAGGCGCGTTGCAGTAAGGGAATAGGTGCCCTTAATTATGGGCTTCAAGCTGTCCGCGAATGGCCCCATCGGGAAAGGTCGGGTTGTGGACGTTGATGTAGAACGCTTCAGGATTGCTCAAAATTCGCTGCACAATACCGGCTTCACCCGTGGGAAATTTGCCCTCTTCCCCTTCGGTTAAGCAGTCGCCTGCATTGCCATCTTGGGGGCCAGCAAGGGCCGCCACTACAGGGCCGTTTTCGCCCATGGCCCCTTCATGAATATGGGCGGCCATGCCGTCACCCACAGGCACCATTTGCACCCCAGACACTTCTAGGACGTAGCAAAGGGTGGTGGGGTCGCCATCCACGCCAAAGACGTAGGCGCTGCCAGTGCCGGTGGCATCGCCGACCATTTCGCTAGGGTCTTCGCCGACTTCGGCACTGCCGTCTAGTTGGGTGGTCAGCACGGTGTTGGTGTGGCCCGCATGGGCGGGGGGCAGCGCAGCCCCTAAGGCTAGGGCTACTGTACCTAACGCAACGCTAAAAGCTTGAATCTTACTTTGCATAACTTTGTTCTCTTTAAACGTGATCTTGGGTCAAATTGGGGGGTTCTCAGCCGGTTTACCTGACTGAGTTTGCCGTTCCTACTTCTGAGTACGTGTGCAGCGGGCGAACGGATTCACCACAAAACGAAATTTAGGTGGCGATCGCCTAAGGGCTGCTGGTCACAGCCTTGGTTTGCAGAATGACAAGCGCCAGGGCTCCGGCGATCAGGCCCCAGAAGGCAGAGCCGATGCCGAACAGGGTAACGCCGGAGGCGGTGACGAGAAAGGTGATCAGGGCGGGTTCGCGCTGACTTTCCTCGCGCAGGGCAGTAAACAGGCCATTGCCGATGGTGCCGAGCAGGGCTAGACCGGCGATCGCCAGCACCAGTTCTTGCGGGAAGGCAGCAAACACTGCGGCGACGGTGGCTCCGAAGAGGCCGATGAGTAGATAGAAGAAACCGGCGGCGATCGCGGCCACATAGCGTTTCCCTGGATCTTCGTGGGCTTCGCGGCCCATGCAGATGGCGGCGGTGATGGCGGCCAGGTTCAGTGCAAAGCCGCCAAAAGGCGCGAGGATCACCGTCGCGGCCCCCGTCCAGCCAATGATGGGGGACATGGGGACTGAGCCGTAGCCAGAGGCCCGCAGCACGGCAACCCCCGGCACGTTCTGGGAAGCCATTGTCACCATAAACAGCGACAGGGCAACGCCGATGATGGCCCCGAGGGAGAACTGGGGGGCGATGAATACGGGGCGGGCCAGTTGCAGGGTGACGGTGTCGAACTGGATCAGGTTTTGCAGGGCGGCGATCGCGATCCCCACCCCCAGCGCCACCACCACGGCATAGCGCGGCTTGAGGCGGCGCATGGCTAGGTGGGTGCAAAACATGGCAAAGGTCATCGCAAACTGGGTTTGCATGGCGGTAAACACATCCAGCCCAAATCGCAGTAGCACCCCGGCCAGCATGCCCGCCGCCAGCGATAGGGGAATGCGGTTCATCAGCCGCTCAAACCAGCCGGTAAACCCGGCCAGGGTAATCAGCACCCCGGAGATGAGAAAGGCCCCGATCGCTGCGGCCATGGGCACCCCGGCGGCGGAGGTGATCAGCAGGGCCGCGCCAGGGGTAGACCAGGCGGTGACGACGGGGGCGCGGTAGCGCAGGGAAAGACCAATGCAGGTGAGACCCATGCCCAGGCCCAAGGCCCACATCCAGGAGGCGATTTCCGCTGGGGTGGCGTTCAACGCCTGGGCGGCCTGGAAGACGATCACCGCTGAGCTGGTGAAGCCCACCAGCACGGTGACAAAGCCCGCAATGATCGCCGAGAGAGAAAGGTCGTTGACGATGCCTTTAGCCACCATAAATTTTTCGCCCAAAGGTAGATTTCCTGCCGAATTCTGTTTGTTACTCTTGTGATTGTAGGGGTGTAGCAAGCTGCGCCCCTACAAGGTATTTTCCTTAAACTAGGTTCTCGAATTCGGATTGCCTACCAGCCTATTGGGGCTCAGGAGTCGTGGTCTTGGACGAAATTGCCCTGGCGATACTGGCCGGGGGTGACACCAAAGGTCTGCTTAAAGGCGCGGTTGAGGTGGCTTTGGTCGTAGAAGCCGTAGGCGATCGCAATATCGGCAATGGGCTGGTCGGTGTGGAGCGATCGCTTGGCCTGCATGAGCTGCCAGTGGCGCTGATAAAAGTGCGTCCTAGTCTTGCAAGACTCACCTTGAGAAGTAGCCATTGAGATACGCACACCGCTGATGGAGCACTTGTTGCACATTGTCTTCGTTCCACTGAGCCCCCAAAATCTTCATCCGACGTCCAATTTGCTCGACTGTTGACTCAATCTCACCCGAACCAATGGAAATGCCCTCGGCTTGGTAGTCGGCGTAGTTCACAATGCGGTGTCGATGTTTGGCCAAGTACGCGATAAAGCGATCTACCCGCTCATGGAGCCAGTCATCGAACAGCTTGACAGCCCCCTCAACATCACCGTGCCAGAGACAGGCTTCGACCGCGTCCAGCCGCTGTTGTGACCCGCCGACATGGCCTAAATGGTAGTGTTCTAGACTTGTGTATTGCTTATCATATAGGCCTCCCAAATTCATAGCGGTTGATGAACAGTCCAATCACCGTGTCATGCATCAAGACAGATTTAGAGAAGCAAATGGTTTTGCGCGCCAACCGTTTGATCCGAGTCCTTAACGTTAAGTGTTTTCGCTCAATGCGCTGAGTGTTCGTCTTACCAACCGTATGCTGTTCGGGCTGGAGCAATCGCAAGTAAGCCCCCCACCTGTCGGTGTAAAACTGCTGGATGCCAACGGGGGTAAGCAACGACATCAGCGCTGAGAGGGCAACATCGTCATGGGGCGCTAGAACATAAGCCAGCACGGCACCGGTTTGATGGTCGATGGCATGCCAGAGCCATCGTTGCTGCCGCTTGGATTGCACAAAGCTCCACATCTCGTCCATTTCCGCTTC
>QBLT01000026.1 GCA_003249105.1 Leptolyngbya sp. | reverse complement strand
CTTTTACTCCCCTACCCCCTACTCCCTCACTCCTCTACCCCTTCCTCCCCGGCTCCTGATACACCCCATAGGCCGCCACAATCCCCAACACAAAGCCAAACAAATGCCCCCACCAGGCCACCATCGGCTGAGTGGGGAACATGCCAAAAATAAAGTAGCTGTAGTTAATCAGCACAAACATCGATATCAGCAGCGGCACCACCCGGCGCTCTAGCCAGCCAATGCAAAGCAGGTAGCCAAACAGGGTGTACACCACGCCGCTCAGCCCGTGCACGCTGCTGGGGCCGAGCAGCCAGGCCACCACGCCACCCCCAATCCAGCCCACCAGCAGGGTGATCCAGTAGTCGCGACGGCTTTTGGCCAAGATCAGCCAGCTAAAAATGAGAAATCCGATGGTGTTGCCGATCAGGTGGGCAAACCCCGCGTGAGAAATAGCCGACAGAAAAATACCCGGTATGCCCTCAACGCTGCGGGGGTGCAGAGGCAGATTCCAGCGACCGCCAAACACCACCTGGTCAACAATTTCCTGCGCCCAGGGAATCGCCACCAGATAGACCGGCAACAGTGCGTTGCCCTTGAGCCGTTGCATCCAGGGTTGAGGTGCTGGGGCTGGCTTGGCAGTGGAATGTCGGGTAGCTGGAGGCGCGGCGGTGTTGAGCTCTGCCTCTAGCTTTTTAAGTTTGGCCTGTAGGTCTGCGTCGTCCAAAGGGGTTTGCCTGCCTGGATTTGGAACTATAGCCAGAGTAGCGTTTTCGCTCCCTCACTGCCCAGGGCTAGTAACTAAGTGCGTATTGGTCACAGATTGAACCCAGCGATCGGGGTAATCTGCTAGCAGGGGCTCTGTACCCAAGGCTGAAACCCTTCATTCAATCAACAACGGGCCATGCTGGAATCGAACCAGCGACCGACCGCTTAGAAGGCGGTTGCTCTATCCGCTGAGCTAATGGCCCTAACATAATCACTCTACATTTTAGGGGGTGTTGGTTGCTCTCAGGGAAGACTAGGGCGAATAGAATATTGAAAAACTAGCGGCAAATGCTGCTGAGGCGGTAAGTGCCGCTAAAATAAGGCACTTACTCATGGAACTCATTGTTTGCGGGGGTTACCAGGCTTTATCCCATCACGATGACGCAGTAATAAGGGTGCGGTTTACCGTTGCAGCCGCCGCCTACTGCAGGTACTCACCTCAGCTAGGAGTCAGCAGGCCATAACATGTTTATCCTCAAGCGGCAGGATGTGGACATCAAGACGATGCACCATCCTCAAAAAGATCAGCAAATTCCAATTTTGTCGTACCAGGGGCAAACCTTTCGGCTGCTGAGTGTGTTTACTGCCGCCCAGGAAGACGATGCTAGGGCGCTGTGGCGCGACCTGACCGACAACCGGGGCAAGGCCTGTGTGCTGCTCGAAGAACCCGATCGCTTCAGTATTTGGGGCAAAATTCGCCTTGACCAGTTTGATGATGCTGGCCCTGACACGGGCACCCCGCCAGCGGAGGCCACCTACATCAAAGCCTGTCTACTAATGCTACAGGTGCTGTATATGGATGTAGAAGATCTGTTGGGGGCCAAGCAAGCGCGTCAGTTTGAGGGCGATATTGGCAAGGTGTTTGTTGCCTGGAAGTTTCCCCAGGCCGTGACTCCCGATGCGGTCAAGAACTTGCTAACCGTAGATCCGCTGGCGATGCCGCAGCTGCCGCCCTGGCAAGATCACCATCTGCAACGCCTGCTCGAAGAAACCCATCGCATGGGCAAAGATTATTTTGGCAATGCTAACTTTGCCGATCGCGCTCTGGAGGCAGTCGAAGACCTAACCGCGAATGAACAGGCTCTGTTTAGGCGATGGTTGCAGCAGTCGCCAGCAGGCAAGAGCTGGATTTAGAACGGGCAGGCTATTTAGCTGAGTAAGGGCCGCCCCCGCAAGAGTTTAAGAATTATTGCTCTGAACGACTAATTAGGACAATTCTGCCAGGCTAACGGCTCAAGGTAGTGGGGAATCGGTACAATTCAGGCGTTGCGCCAGGCCTGGCTTAGGGTCAGGCGATCGCTGCGATGGTGAAAACCGGCCCTAAGGGTCAGCCGCAGTATTTTAGTTGGCATGGGTGCCGTTGAGTTCCGTTAGGAGTGAACCCTTGAGCAAGTCATCAACCCCGTCATCTGCTAGTTCCTCGTCTACCCCGCTGTTGGTGGGGGCCTGCATCGCCTGGGGCGTGGCTACCCTGCTGTTTTTCTTGCTATTTACTGCCCCAGGGGAAGATGGCACCCAACCCGGCTGGTTTTTGCTGGGCATTAATCTATTAGAAACCGGCGCGTTTTTCCTCGCCGCGCTGCTGTGCTTTCGCAACTGGCGCAGTACTCAAATCGTCAGCGGGCGCATTGTCTGGTTTTGGATTGGCCTGGGGCTGTTGTCCTACGTGTTTGGCAACATTCTCTTTTTTCTCTGGGGCAACCTTTGGGGGCTAGATCCGGCGGTGTCGCTGGGCGACTTTTTCTACATTTTTAGCTACATCTTTCTGGCTGCCGGCATGTTTAAGGCGGTGCTGCCCCGCCGCCTAAACCTGGAGTTCTCCCAGTGGTTGATCGTGGTGGGCATTGGGTTGGGCGGCATTCTGCTGACGATTTTCGTCAACCTGGCGGCGGCTGAGGCAGCGGTGGTGCCCGCCACCCCAGCTCCGATATATCTGGCCCAGGCAGCACCGCCGGTCGCCCCGGAGGTAGTGCCCCCAGCGGTGCCAGAGCCGGTAGCTGAAGCCTCATCGGCCCCCGGCTGGGTACTGCAACTCGATAGTCTACTCGGACCACTGGAGGATGGGGTGGGTCTGCTGTATTTGATTGGCGACATCGTGCTGCTAATTATTGCCGGAACCTTGCTGGTGGCCTTTTGGGGCGGGCGCTACTCGCAGTCATGGAAGCTGATTGCGATCGCAGCCTTCTGCCTCTATATCGCCGATATGTTTTTTGCCTACGCCGTCAACACGGGCACCTACCTCGAAGGCAGTCTGTGGGAAGTCTTTTGGACGTTTTCGGCGGTGTTTTTTGGCCTGGGAGCGGTAGTGGAGAATGCTGTTTCTGTAAATTCCCGCCGGAGCACGCGGCGGCGGCGGGGGTAACGCGCTCTAGAATGTTAGATGGCATTGTTACGGAACCCATGGCATGGCAACCAAAAAGCTGACCGAGGCTGACAAGACCTCTATCTTGAGCCTGTATCGCCAGCCCCAAGAGACCACATCAACCCTAGCGGAACGCTACGGGGTAAGTAACAGCACCATCAGCCGCTTGCTCAAAGCCAGCTTGCCTGAAGCTGAGTACAGCATTCTCATTCAGCAAAAGCGGGGCACCTCCGATCGGACAATCATTGCAGACAGTCCGGTGACCCCAGCCGAGCCCGCTGGGGCTGCTGGGGTTGCAGCCGAGCCCGCTGCCGTAGACCCCAAGCCTTCTCCCAAGCCCAAAACCAAGCCTCGCACCCAGCAAGTGGCTGAGGTGCTGCCCGAGGCCGCGCCGATTGAACCCACAGCACCTGAGCAGATTGCCGCAGAGGTGCCCAATAGCAAGGCTAAACCCTTGCGCAAGCGGCGATCGCGGGCCGCAGAAGAGCCGGTGGCAGATGTCGCGGCAGCTCCTCCGGCGATCGCAGAGGTCGTTGTTGAAGCGGCAGACCAGGAGCCTACCCAGCTCTCGTTGCCCGACCCGGCTCCAGAAAACTCGGCCCCAGAAAAACCGGCTCGCCCGGTGCTGAAGTCGGCCCAAGCGATTGCCGCTGAAGCCCAACCTGCGGCGACCGAAGCGATCGCCGCCGCCGAGGCCCTGGATGACGACTGGGATGACGACAATGTCGGTCTTGACGACGACTACGGCGACGACGATGACGGCGACGACGATGACGACAACCACTACCCCTGGGAGAGCGGCAGTGGCGCTGCGGCTAACCTCGAAGCCCTAGAAATTTTCCCCCTCACGGCGGCGGCGCTGCCGCCCCTGTGCTACGTCGTCGTCGAGCGCACCTCATCGGAGCTGGTCGTGCTGCCCCTGCGCACCTTCGCTGAGCTAGGCCAAATCCCCGAGGAGGAAGGCGATTCTCGCACACTGCCGGTGTTTGAAAACCACAACGTAGCCCGTCGCTTTTCGCGCCGTAACCAGCGGGTGGTCAAAGTGCCCGATGGCAGCCTGCTGCAAACCACCAGTTCCTACCTACAGGCGAAAGGCATTACCCGCTTGTTTATTGATGGGCAGGTGTTTTCCCTCGGCCAAGACGCCGCAGATCCCGCACTCCCGATCGCAGACGATTGAGCCAGCCCCAGCTCTAGGCAGCACGTCTAGGCCGCAGGCCGGGGCAACGTTAACGCTGACCCGGCGCATTTCTAGGCAATCTCCCCATACACTATGGGCTACTGGCACTAGGGCTACTGGCGTTTACCAGGGGAATTTATGGACCTACTGCTGCACCTTGCCATTGGCATTGGCCTCAGCGCCGCCGCCGGGTTTAGAATTTTGGTGCCGTTTTTGGTGGCCGGGGTGGCCGCCCAGCAGGGCTATCTGACCCTGTCTCCCAGCATGGCCTGGATGAGCACGACCCCGGCCATTTTGGCCCTGGCCGCCGCTACGGCCCTAGAGGTGCTGATTTACTTTGTGCCAGTGGTCGATAACTTAATGGATGCAGTGGAGCTGCCAGCGGCGGCGATCGCAGGCACTGTACTCACCGCTGCCGTCACGGGGGGAGACATGAACCCCTTCTTGCAGTGGAGCCTAGCCCTGATTGCCGGAGGCGGCATCGCCAGCAGCACCCAGGCGTTTACGGGCCTGGCCCGGCTCGCCTCTACAGCGGCGGCGGGCCCAGTGGGCAATATCGCGGTTTCGACGACCGAACTGGCCAGCTCGACCATCCTTTCGGTACTGGCGATCGCGGTGCCAATTCTGGTACTGCTGATAGTAGGTGTGCTGCTGTACCTAGTGTTTCAACGGCGAGGCCGCAAACGAAGGGTTTCTTGAACCCTTGGCCCACTAGCCCAGCCACCCTGCGCAACCTTACCCCTATGGGAATCGCTTTGAGCTATGGCTAAAAAAAACACCATCACCCACGCTCAAAAAGCCTTTAAGCATCAATTCGATGCGATGGTGCCGCTGATTCTATCGGAATGGCCCCAGCTCATCGAAGACAATCTGCTGGCGACCAAAGGCGACCTAGAGCTGGCCGTAGACTATATCAGCGACGAAATGGACTACACCAAAACCCGCATTCGCCGCCATCTAAACGAGCTAGCCAACCTGCTCGAAGTCGATCCACCGGCTGCGAGCAATGCCTCTTCCAAGGCAGCCAGCAATGGGATCACATCCGCCCTAAAATCTACTGTCGTAGAGGCTACTGGACCTCTGGGAGTAGACAAATCCAGCATTGACAATCTGCTCGATGACCTCGAATCACGCACCGAAAATCTCATCCAAGAGCTGAAGGCCGAAATGCTTCCCGAGCTGGAGAAACGCGCTCGCAGCAACCTGGGGCAAAGCCTGTTGATTGCCCTGGGCATTGGCTTTGTGTTGGGTCTGATCTTGGGGGGCAAGCGTGGCTAGCTCTAGCTCTGACTCTTCTGCCTTTGACCAGATTGAAGGCTACTTTCGGCGGCTGCTGCGCCTGATGACGGTGCTAGTCGATACCCACCTCGATGTGGCGGTGCAAGAGGCCAACTACGAAAGCCGCCGCCTAATCAGCGGGTTTATTTTGCTGGGCATCGGCATCGGTCTAGTGACCACAGCGGTTGTGCTCGGCATCGTCGCCAGCGTGGTGTTTGCCCAGTCCCTAGGGCTGAGCTGGCTTCAGGCGATCGGGGCCGTGGCCGGGGTCGATCTACTGCTGGGGCTGATATTGATCACCCTGGGGCGGCTGCGGCTGCGCGGGCCGCTGATGATTCAGACCCAGGCTCGGCTCTCGCGATCGATGGCGCTGCTGCGAGCTAAGGAGTAGGCCCAGTTTGATTTACACCATGTTTACCCTTGGCACCGCTAGGAGCACTGCCAAGGGCATGGCGAGCCACTACTGAGCCATCCAGCCCCCGTCTACCGCCAGGCACTGCCCGGTGACATACCCAGCCTGATCAGAACACAGGAAGAGAATGCTGTCGGCGACTTCTTCAGGCTCGCCGATGCGTTTCTCCGGCACACCAGCGGTGATGGCCTCGGTAAAGCCAGGGGTACTCTCCATCAGTCGTTGCAGCATGGGCGTCATGATGGGGCCGGGGCACACCGCATTGACCCGCACATGGCGGTCGGCAAACTCCAGGGCGGCGGTTTTGGTTAAGCCCACCACCCCATGCTTGCTGGCTACATAGACGGGCAGCCCCGGAAAGCCAATCAGGCCCGCAATGGACGATACGTTGGCGATCGCACCACCCCCAGCCTTCAGTAGCTCAGGAATTTCGTACTTCATGCACAGCCATACGCCCTTGAGGTTGGTGTTAATCACCCTGTCCCAGTTGTCTTCGGTTTGCTCCGTGGTAACGGCTTGCAGCCCCTCTACACCCGCGTTGTTGCAGGCCATATTCAGCTTGCCGTAGCGGAGGATGGTTTCTTGAACTAGGTGCTGCACCTGGTCAGACTGAGACACGTCGCAGCGGCAGTAGAAGGCCTCGCCCCCCTTAGCTTCAATCAGCCGTACCGTTTGCTCAGATAGCTCATCGTTGACGTCGGCCACCACCACCTTGGCACCGCAGCCCGCAAATTTGATGGCAGTCTCTCGACCAATGCCCGAGGAGGCCCCCGTCACGATCGCGACCTTACCGTTGAAATCAAAGGTTGCCATATCTATACCTCTCCTCAAAAACTAGGAGAACGATGCTATTCAGGCATCAGACTCTGGCACAAACCAATCCAAATAAAGCTCTTTAAAGTAGACCTTTGGGTGAATGTTTATTGACTCATCTCTACCCCCCACAGGTCTATTTTACTACTGGGCAAACAGGCTATCGGGTTGTGTGTAGAATTGGGAAGCTCTATAAGTTTCTGCACACATCTTTCTAAGCATGCCGCGTAGAATAGAGCGCTTTAGAATTACCCTTGAGATCGACTAAAAAATCTGTATAAATATCCTGACCTGGCCTAGCCAGCAAACTCGGTTTGGCTGATAGGTACGTAGTTTGGCTGACTAGCGACCCTGTGTAGCCACCGCCGAACCTGGGAAAACTGCTCTAGGTCAAAGCCGCCCTCATGGGCGACGTGGGTGTAGGCATAGAGCGCGATATCGGCAATGGTGTATTGTCCCTGCACAAAAAAATCGCGGTTGGCGAGGTGCTGATCCATAACCGTGAGGGCTTGGTAGCCCTGCTCTTGTTTGTAGGGAAGCGCCGCCTCTTGGTAAGTATTGAGCTCAGGTAGGTGACAGAGCCAAAATCTTGGCGTAGCAATATTGGGTTCGTGGCTGTATTGCTCAAAAAACATCCACTGCAAAACCTGAGTCCTGGCCAGCGTGTTTTCTGGCCAAAGGGGTGTTCCCTGGGCCAAATAAAACAAAATTGCGTTTGATTCTGCCAGATAGTTCCCCGGCTCAAGTTCTAACAGGGGAATGCGCCCGTTGGGGTTTTTGGCCAAAAACTCAGGCGTGCGGGTTTCGCCCTTGAGAATATCTAGCTCAATATAGTCGAAGGGAATCGCCAACTGGGACAGCAGCAATCTGACCTTGTAACCATTGCCCGAAGGAGGATAGTCATAGAGTCGATACATGGCCCATGCCCTTTTCTAGGTCGCCTAATCTTGCTGGGTTGAAAACTGGCGCGCCCCGATCGCCGCCAGCACTGCCGCCACTACTAGCAGAATGGGAATCGAGTACCAGGGAAACTCAGCCAGGGGCTGGTAGGCTGCTGCCCGCAGACCAACGGTGGTGTAGGTCAAGGGCAGCAGGTAGACAATCGCCTTGAGCGCCACGGGTAGCGTGCTGGGGTCAAAGAAGGTGCCGCCCAAAAACGACATCGGCACAATCAAAAAGTTGTTAAACAGGCCGACGCTCTCTAGGGATTTCACATTTAGCCCAACAATGACCCCCAAACCGGCAAACACGGCACAGTTGAGCACCACCAGCAGCAAAAACAGCGGGTTCACAAAGCTCCAGAACCGCCCAGTAAACAGAATCGCCACCAAAATCACCGAGCCCGCCGTCATCAGCCCGCGCACAATGCCCGCCAACATTTTGCCCAGGTGCAGGGCCAGGGGATGCACCGGGTAGAGCAGCATTTCTTCAAAGGTTTTGGTAAAGAGGCGATCGCCGCAGATCGAAAATGTGGTGCCGCCAAAGCTAATCACCATCGACGACAGGGCCACCATGCCCGGCAAAATAAACTCCAGGTAGTTGTCGCCCGCTGGGGGGGTGGTTACCTGATCGATGGCGCTGCCCAGCCCCAAGCCAAAGGCCAGGATATAGATCAGCGGTGACACCAGCCCCGACGCCGCCACCTGGGGAATGCGCACCCGCAAGTCGAGCCAGTCGCCCCAGAATACGGTGAGCATATCGCTCCAAAGGGTTCGTAGGGGCAGCGCCTCGCTCTGAGGCAGGCGCGGACGGGAGAGAATATTGGTCACGACATCATTTGCAACGCTTCTTAATAGTCTAAGGCGTAGGGGGCTGATGAGTTTTGTTTGCGTAGCGTCTCCAGAGGAGAAATGTTGAGTGTTGGGTTTTGAGTTGGGGATGAAGTGCCTACCGTGAGAACTCAAAACTTAAAACTTAAAACTTGCTACCCCCTTAGGGGTTCAAGAGTTCGTCCTCATTGCCAACCCACCACTCTCCCAATCCCATCAGCTCCTTGTGCAGCGCCTGGAGTTCTTCCATGTAGAGGTCAGGGGGAGTGGTGTCTTTGCGCTCTTCTAGCTTCTTTAAGCGCAGCAGCACTAGCAGCCAGGGCTTAGAGATGCCGTCTCTGGCTTCGATAAATTGGGCAAGCTCGCGACTGTCCATGGTTAACCTGCGGCTGGGGTATGAATTACTGTAACAACGGTGCCAACGGTCTGCCTGACCCGCTCTACGGCCAGAGTTGTATACATCTATTGCGTTCGAGACACGAAAAGTTAGACAAGGTTGTGGGCTGATCCCCAGATTTTTAGCATAGAGATGTGCGGCGCGTTGGCAAAGCCTGATCTGGGCAAATTGCCGGTCTCCAGCTACTCAAAAATCTCAACAGTCTGCGAGTAGAGCATTGCGTCGCACAGCCTTTGCGAATACTCCTTTGAGGTGGCGACATGGTAGCTACATCCGTAGTTCAGCAGTCTTTGGTACAGCGCGATCAACAACTGGTGCTCTGGCTCGACCAGGTACGGCTAGAGGACGTGCACCTCGTGGGCGGCAAAAACGCCTCCCTCGGAGAAATGATTCAGCAGCTCACGCCTAAGGGCGTGCGGGTGCCATCGGGGTTTGCCACCACCTCCTATGCCTACCGCTACTTCATTGAGAAAACCGGGCTCGATGCCCAGCTGCGCGAGGTGCTGGGCGGTTTTGACGTTAACGACGTGAGCGAGCTGCGGCGGCGGGGCAGAAAGGCGCGATCGCTCATCCTCAACGCCACATTCCCCGACGACCTGAAAACCGCCATTCTCACGGCTTACCACCAGATGTGCGAACAGGCCGGGCAGAGCCTCTGCTTTGGCGATGAATCCTGTCTACAAGACCACACCTATACCGAGGTAGATGTGGCCGTGCGCTCTAGCGCCACCGCCGAAGACTTACCCGACGCCAGCTTTGCCGGCCAGCAGGAGACCTACCTCAACGTCTACGGTGACCAGGCCGTGCTGATCGCCTGCAAGAAATGCTACGCCTCGCTGTTTACCGATCGCGCCATTTCCTACCGCACCACCAAAGACTTTGACCACTTTGATGTCGCCCTATCGGTGTGCATTCAGCGCATGGTGCGCTCCGATCTAGCCACCTCCGGCGTCATGTTCTCCATCGACACCGAGACCGGCTTTCAGGACGCGGTGCTGATTACCGCCGCCTACGGCTTGGGCGAAAACGTGGTGCAGGGCACGGTGAACCCCGACGAGTACGTGGTGTTTAAGCCCACCCTCAAGTCGGGCCACAAGCCCATTCTCAACAAGCGCCTGGGCACCAAGGCCCTGCGCATGGTCTACAACACCACCGGCACCGAGCTGACCAAAAACGAGCCGGTGCCCCAGGCCGATCAAGGGCGTTTTGCCATCGAAGAAGAGGACATTCTGCAACTGGCCCACTGGGCCTGCACTATCGAAGAGCACTACACCCAGCTGCGCGGCGTCAACAGCCCGATGGATATTGAGTGGGCCAAGGATGGCCACACCGGGGAGCTGTTTATCGTGCAGGCCCGGCCTGAGACAGTGCAGTCGCAGAAGTCGCAAAATGAGCTGCGATCGTACATTCTTGACGTGCCTGATGGCGTCGAGCCGATCGCTCGAGGGCGCGCCGTGGGCGATCTGATTGGTCAGGGCGAGGCCTGCGTGATTTTAGAGATCTCCCAGATTACTCAGTTTCGCCCCGGTGAGGTGCTGGTCACTGCCCGCACCGACCCCGACTGGGAACCGATTATGAAGCAGGCCAGTGCGATCGTCACCGACCAGGGCGGGCGCACCTGCCACGCCGCCATCATTGCGCGGGAGCTGGGCATTCCGGCGATCGTCGGCTGCGACAATGCCACCCAGCTGCTCACCATGGGGGAACCCGTCACCGTCTCCTGCGCCGAGGGCGAAGAAGGGGTGATCTACCGGGGTGAACTGCCCTTTAGGGTCGAAACCACCAAGCTCGACAGCCTGCCCGAAACCCGCACCAAAATCATGATGAACGTGGGCAACCCCGAGCTGGCCTTTACCCTGGCCGCCCTACCCAACGATGGCGTGGGCCTAGCCCGGTTGGAGTTCATCATCGCCAACCACATCAAGGTGCACCCGCTGGCCCTGCTCAACTTCGACAGCCTCGCCAACGGCTCTGAAAAGCGCGAAATTCAGCAGCTCACCGCCCTCTATGACCACAAACCCGACTATTTTGTCGATAAGCTGGCCCAGGGCGTAGGCACCCTGGCCGCTGCCTTTTATCCCAAGCCTGTTGTTGTCCGTTTATCCGACTTTAAGAGCAACGAGTATGCCCACCTGCTGGGCGGCAGCACCTTCGAACCCGACGAAGAAAACCCGATGCTGGGCTGGCGGGGTGCCTCGCGTTACTACGACGATCGCTACCGCGATGGCTTTGCCCTCGAATGTCAAGCCCTCAAGCGGGTGCGCGACGACATGGGCCTCACCAACGTGATACTGATGGTGCCCTTCTGCCGCACTCCCGACGAAGGCCGTCGGGTGCTTGAGGAAATGGCCCGGCACGGCCTGGTGCGCGGCGAAAATGATTTGAAGGTCTATGTAATGTGCGAACTGCCCAATAACGTAATCTTGGCCGACGAGTTTAGCCAGGTGTTCGACGGCTTCTCCATTGGCTCCAACGACCTAACGCAGCTCACCCTGGGGCTCGATCGCGACTCTTCCCTGGTGGCTCACCTGTTTGACGAGCGCAGTCCTGGGGTAAAGCGCATGGTGAAAATGGCCATTCAAACCGCCAAGGAGTACGGTCGCAAAATCGGCATCTGCGGCCAGGGTCCCAGCGACTATCCCGAGTTTGCCCGCTTCCTGGTGGAGCAGGGCATCGACTCCATCAGCCTCAACCCCGACACGGTGATTAAAACTCGCCTAGAGATCGCCGATATGGAACAGCAGATGGGCTAAACAATCAGCCCCCAGGGGTCTGGGCAGACTCTGGGGGCTAAGCCTCAACTCCCGTCCACGGCTTTGGGCAATTTACCCCCGAATCTGTACGGGCATGACCAGGTAGGTAATTTTAGTTTCCCCCAGGGGCACAAACACCGCCGGGCTGGTGGCCGCATTGCACTGCATTTGCACCTCGGTGGTGTCAAACGCCTTCAGGCCATCCAGCAGATAGCGTACGTTAAAGGCAATATCGAGTTCATCGCCGCTGACCTGGGCGGGCAGTTCTTCGCGTCCGCTGCCGACTTCCTGGGCTTCCACCGAGAGGGCAATGCTCTGGTCGCCGGGGTTGAGGGTAATTTTGATGATGTCGTTTTTCTGGCTGGCCAGCACGGCAATGCGCTCTAGGCTCGACATCAACCCTTTGCGATCGACCGTCACCTGGCGGGCAAACTGCTTGGGCAGCAGCTGCCGGTAGTTGGGATACTGGCCTTCGAGCAGGCGGGTGGTGAGGCGCTGCGCCCCCAGATCAAACAGTACCTGAGTTTCATCGAGCCGCAGCGCCACCGGCTCGTTAGAAGTGTAGCCCTGAATCATCCGCTCTAGCTCGCGCAGGGCCTTGGCCGGCACAGTGACATCCATCGCGGGGGTGTCGGTGGCCGATTCGTCGGTGGTTTGCACCACCGCCAGGCGGTGGCCATCGGTAGCGGCAAACTCTAGGGCATCGGTTTCCGAGAGCAGATGCACACCGGTGAGCACCTGCTTGGTTTCGTCGCCGCTGGTGGCAAAGAGCGAGCCGCGCAGACCGCTGAGCAGCGCATCAGCAGAGAGTGAAATTGCCTCGCCATCTTCCACCGTCGGCAGAGAGGGGTAGTCTTCGGCGCTCAGTCCCCGCACTTCATAGCGGCCCGAGGATGAGGTGAGGGTAACGGTAGTGCTGTCGCCCTCAGACTCTAGGGTAATGTCTTCGTTGGCCAGGCGCGAGACGATATCGCCCCAGAGTTTAGATGGCAGAGTTAGCGTGCCGGGTTCTTCAACCTGGGCGCTAAAGCGACTTTCGATGCCCAGCACCTCGTCAAAGCCCACCAAGGTAACCGACTGGCTCTCAATATCGGCCTTGACCAAAATGTTGGCTAGCACAGGGCGACTAGGGCGAGACGACACCGCGCGGCTCACCGACGACAGCTGGGCACTCAGCTCGTTCTGGGGGCAGATAAACTTCATGGCAACGGAGAAAAAGAAACGCAACTGGAGCGGAGTGCTACCCGAGAAGATTCATCTGCATGGGTTAGCTGATTCCGTACTAGCAGTATCTCACCTTTGCACTGGATTCCCGGTTAAACCGTTCTCTCTACAGAATTTTAAAACGCTGGATCCCTTTATTGGAGAGCTTTCTGGCGGTTTTGAAAGCGGGCACTTTTTGATTGGGCGTTCATCCTACCACCCTTTTTTGGCTCCCTCAACGCTGCCCCTGTTGAGCAAGGTATGCCTTCCAGAAGAAGAAAATTTAAAAGATAGTCGTAGTAGTAGAGCCTGTGAGAACTGGGGAGAACCGCTGAAGGGTTCGGCTGGTATGGGCTACACCGCTAACCCGGCTGGGGAAAAGACACTAAAAAATGTCTGAAGTTTCCACACCCATGGAAGCAACTGCACCAACGCCCCCCTAAAGCGAGAAGTTATCCCCTTTAAAGAGGGGCTTTTTCCACGATTTTTGCGCTGTTTTCCCCAAGTAGATTGAAGAAAATGATCACGAATTGTTACATTCCCTTGAAGCTGCGGTTTGACTGGGATCCTAAACGGCTGCTTTAAGCTAATCCTACACCGTTCGCTTAGATATGGGAAGGCGAGCTTTAGCTAAATGGGATCCCAAACAGCTATTTAGATAACCCAACACCGTTTGGTTAGAAGATGCTTTTTAACTAGGTGGGATCCCAAATGACTGCTTTAAGCTAATCCTACACTGTTTGCCTAGATATGAGAAGGTGCTTCTTAGCTAAATTGGATCCCAAGTTTCTCTCTAGGCCAGTTTTTCATGGGCACGTTGAATCAGGAAAATAGGCTTCCCTGATAGGGACGCACAACCGTGCTTCCCCAGGATTTGTGATGGTTAAGGAGGAGGTCTTCCTCCTACAAGCTAAATGGGGGGAATTTGGAATTAGGCGACGCCTGCGGTGACAGGGGTTTGGGCGGGGCTGAGGGTCTCGGCTTTCATCACCAGTACGGAGCAGGTGGCGCGGTGCATGACGTGGTTGCTGACGCTACCGAGCACCAGTTCTGACAGGCCGGTGCGGCCTCGGTTGCCGATGAGAATCAGGTCGGCTCCCCATTCTTGGGCGGCTTTGCAGATCACGGTCGCGGGGTTGCCAATCAACTGTCGAAACTCGGTGGGGACTCCTGCGGTATTGGCGATCGCGGCATGATGACGCAGGCGATCGAGGCTCTCGTTTTCATAGCGTGTCCAGGCTTGTCGCCAGGCCTCTAAGTCAAGCTCGGTGCCGGGAGCCCAGTAGATATTGTCGAGCTGGGCTGACATGGGCAGGGGGCTACTTTCTTCTTGGTTGGACAGGCTGTGTACCAGCAGGAGTGCGCCACTGGTGGCCTGGGCGAGTTCAAGGGCTTGGTCAAATAGAGCGTCGCTGGCAGGGCTGTTGTCTAGGGCCACTAAGATTTTGCGATACATGGGGTGTCCTCCCGATAACTGAAGCGGATGGAGCGTGGGGTAAGCGACTTTAGTGCAGTGGGCGATGGTGCTCTAGGTGAGGCGTTAGCCAGCAGAGCACGAGCACGAGAGCCAGGGCACCGAGTTCGGTCGTGAGGTATAGCGTGTCGTGGTAGGTCAGGGCTAGGAATAACATGGGTCGATCCTCCCGGTGCGTGGCACCTTTAGGGATGGTTCTTGGCAACCGGTTCCCTTAATTCCATTGTCTTGCGGAGTTTTGGGGCGGGCAAAGGAACGCAATGAAGCTTGATGTGCGATCGCATTTCATTACCTTTCGCCGGAGAGAAGTCGGTCGGAAGTGCAGAATGGGGGAGGTGGGGAGGATGAGGAAGTAAAAAGACTGTTGACGACTCAAACCGCGAAACTCGCGCATGGCTAATTGGTGGGTTTAAACGATCGGCCATCTTCGCGGCAAATTTCAAAGATCATATTGCGGCCCGACAGCGCCACGATGGGCAGGCTGCCCCCCGGCTCCGTCCACTGGCTGACCATATAAAAGTTGTCTAGGCCGGGCAGGCGTTTGGGCACGCCCTTGATCATGAGCGGCAGGGTGTCTTTGGTGAGCAGCCAGCCGCAGCTAGCCCCCTGCCAGTTGCCGGTAAATTTTTCGTAGCTGAGGGGGGTGACGACATCCACACAATCAATGGCCGATCGCAAACCGGGATAGAACGCTGCCATGCGATCGATCAGGCGATCGGCTTGCAGAGTGGCGTCGTCGCGCCCTTGCCAGTCGCTGTAGTGGGTAGTGACCATCAGGCTGACGACCGAGTTGCCGGGCGGGGCCAATGAGGGATCAAAGCAATAGTGTTTGACGCCGATTTCGGCGTGGGGCTGGTCGGCGATCGCGATCGGCTCCTCCAGCAAATGCGTCACCCAGTGGGGCTGGTGCGAAAAATCCATATTCACCCCCAGCGACACCTGAAATTGGGAGTGCATCGGCAGATGCCCGTCGTAGAGCTTCTCGATGCGGCGGTTGATGTAGTTGCCCTTCAGAAGGTCAAAAATGGTGCGGCGACCGTCGCAGGCGGAGATCACCCGTGCTGCCCGGTGCTCGTCGCCGTTGGTCAGGCGTATTCCCACAGCCTGGTCATTCTCTACCAACACGCGCTCGACGGGGGCTGAGTAGTGGATTTCGCCGCCGAGGGCCAGGTAGCGCTGGGCGATCGCGCGGGAAAATGCGATCGCTCCCCCTACCGGCGAGCCCGCGTTGCCGTTGTCTAAATAGGCCAGCAGCGACATGCCCACCATCACCGGCACATCGGGCCAGGCAAACATGTGGGGCATCGCCCGCCGCAGAAAGGGATTTTGGGCCTGCCCCGCCAGGTCGCTCAGCGACAGCTGACTCCACTTGCCCAGCACCCCCATAAAGGGCAGCACCTGCTTACCCAGTCTCGCCCAGTCGGTCGCCGTCATCAGCGACTTGGGCTTTTGCTGCAACATCGACAGGTCAAACTCTTTGAACTTGCGTACCCCCTTGCAGAAGGCGTCGATCAGCTTGGCATCCTCCGGGGCTAGGGTGAGCAAGTGCTCATGCAATGCGTCGGGCTGACTGTGAACCCGCAGCACCTCTCCCTGGCCGCCGTGGATCTGCATGAACTCGGTTTGGTTGGTAAACTCTACCCCCTCAAAGGCCCCCAGTTCTTGCCACAGCTCGTAGAAGGGCTGTCCCTCACCCGTGCCAAAGATGTAGTGAATGCCTGCGTCGAAGGTGTAGCCCTGGCGATGCCACGCAGTACACAGACCCCCCGGCTGGTCGTGGGCCTCTACAATGACGCTGCGGTAGCCATTCATTTGGGCGTAGCACCCGGCGGCTAGTCCAGAAATGCCAGCGCCAATGATAACGATGTCTGTGGTGGGAGCCATGGGGGATGCGATCGCGCGGATAGTATCTCAACGCTAGATTGCCCAGGGCACAAGTTCTCCAACCTTCAGAATTTTTGATGAAGCCAGCTAACGTTCCTGGTCAGCGGTTGCCAGCATCTTTGCAACTCGGCAGGTGACTTGAGCAAATCCGCTGCACCAGGGTTGTTAGACCTCGTTTTAGATTTCAATCATCCTCAAGTTCTGCCTGACGATCAACGTGGCGTTGTAGGTCTTCAAGAGTCTCCCATTCATTGATAACCGCTCCATCTTTGTCGCGTACTTGTAGTTTGGCACCGTCTTTGTAGGCCATGATAATTTGATACATAATATCGATGCTGTCAGCGACGGACTTCTGCGGGTCAATTCCGTATTTGTCCTTGAAGCGTTCGAGTTGTGCAGCGAATTGACCAAACGCAGTGACGGTGCGCCCACTAGAAGGATCTGGTTTGAATTCGCCTTTTGGCAACATCAGAACTCCGAATTCAGGTTCATATTCGATATTGACCCCCCATTGTTTGCGCAGTTCATCGATCAATATGTTTGCACCTTCTTTCTGCGCCTCGAAGCGTTGAAACCTATTCTTGGTTCGGTTTCTGAGTCGCTGAAGCCCTTCGACATCGAGCAGATTGTCGGTTGGTACCTGTACTGAAATCGACTTCCTTGGTTTGCTTGAATCTGAATCTTCTATGGAGTCAAGGAAAGTTTGGATGACCTCCCAGTAGGTTATTTCAGTGCTTGCATCATAAATGGCGAGAACGACGGGCTCCCAAAAACGACTCCAATGTTCGATGTGCGTAGATCGGATTGGGAATGAGATGTTTTTCCCATCCTTCGCAAGGTAGCGTTCCAGATTGTCTGTTCCCTTAGATTGAATTAAGAATGAGTAGGGCGTGGCGGTTCTGTTATCGAAAATCCGAACAAGGACATCCTCTCCATAGTCTTGGTCGAGATCTTCAGACGACCAACCGACTCTTGCAAACACCTGATGAAGTTGCGCGCGAGCAAGGTCTTCGATGATGTGTTCTCGTGGTCGCTTGGGCATATCAGGAATTGTTCCAGAGGTCTAACTATATTCCAGAGGTCTAACTATGTATTAAGTGTCAGATCTGCCAGATAAGACTCTACATTCTCCGCATTATCCGGCACATCTACGGGATAATACCCAGTTTTTAAGGAATTAAACAGAATATTTGCTAGCTAAGCCCGAGATTTCGGGGTGTTATCCAGCAGATCTGATGGTTAATCCTGGAGATTGGGGTGCTTATCCGTCAAAAGTGCTGGATAACACCCCTTGTACCGGGGTTATCTAGCATCTATCACTATGTCACTATCTCAACCACCACGCCTGCTCGACCAGGTTCGAGAAACCATTCGACTCAAGCATTTCAGCCTCAAGACCGAAAAGTCTTACATTCACTACGTTCGAGACTTCATTCTGTTTCACAACAAGCGACATCCGCAGGAAATGGGGGCCGAGGAAATCAGGGCTTACCTGTCACATTTGGCTATTGAGCGCCACGTGGCACCTTCGACTCAAACTGTGGCATTGAGTGCGCTGCTGTTTCTCCGAAGATGGCTACGACATTCGCACCGTGCAAGAGTTGTTGGGCCATAAAGACGTGAAGACAACGATGATCTACACCCACGTATTAAATCGGGGCGGCAGAGGTGTCAGGAGCCCGTTAGACCTGGCCTGAAAAGCCTGAGCGCAATCAGCCAAATCGCAGATGACAGCTTTCGATTACCGATCGCACCCCTACCCCTGGGCACCCTAAACCCTAAGAATCAGGGGTTATTTCAGGGGAAACACAACATGCTGGCAAGGGTTTGGAGCGCGGCACTGGTGGGCATCGACGCCCTCAAAGTTGGAGTCGAGGTCGATATTTCCGGTGGCCTGCCCGGCGTGGTCGTCGTGGGCCTACCCGATACCGCCGTCCAAGAGTCCCGCGAGCGGGTCAAGGCCGCCCTCAAGAATGCTGGCTTCCCCTTCCCCATGCGCAAGGTGGTGATCAACCTCACTCCCGCCGACCTGCGCAAAGAAGGTCCCATTTTTGACCTGCCTATTAGCGTGGGCATTCTCGCCGCCTCTGAGCAGGTGAATACCGACGCCCTCAACGACCTGCTGTTTTTAGGGGAAGTTTCCCTCGACGGCAGCCTGCGGGCGGTGGCTGGGGTATTGCCGATCGCAGCAGCAGCGCAAAAACTGGGCATTCGTGGCCTGGTAGTGCCCGCCGACAACGGGCGCGAGGCCGCCGTGGTGCCGGGGCTCACGGTCTACAGCTTCAACCACCTGTCCGAGGTGGCCGACTTTCTCAACCATCCCTCTGGCCATACCCCCGTGGCCGTCGATACCACTTTGGCGATGAACTCCGCTGCCAACGCGCTGGATCTGCGGGATGTGAAAGGCCAAGCCCAGGCCCGCCGCGCGTTGGAAATCGCCGCAGCGGGAGGGCATAATTTGATTTTTGTCGGCCCGCCAGGCAGCGGTAAGACTATGCTAGCCCGCCGTCTACCCTCCATTCTGCCGCCGCTGCAATTTGAAGAAGCCCTGGATGTGACGCAGATTCACTCCGTTGCCGGATTGCTCAAAGAGAAAGGCACGCTGGTCAATACACGCCCCTTTCGCAGCCCCCACCACTCCGCCTCGGGCCCATCGCTCGTGGGCGGCGGCAGCTACCCCAAGCCAGGGGAAATTTCCCTCGCCCACCGAGGCATCCTTTTTTTGGATGAATTGACGGAATTTAAGCGCGACGTGCTGGAATACCTGCGTCAGCCTCTCGAAGACGGCTACGTCACGATCACCCGCACCCGCCAGTCCGTCGTTTTCCCGGCCCAGTTCACCCTAATTGCCAGCACTAATCCTTGCCCCTGCGGCTTTTATGGTGACTCGGTACAGCCCTGCACCTGTAGCCCCCGCAGCCGCGAAAACTACTGGTCGCGCCTCTCTGGCCCCCTAATGGATCGGATCGATTTGCAGGTAGTGGTGAGCCGCATCAAGCCCGAAGAGATGACCCAGCACCAGCCGGGAGAGGCGTCGGAACCGGTGCGAGATCGCGTCCAAGCTGCCCGTCAACGTGCCCGCGGTCGTTTCAAAACCGAACCCGGTTTGCAGTGCAACGCCGACATGCAGAGCCGTCACCTCAAGCACTGGTGCCCGCTGGATGACACCAGCAAAACGTTACTAGAAGGAGCCGTTCGTAAACTCGGGCTGTCGGCCCGCGCCATGGATCGCATTCTCAAAGTGGGTCGTACCATCGCCGATCTGGATGGCGCGGCGGATCTGCAAACCCACCATATCGCCGAAGCCATTCAGTACCGCACCATCGATCGCATGCAGTAAAGCTATGAGGCTACCCAATGGCGACCGCGCCCAGCTCGGCGACAAACTAGAGCGCTACTGCCTAAACCCCAAGCATCGCAAGGGTAAAGATAAAGCAGCTCTGTTTCGCGCTCGTTTAGGAATCACGTTAGAAAATAAAGATGTGCTCGAAGCGGCCCTGCTAGCCGCCGCTCTCCACAGAGACGCTTTGATCAGGAGTCAAGATCAGTATGGCTATCATTACAATATCCGCTTCTTAATGCAGACTGACGCAGGCAAAGCCTGGGTTTTAGCCTGTTGGATTATCCGCCACGGGGAAGACTTTCCTCGACTGACCAATGCCTACCCCGTTAGATTGCAGGAGGTTCAAGATGACTATCCATGAGTATGACGTCGTCGCGCTGACGGAAGATCTCCCTGCTACTCATCCAGAGACCGAAGCGCCTATCTTGCTGCGTCGCGGTCAAGTGGGCACTGTCCTTATGGAATTTGACGGTGCAGCCTATCTAATTGATTTTTCTGATAACGGGGGTCAAACCTACGCCATGGAAACAGTGCCCGTCGATAAGCTGATGACACTGTTTTATGAGCCGGTCTTGGTCGCGGTGTAGCCTGACCTAAACCCCTAGAATCTTTTATGCCGTCAAATACCCTTTAGCTACAGACTCTTCAATTACCTCCAGCACAAAGGGCCATAGTGCTGGGGCTCCCTCCTCCACTGGGGCCATGCGCTGCATCACCTGGAATCGGCTGATGCCGTGCTGCTTCCAGGTGCCGCCGCCGGTTTGCCAGTTGTGCAGCAGGGGTTGAATGCGATCGAGGGCGGCGGCGAAGCGGGCGGTGGGGGTAGCCTGGGCTTCAAACTCGTCCCACAGCTGGCGGAGGTCTTGGGCGATCGCCCCTGGCAGCAGGCCAAAGATGCGATCGGCGGCTCGCTGCTCGCGATCGCCCTTGTCGTCATGCCCCGCCGCGTCGTAGCAGAAGGTATCGCCCGCGTCGATTTCCACCAGGTCGTGAATGAGCACCTGGTGAATCGCCCGCTGGAGATCTACCTCGGTGGGGGCGTATTCTGCCAGCACCAGGGCCATCATCGCCAGGTGCCAGGAATGCTCAGCGCTGTTTTCGCGGCGGGAGGCATCCATAAGCTGGGTTTGGCGCAGAACCTGCTTGAGCTGATCGATTTCGACAACGAAGGCGATTTGTTGCTGGAGTCGTTGGTTGGTCATGAAGGCAAGTGTTATAATGAAATTGACTCGGACCCATGCGGTCGCAACGCCCAAATCATGTCAGGACCGGAAGGTAGCAGCATTACGGGATGCTTGTGACAGGCGTGGACTCCGGGTCTTTTAGTTTGGCGCTGAAATGGACTTTCGCTACACCGTTTAAGCCGCTAGAGTAACGTAAGATTTCTGACTATCCTCAATTTTGCTGGTTTTGCTTAGCCTGGGGCTAGGGGATGGGGTTTTCCGCCTGAGACGGCGTGCCATTGCCCCTAGTCAGCGGGCCAGCATCTTTTCTAAGCTGGCAGGGTACACAGAGCAATGGGGAGACTGCTAACCATGGCCGGTTTTGGAGATTTGGTGAAAAAGGCGTTTTACCTGGGGGTTGGGGTCGCCTCCTACGCGGGTGAGAAAGCGGGCGACACCCTTAAGGATTTGCGCGAGCAGACCCAGGGCATTGTCAACGAACTAGTGGCGCGGGGTGAGATCACGGCTGAGGAAGCCCAGCGCCTGGTCAACGAGATGGTCAACCGCGCCCAGGATGCAGCGACTCCTGCCCCTGACAACCTGCCGCAGCCCCGACCCATCGAAATTTTGGATGACGACGCCCCGATCGCAAACCCCACCGAGGCCCAAACCGCAGCCCTGCGCGAGCAGGTGGTGGCCCTGCGCCAAGAACTAGAAACCCTGAAGCAAAAGTCGAGCACCTAGCCCTATGGATGACTGGTCTAAACAATTGTTTGATGCCTTTGGCAATGCCGTGCAGGACTTAACTCAGCAAATCTCTGAGGACACCGAGCGCTGGCTGGATGAGTTGGTCGAACAGATCGCCAACGCTTCCGATACCCTGCTGCAGACCACGGATCAGTGGGCTGAGCAGGTGCAGGAGGCTATTGATCCCGAAATCGATCGCATTGTTGTTGAGATCAACCATGCGGTTGAGCCGTTTCGAGTCACGCTCAATGCTGAAATCAACTACGTGGCCGATGAGCTCAACGAAATTTTAGGGCCGCTGGTGACGGGGCTGTCGAGCATGGATCAGTGGTTTGAAGAGGTCTCAGGCCCCTTCAACAGTACCGTAGAGCCGCTGCTGCAAAACTACCCGGCCTGTGTGGGCTGTCGCAATTTCTGCGGCCAAACCTACGGCGGCAATACGCTGGTGTGCGCCATGCACCCCTTTGGCCCAGAAGAAGAACGCCAGTGCCCCGACTGGGAATCGGTTTGGCCGCAAACGAAGGATCAATAAATAGGCGGGGTTTGATTAGGTAAAACCCCGCCTATTTGTCTAAAAGCGGAAAGAAGTGACCGACGGGGCCTTGACCCTGGCCGATCGCCAGGGCGTGCTTGAGGGCGTTGGTAACATAGTCTTTGGCGGCTTTGACGGCGGTCAGCGGGTCTTTGCCCAAGGCTAAGTTGGCGGCGATCGCCGCCGATAGCGTGCAGCCAGTGCCGTGGGTGTGCCTTGTTTCTACAACCTCGGCCTCTAGCACCACCACCTCGCGCCCGTCAAACCAGACATCGGTACTGCGTAGAGTGTCCATCATGCCACCGCCTTTCACCAAGACAGCCTGGGGGCCAAGCTGGTGAATCTTGCGGGCCGCTGCTTCCATATCGGCCAGGGTAGCGATAGCTAGGCCGCTCAGCAGCTGCGCCTCGTAGCGGTTGGGGGTGAGAATGCGGGCCTGGGGAATCAGGTGGCGGATCAGGGTGGCGATCGCATCGTCATCAATCAGCTGTGCCCCGGTGCGCGACACCATCACCGGATCCACAACTATCGGAGCTGCATTGGGCAACGACCCCAGCGACTCCGCCACTGCCTGAATAATGCCCTGGTTGAGCAGCATGCCGGTTTTGATCCCCTGCACGGCAATATCGCTGGTGACCGCTTCGAGCTGAGCGGTCACCGCTTCCGGCGGCAATGCATCAACCCGAGTGACGCCCAGGGTATTCTGGGCGGTCACACAGGTCAGGGCACAGGTGCCGTGAACCAGGTGAAAGGCAAAGGTGCGCAGGTCAGCCTGAATGCCAGCCCCGCCGCCGCTGTCAGAACCAGCGATGGTCAGGGCCGCAGGCCAGGGGGGCGTCATCGTCATAACTAACGGTTGCCGTTAGGCCGCCGCCGCTGCAAAAACTCAGGAATATCCAGCCCAGCCCCGAGGCCGCCACCGCTGGCGGGAGGGGTGATAGGGGGCGTCGCCAGGGTGCGCTTAAAGGGGGTAACGCGGGCGACTTCCAGCTCTGGCTGAGCCCCAGCGCGGGTGTTAAAGCCGGTGGCGATCACCGTGATGCATACTTCGCCCTGCATGCGCTCGTCGATCACCGCGCCAAAGATGATGTTGGCGTTGGGATCGACCCCTTCGTAGATAATCTCGGCGGCGGCGTTGACTTCGTGGAGGGTGAGATCTGACCCGCCGGTGATGTTGAACACCGCTCCAGATGCACCGTCAATGGAGGATTCGAGTAGGGGGGAGGAAATGGCGGCGATCGCAGCTTCCCGCGCCCGAGACTTGCCCGAGCCCATGCCGATGCCCATCAGGGCCGTGCCCGCGTCGGCCATGATGGCTCGCACATCGGCAAAGTCAACGTTGACGAGACCGGGGATCGTAATAATGTCAGAAATGCCCTGCACCCCCTGGCGCAGGATATCGTCGGCAGTGCGAAAGGCCTCCTGCACCGGAGTCTGCTCAGAGATTACCGACAGCAGCTTGTCGTTGGGAATGATGATCAGGGTATCGACTCGGCCCTGGAGAGCAGCAATGCCCTCATCGGCCTGATTCATGCGGCGGCGTCCCTCAAAGGTGAAGGGGCGAGTCACTACGCCCACGGTCAGCGCTCCGGCTTCCTTAGCCACCTCAGCCACGATGGGAGCTGCGCCCGTGCCTGTGCCACCACCCATGCCGGCGGTAATAAACACCAGGTCAGATTCTTCTAAGGCCGCAGCAATTTCTTCGCGCGATTCTTCGGCGGCCTTTTGGCCAATGGCGGGGTTGCCCCCAGCACCGAGCCCACGGGTCAGCTTTTGACCAATGTGCAGGCTGTTCGTCTGGGTGGTGTTGTCAAGGGCCTGGGCATCGGTATTGATAGACCAGAACTCAATCCCCGACAGGCCGCTACTAATCATGCGGTTGACGGCATTACAGCCGCCGCCGCCGACCCCAATGACCTTTATGCGGGCGACGCTGCTGGGCAAAGCCGTGTTGTGGGTGTACGTTTCTCCGGGCATAGCTCTGGCATTGTGGGGTTGACTGGAGTTAAGCTCGCCGTGGCTAAACGGGTTAGACGGGCCAGCGAAGGCGGTCACAGCATCGGCTACCGGAATCAGGTCGGAGGTCAAAGCCTCAGTCTGATGAGACGAGTAAGCCTCGTAGTCAGCGTCGCTGTGGCCAGCACCATTGCCGTGGGGGACGTCGGGGGTCATAGAGTTAGGAAGCCGTAGACAATATAATAATTACCCGTACTAGATAACCGAAGATAACACCTAAGCCCTAAAAACCTAAACCCCGGCTGATGCTAGACAACTATAGAGTACTTCACTGGAAAAAACCAAACTGCCTTGGCAAGTCTTAAACTACTTGATTTAACCATTTAACTAGGAAAAATGGGCTTCTTCGCATCAATAGCATGCTCCTTATATTCCTTATATATAAACTTCTACTCAAAATTCAGAAGCACCCCTAGGACAGGAATGGGACTTGAGTCATCTATGGGTTTGCGTTGGGATCTACCGTTGCCGGGTTCGCTGTCGGGTCGGCGGTGTTGACCACGGCGATCGAGGGCGCGTCGGGATTGCTGAGATCAATGCGGGCCACCTCAGATGCGGCTAGCTGATTGGGCAGGTTGCGCATTTTGTCGAGGGTGGCTAGCTGCTGCTCTAATTCTGGACTGTAGGGGCCGAGATAGACCGTGCCCAGGGCGGTCTCGAGCACTAAGTTGTTGGGATCGTGCCAGTCGATCTCGGTAATGGCCACTGGGCTACCTACGATGGTTTCGTAGATCTGGGGCCAGTAGCGCTGGTAGTGGGGCTGAATGCCGCGCAGTTGCAGGGGGGGCAACTGCGGTGAAGCGCTGCCTAGGCCAAAGCTGGCCAGGGGTATCCAGGCTCCATGGGCGTCGAGAAACCCGGCTTGAAGATATTGCGTGTCGCCACTGTCGGCCTTGCCTACGGGCAGCACCACCGCTACGGGCACCCGCTCCTGCACCTTGACGTTGAGGCGCGGCGGCAGGAGCTGCCGGGTGACCTCAGCGCCGGTAATAGGGGCGCGATCGCGCAGCTGCTGGGCCAGCACCTCTGGCTCCACCTTCATCAGGGGCTGGGGATAGGTCAGCGGCACCAGGCTCTGCACCATTTCGTCGCTGAGCAGTTCGTTGCCGGTCACGTTAATTTGGCTGGGGCTGTGGATGAGCCACACCGGGCGGGTGGCTCCCCAAAAGATGGCGGCAGTTAGCCCAGAGAGCGCCCAAAATCGCCAGAGTGCCTGGCTAATCGAAACGCGCCGCCGCCGCCGGAGGCTTTTTCGCCGGGTCTTGAGTTCATCGCGAGACAGGGAAGAAACACGGGTCATGGCATCGGGGTTGAGGGGCTATGGAGCCCGGCGATCGGATCTACCGCAAAAGACAACCCAGGGGTGAGAAAGGGTTAAAATCCCCGCCAATGCTGAGCTGCCGTTAAGCTGATGCCGATTTTAGCGCCTGGAGAGATTGATGCAACGCTTTTTCCCAGCGGCGGGCTAGATCGCCGTCGGTAAACGGAATGCGGTAGGTTTCGCCGCTGGCGGTGGCCAGGGCCAGCTCCACCGATTTGCCCGTGGGACTGGTCTGGTCGGCGGGCACGGGTTCCCCGTTGACTTCGAGCTGAAGAGCGGTCACCTGCTGAAGCGATAGGGTGGTGAGATCGATCGGCCCCTGGCGCGTGGGGCGGCCCCAGGTGAGGTCGTCGCCCCGCTGCCCCAGCATCGAGCGAATGTCGTACTTGCTGCGATCGAACCCGGTGGCCCAGGCTTCGTAGGCCTGCACCTTTTGAAATTCGTGCCAGCCCGCCCAGGCCAGGCCGATAAACACCCCCAGCAGGGGCAGCCACAGCAGTCCTCGTTCCATATTTCGTTTCCTCGCAAATTGGCAGTCGGCTAAATAAGGTCCAGGGGCAGCCCTGCTGGGCATCAAATCGCCCGAGAATTCAGGAGTTAGAACCGCGATCGCTGGCATCTAACCCCTGCAATTCCCCTTGCTCCGCCGGGAGCATCTGGCCTATAAATTGTAAAGTCTTGCAACAGCTGCCGACAGAATTTCCTGGCTCCATGAAAAAGTGGGCCTAGGCAATTGATTTGCCGTTCCACTGCATTTATGGAGGCTGGTACATTGGCATTTCTACCGATTTTAGCTGCGGTTCCGAATACGCTCGAATGGAGCCCTAAAGTGGCCGTCGTGATGATTCTCTGCAACATTTTGGCTATTGCCATCGGCAAGTTCACCATTAAGTACCCGAGTGCACCGCCAGCAATGCCCTCGCCCTCCCTCTTTGGGAACTTTGGCCTACCCGCTGTGCTGGCTACCACCAGCTTTGGCCACCTGATTGGCACTGGGGTAATTTTGGGCCTGGCCAATCTGGGTGTTCTCTAGCTTGACTTGAGCTAGCTTTTGAATCCCCAGGAACGTTGGCGACCTTCCTGGGGATTTGTTTTGTTGCCAGGCCAAGCGACGGCGGATAGCGACAGCGAGATTTAGGAATTGGTGCCGAGAGGGCGATCGCGCCCCACATCTCGCACTACATAGTGCGCTAAAAAATTGCTTTAGGGCTTGCTGCCGCTATCGCTCTTCTAGGGTTTGCCCGCATGGGGCAGGACGGGCTGAAGCTTGGAACCCGATATCTTGTAGGGACGGGTATCGGTGCCGGGATAGCGAATGGACTTGAGGTACCAGAAGGCCACCGCCAGAGGCAGCACGTAGCGATCCCAGGGGATGGCTTTCATCATGATCAAGGTATTGAAGGCCAGGATCCAGAACAGCAGATCTGGCTTGGCAAAGCGCAGGCAGGTGAGCAGGGCCAGGCCGTAGTACATCGCCATCACCAACCCGTAAAACGGCAGCAGGTCGGCCACCTTGCCCATGTTGCCGTAGGGGGTATCGAGGGGCGGAAACACCAGACAGACTCCCAGCAGGCCCGCCGCAATCAGCAGCCATTTCTGCCAGTTGTTGCGCAGGGCTTGCAGGGGGGCGGCGGGGCGAAACAGCAAAAATTCTGGAATCACAATGTAGGCCCCAACAAAGGCCAGAAAGTTGATCGCCCCGCCGGGGGTGAGCGCCAGGGTGCTCTTTTGCACCTCGGGCGATTTATCGGCGATCGCATCGGCGGGGGCCAGCCCGCCAAACAGGGCCACCCAGCCCAAAAACGACAGGCTGGCGATCGCGGGGGCTAGCCAGCGCTGGTGCTGAGCGGGGCTCACGGGCTGCCCCTGCCCGTACTGGCGGGCGATCGCCAGAAACTCGTAGGTGGCGATCGCCGCCGGAAAGGCCAGCATGTACTGCCGCGAGGCGATCGCCAGCACAAAGGCCAGACAGCTCACCCAGTGGCGATCGCGAACGTAGGCAACAAACCCCAGCAGCACCCAGGTACAGGCGATCATCTCGGTGTAGAGCCGACCACTGAGAAAGAGAAAGTAGGGGCACAGAAACAGCCCCAGCAGGCACAGCAGCGCCCGTCCCCCCTTGTCTTTGCTGGGCCAGCCAATGGTGGCCACAATCCCCAAGGACAGCACTAAATTCAGCAGTCGGCCCGCCACCATGCCCTGGCCAAACAGGTATTCTAAAAACCCAAACACCATAAATGGCAGCGGCGTGTTGAGGCTGTAGTACTCCCGCAGGTCAGCGAGCGACGGCAGCAGGCTGTCGCTAAAGGTGAGGCTCGACTTCCAAAAGGCGGCTTCATCCCACCAGGCGGGGCCCTGGAGAAAGTCGAGCCAGGCCGCGATCGCCACATACAGAGCGGTGATCGCGCACAAAAAGAAGACTTTTTGCTGAGCATGGCTAAAGGATTGCAGTTTCACGAAAACCACCAGATCAGCGGGCTAGTGGTGCAGTCGGACCAAGACAGCTCAGTTAAGGGGGTAGCAGGCACCGAGCCGGGGGATACTTTTGGCGCTCCCCCAAAAAGCCCGCTGTGAGCCACAGACACAAATAGCAGCCTCAACACAGCGTGCCCAGAATCTGAGACCGCAAGAGGGCGTTAGGTTAACAACTCCAGCAAACCCCAGCGGCTTGACTCTAAACAACCTGAGGGTGCGGCGCGATCGCACTTGCTCAAAGCAGCAGGCCCCCGGCCAAGGTTGGGGGCTTGCACTAAACAAAATTGGCAAGATTGCTAACTAGTCGGCGAGGGTAGAAAACTGCCGAAATCGGTAAGTTACGAAACCGTAGGCAAAGGCGGCACCGCCGTAGAGAAAATAAAGCCAGTGCCAGGGAATCACCCGCAGGGCAAACAGCGGCCCGCGCTTGTACCAAAAGAAGCGATAAACCCGCTGGTTGATAACCAGCAGCCCAACCATGATGGCAACGGCAACAATCCACAAAAAGGGCTCAACCACCCCTCCCAGCAGACAGCCCAGGGCCGTAAAGGCGAGTACCACGCTGAGGCGGTTGGTGCGATCGAGGTTGAGGTCATTCATCGACTGCCCCTGGCTAAGAATTAGCTCTGCCCAGGGCAGGGCTCGATAAAAAATCTCGGCCCGCAGCAGCGAAACCGGCTCCCAGCATTTCAGGTGCTTGACCTGAATGTGTTTGCACAGACGAATGGTGTAGCCCGCTCGCCGTAGCCGGTAGCCCAGCTCAATGTCTTCGACACAGGGTTTGAGGTAGCGTTCGTCAAACCCGCCCACGGCATGAAACGCCTCGGCGCGAATGGCTCCGCAAGCTCCCCAAAAGGTCGAAGCTTTTTCGGATGACACCTGGTGGGTGTAGTGGTGAAACAGGTTTTTGTACTGCGATAAAAAGTTGGCGGCCCCCGGTTGGTCGTCGTAGGAGCCAATCAGTGCCGCCAGATTGACATCTTTTTGAAAGGCCGTTTCGACACTGAGAATGGTGTTTTGATCGACGGTGACATCGGCATCGATAAAGAACAGAATGTCTCCCTGGGCCATGGACGCTCCTCGGTTGCGGGCGCGGGCTGGCCCACCTGCCGAGTCATAGCGAAAGATCTTGGCTCCAAACTCCTTGGCCATCTCCCACGAGCCGTCGGTGTCGCCGTCGGCCACCACAATCACCTCGTCGGGCTGGCGGCTAGATTGGCTCAGGCTAGCAAGGCAGCGGCGAAAGTTATCGCGGCACTGGTCTGGTAAGCGATGATAGGTAAAATAGCTGTAGTGCAATTACCCCAA
>QBLT01000269.1 GCA_003249105.1 Leptolyngbya sp. | reverse complement strand
CCCCCTATGCCCACCATTCAAGACATCGCCGCCTACGCGGAATCTAGCGCCAAAAAACTCGGCATCGTTAAATACGACGTGTACGGGTCTTCCGTAGACGAAACCAGCGTTCAGGTCGACAAGGGCGATCCCAAGCAGGTCAAGGCTTCGAACCGTTCCAGCGTGATTGTGCGGGTGTGGAACCCGGACGGCAAGGTGGGGGTGACCTCCACCAGTGACGTTGACCCGCTGGGCATGGATTTGGCGCTGCAAACCGCCCAGGAGGCCAGCGCCTTTGGGGTCGATGACCACATTCCCGACTTTAGCCCTGAAGCTGTGGCCCCTACTGCCGACGTGCAGGTGGAAACGGTGCCGCCTGCGCCGGTGGGGGATTTAATTAGCACGCTGGTAGATGTAGAGAAGCAGCTGTTGGCGGCCCATCCGGCGATCGCCAGCGTACCCTACAACGGTTTAGCCCAGCGGGCGATCGATCGCTTCTACCTCAACAGCGCCGGGGCTTTGCGCCAGGAGGCGCGCTCCTACGCCTCGCTGTATCTCTACAGCAAAACCGAGCAGGAGGGGCGCAAACCTCGCTCTGCCGGGGCCATGCGGGTGAATCGGGGCCTGCCCCTGCTAGATATTGAAGGCTGTCTGAAGGAAGCTACGGAAAAAACCATCAGCCACCTCGACTACGACAAGGTGGCCTCGGGCAAGTACCGGGTGGTGTTCTCTGGGGAGGCGTTTTTGAGCCTGCTGGGAGCATTCTCGAATATGTATAACGCCCAGAGCGTGCTGGATAACCGCAGTCTATCCACAGTGGATTCCCTCGGTACCGTGGTGGCGTCGCCGCTGCTGTCGGTGTATGACGATGCGCTGCACCCCGAGAATGTCAGCGCCGAAACCTTTGACGGTGAGGGCACCCCCACTCGCCGAGTGCCGATCATTGAAAAGGGCGTGCTGACCCAGTTTCTGCACAGCGCGGGCACGGCCAAGCGCATGGGGGCTAGCCCCACGGGCCACGCCAGCATTGGGGCGAAGGTATCCGTTAGCCCCAGCTATTACCAGGTGCTGCCCGGGGCGGAGACCTCGACTGAATTCAGTTTGGAGAATGCCGAGAACGTGATCTTTATCGATGACGTGCAGGCGCTCCACGCCGGGGTGAATGCGCTCCAGGGGTCATTCTCGCTGCCCTTTGACGGCTGGTTAGTGAACAAAGGCGATCGCGTCAGCATTGAGTCGGCCACGGTGGCGGGCGACTTTTGCGACTTGCTGAAGGCCATTGTCCACGTGGAGCCCGAGGTCGAAGTCACCCCCGGCGGTCTGTGCCCGCGCATTTGGGTCGATGCGCTGTCGATCACTGGAGAAGGCTAGGGGCAACCCAGTCCTGCACGCCTGCCTGCACCAAGCCAATGCCCACCTGCACCAGGGTAAAGCCCACCCCGGCCAGCAGGGCCGCTTTGACCAGGCCAGTGTTGAGCCCGGCGCGAACGGCGGCGATCGCCCCCAGCAGCGTCCACCCCGCCAGGGCCAGAGTGATGGGCCTCCCCAGCAGCGGGATCACCGTTAGTAGGTTGAGTATCTGCGGGGTATAGGCAAACCCTACCGGGATCAGCAATTCCCGGTAGGGGGGCGTCGATGGCGCTAGTAGGGTGTTGAGCTTCCAGAGGGCGTAGGTCCAAAGGTAGTACCCAGCCAGCACAGCTAGGGCGTTGATCAGCACCCCCACTACTAGCTGCGGCAGGAAAGGTCGATAAAGCAGTAAAATGAGCCCGCTGCCTAACCCATGGGAGAGAGCCGCGAGTCCAACAATGCCTCGGGCAGACCGGGCCGCTTTGGGGTAGCGGTAGCTGTGCTCATAAAAATCTTGGTTGAGCGTTAGGGCATCGGCTAGCACCCGCCTTAGCCCCCTGATTGAATGCCGCTGACCCATGGAATCTGTCCGTTATCGCCTGGCCCAGTCTACCCCTGGGGCCGCTGCCAATGAAATCTCTGCTGCAAACTCTAATCGCGCGATCACTGGGCGACACTAGCAAGCTGTTGACCGCCCTGGGAATATTCTTTTTGGCCTGGGGTACGATCTCGCCGATCAGTACCCTGTCGTGGTGGCTGCGGAATGGCAACGACCTGACCAATCAGCGCCCCAACCTGCCGGCCGGGGCCACCACGACGGAAGCGGGAACCCAGTGCTACCTAGTTTTTTTGGCGGGGGTGGGCAATGTTGCCGACGTTGACCTCGACCCAGGGGAAGACGCCTTTTTGAACCAGATGGCGGCAGCGGTGCCCGACTGCGCTGTGGTGCGGGGGGTGTTTCCCTACTCAGCGGTGAGCGACAATGTCGGCGGTCAGCCCTTCTTTCGCTGGCTGTGGCGACTCAGCGATCGCTTTGGCCACGAAGACGATCCGCTGCGCCTGGTGCTTAAAATTCGCAACCTGTGGCGGCTGGCCCTCTCTGCCGACAGTCGCTATGGGCAGGCCTACAACCGGGGAGCAGCGGCCACCATTCTAGAACGCATGGCCGCAACAGAGGCCATTTCTCTGGAGGCCGATCCACCGATTCAACTGGTGCTGGCGGGCACTAGCGGCGGCACCCAGGTGGCCCTGGGGGCGGCCCCCTACCTCAAACAGTGGCTGCCGGTTGAGATCACGGTGCTCTCCTTCGGCGGTGTCTTTGATGGGGAGGAGGGCTTTGACGCGGTTGAGCAGGTCTATCACTTCCACGGCCAGGGCGATCGCATTGATAACCTGGGGCTGATTCTGTTTCCCTCCCGCTGGGGCTGGACTGTGGGATCGCCCTACAACCGGGCGCTGCGGGCGGGTAAGTATGAGGCGATCGCCAGCGGCCCCCATGCCCACGACGGCGATCGCGGCTACTTTGGCCAAGACCCCGTGGCGGGCAGCGCTACCCAAGGCACTACCTACCTCGACCTCACCCTAGAGCAAGTTCAAGCCCTACCCCTCTGGCCCAACTCGACTGCCGACGGTGCGCCATGAATTCTGCCACCTCCTCCCCCCGATCTGGCTATACACTGCCGGTGTTTGCCTGCGCTGGGGCGATCGCGGCCCTGCGGCATTTGCTCGATGCAGGCGATCGCCCCCAGCTCATCACCCTCGATCTGCTCAATCCACCCCAGCCCGCCGACATCCCCATTGCTCAGCTGGCCCCCTTACCCGATGGCTCGGTGCTGGCCATCACCCACAGCGATCCCGGCAACAATTTAGATCTCACCCGCTATACCCCGCTCTGGTCAGTGGTGGCTTGGGGGAATGACGCTCAAACTGAGCCCATCCAGCTAGAGGGGGGCGAGGGCATCGGCAAGCAGCTTGAGCAAAACGGAGCGCCAGCCATCTATCGCTACGCCAAGGCGTTAATCACCCACAACCTGACTCCGCTAATTCCACCCGGAAAAACCCTGCGCGTCACGATTATTTTGCCCGAGGGCCGCGCCCTGGCCGAGCGCACCTCCAACGCTGCTTTCGGTGTGGTTGAGGGACTGTCGCTGCTGGGCACTGCCGGTATCTCTGAACCCCTCAGTGCCCCCGGCCAACTCGATCAGTCGAGGGAAATCCTGCGGGGCAAGGCCACTCAGCACTCTCGCCTGGTCTTTTGCCTGGGCGAAAACGGGCTAGATCTGGCGGTGAAATTGGGGATCAACCCCGACTGCCGGGTCAAAACCGCCAACTGGCTGGGGCCAATGCTAGTGGAAGCGGGCCAACTCGGGGTAGCCGGAGTGCTGCTGCTGGGGTACCACGGCAAGCTGATCAAGCTAGCCGGGGGCATCTTTCACACCCACCACCACGTCGCCGATGGTCGCCAGGAGATTCTCGCCGCCTGCTGCGCTGCGAAGGATGTGCCGCTGCCCGTGATTCAAAAGGTGTTTCTGGCTGAAACGGTAGAGGCCGGGCTGGGGATTTTGCGGGAGTTTGATGAAGCGATCGCAGGACAGGTATACAAATACATTGTGGAGCGCATTGACGAGCGGGCTGCCGCCTACGTCCATGCCCACACGGGCAGCTCGTTGACGGTGGGGTCGATGGTGTTTGACCGCCAGCGGCAGATCATAGCCAGAAGCGATCGCGGTCAGACTCTCTTCAATCAAGTTTTGGTAGACTAGAAGGAATATATTTTTTTACAAAACTCCCATAGCAGCTTTGTATTTGTCTAATCCTCCTGCTGTGCTAGGGCTAGGCACAGCTGCCATTTCTAACCGTTCTTTGCCTAAAAAGAATCCAGAACTGTCCGCTTTAGTTGTCTAAGAGCCAAGCCAGCCTTGGCTTGGTAACCCGTTCTTCCAGCATTTTTAGAATGCGTATCCTATGGCATCCTTAGATACCCTCATTTTTTAGCCCGATAGAGCGCCTCCATCCTCGATCGCACCGCACCCGAGTCCACTATCACCTGCAGGATTAACCCATCGTGACTCTTCAAACCGAACCCACTGCCAACCTCGGGGAAGCTTCGCTCCCAGACCTCAATCGCCAAATGCTGGTGATTCTCGACTTTGGATCCCAATACTCTGAGCTGATTGCTCGCCGCATTCGCGAAACCGAGGTGTACTCGGAGGTGCTCTCCTATCGCACCACCGCTGAGCAGCTTAAACAGCTCAACCCCAAGGGCATCATTCTCTCCGGCGGGCCTAGCTCGGTATACGACAACGGTGCGCCCCACTGCGACCCGGCGATCTGGGAACTGGGCATTCCAGTGTTGGGCGTGTGCTATGGCATGCAGCTGATGGTGCAGCAGCTCGGCGGCCAGGTAGACCGGGCCGAGCGGGGCGAGTACGGCAAGGCCGATATCTTCATTGACGACCCCACCGACCTACTCACCAACGTCGAAGAGGCCACCACCATGTGGATGAGCCACGGCGACTCAGTCACCCGCCTGCCCGACGGCTTTGAGGTGCTGGCCCACACCGACAACACCCCCTGCGCCGCCGTCGCCGACCATGCCCGCAAACTCTACGGGGTGCAGTTTCACCCCGAGGTGGTGCACTCCAAAGGCGGCATCGCCCTAATTCGCAACTTTGTCTACCACATCTGCGAGTGCCAGCCCACCTGGACCACCGAAGCCTTTGTGGAAGACGCCATTCGCGAAGTGCGGGCGCGGGTGGGCGACAAGCGGGTGCTGCTGGCCCTCTCGGGTGGGGTAGATTCGTCTACCCTGGCCTTTTTGCTGCACCAGGCGATCGGCGACCAGCTCACCTGCATGTTTATCGATCAGGGCTTTATGCGCAAAGATGAGCCCGAGCGCCTGGTGAAGCTGTTTGCCGAGCAGTTTCATATTCCGGTGATTCACGTTAAAGCGCGCGATCGCTTCCTGGCCCAAGTTGAAGGCGTCACCGACCCTGAGGTCAAGCGCAAGCGCATCGGCCATGAGTTCATTCGCGTATTTGAAGAAGAGTCGAAACGCCTCGGCCCCTTCGACTACCTAGCCCAGGGCACCCTATACCCCGACGTGATCGAGTCTGCCGACACCAATGTAGACCCCAAAACTGGGGAGCGGGTGGCGGTGAAGATCAAGAGCCACCACAACGTCGGCGGCCTGCCTAAAGATCTGCAATTCAAGCTGGTAGAACCCCTGCGCAAGCTGTTCAAAGATGAAGTGCGTAAGGTGGGTCGCTCCATCGGTCTGCCCGAGGAGATCGTGCGCCGTCAGCCCTTCCCCGGCCCCGGCCTGGCGATTCGCATCATTGGCGAAATCACCAAAGAGCGGCTGGAGATTCTCCGCAACGCCGACTTCGTGGTGCGCGATGAGATTGCCAAGCAGGGCATGTACCACGACTTTTGGCAGGCCTTTGCGGTGCTGCTGCCGGTGCGCAGCGTAGGCGTCATGGGCGATCAGCGCACCTACGCTTACCCGATTGTGCTGCGCCTAGTCAGTAGCGAAGACGGCATGACCGCCGACTGGTCGCGGGTGCCCTACGACCTGCTGGAAACAATCTCCAACCGCATTGTCAACGAGGTGGAAGGGGTGAACCGGGTCGTCTACGACATCACCTCCAAGCCGCCTGGCACCATCGAGTGGGAGTAGCGCCTTTATCTCGCTGGCTTCGACTCTGCTCAGCCAGCGAGATAGGTCAGGTAGCTGTAGGGTGGGCACTGCCCACCAGAGTTAAGTCATTGATGTGAGATGTGATCAATCCAATGACCTAAGCTAAGCCCAGACTCACCACATTTGCCGACTATCTAGCCTTTGACAATGACTCAGGTGGTCGGTATGAGCTGACCTATGGAGCCTCAGTAGATCGAAAACTCATGCTGCCATAGGTAGAAATACAGCCTGGATGAGGGG
>QBLT01000268.1 GCA_003249105.1 Leptolyngbya sp. | reverse complement strand
CCAGAAGGCCACCCCGCTGAGCACCATGGGCATGCGGGTATCTTGCAGTCCGTAGAGCGCCCCCGAGGCCACCCGCTGCACGCCATCGGTGACCTGAGCCAGGGCGGCGACCACGATCATCGGCAGGGCCAGGGCGACCACCGGGGCATTGACCGGGTCGCGCAGGTCTAGATACAGGCCAATGATGGACTGGCAAAACAGCAGCAGCCCCAGGGTGGCCAGCAGCATAAAGGCGGCGGCGATCGCCATCGCCACATACCCCGCCCGCCGCGCGGCGCGCATATCCTGCTGTCCCAATGCCTGGCCCACCCGCGCCGTCGCCGCGTAGGACATGCCTAAGGGCACCATAAAAATTAGGTAAATCGTTTGATATACCGTCTGGTGGGCGGCCAGCACCTCAGGGCCAAGTATCCCCATCAAAAATGTAACCACAGCAAACAGGCTAAACTCCAGGGCGATGGTGACCGCGATCTCCCCCCCCATACCCATCAGCCGACCCACTAACCGAGGCTGCACCCGGTGCCATCCTCGCCAAAAGCGGTACGGCTTCAAATTGGGGTGATTGAGGGTGTAGAGCAAAAACAGGCCGAACATCAGCCAGTAGCTCAGCCCGCTGGCCAGCCCCAGCCCCCCCAGCCCCAGGGCCGGGAAGCCCCATTTGCCAAACCCCAGGGCGTAGTTACCGGCAATGTTAAAGGCTGTACCCACCAGCACAATCACAATCACCACCTGGGCCTCGGCCAGGGCCGACGCGTAGCCTCGCAGCATGGCAAAGGCCAGGGCCGGAAACGCGCCCCACAAAATCCACTGAAAGTAGGGGGCAGTAAGGGTGGCGATCGCCTCGGGTTGCCCCAGCCCCAGCAGCACCCGGTCGAGCTGACTGAGCACCGCCATCATTGGCAGACTCAGCCCTAGGGAAAGCCAAAACCCCTGGCGGGCGATCGCCTCAACCTGGTCTTTTTGCCCGGCCCCAAAGGCCTGGGCCACCAGCGGCCCCACGGTCATCACGAACCCGCCAATTACCGCCAGCAGTAGCTGAAAGCTGATCGCGGCCAGCCCGCCCGCCGCCAGAGTGTTAGCCCCTAGCCGCCCCATCATCAGCGTATCGACAAAGCCAACGGCAGCCTGGGCCACCTGAGCCCCAGCCAGGGGTACCGCCAGAGCGAGAAAGGCTCGCGCTTCTGAGCCGGTTTTAACTTGGGCAATAGACCTATCCTGTGTACGCATCGATCATCGAGCCCAGTTCAATTGAATGCTGTATACCGTAGTTGAGATTCTTCAGATTTGCTCGATCAAACCCGTCGAAACCTGAGACTGAGTTCGGCGAAACCTATCGGACTCGCCGTTCCCGTTGGCAGGTTGGCCAATTTGATCATTCAAATTCCCTACAGCATTGCTAGCCGCGCCTTGAGAATGGTCGCCTGGGCCTGGGCCTCGGCTAGGGAATTGCGGGCTCCCTGCACGACATCGGCGGGGGCTTTATCCACAAAGCCAGCGTTGCTCAGCCGCCCTGAGAGCGACTTAATTTCGGCCTCTACCTTGGCCAGGTCTTTTTCTACCTTGGCCTTGAGGGCTTCGACATCCACCACGCCAGTGAGGGGAATCAGTACCTGCACGGTGCCCGTTACACCAGTAAACAACTTTTGCGGTGTAACGGCAGACTCTTCGGCGGCGCTCCTAGAACTCGTCGCGACGGTGGGCGAAGATACTGGGCGCAGTTGAGCAGGCGATCGCGGGGTGGCTGTATCGGGGCCAAAGATGCTGCGCCGCCACTGTTGGTAGGTCTGGGCGAGGCGATCGCGATCGCCCCCGGTCAGCAGATTCTTGCGCACAAAGTTAAACACAAACCACAGCCCCACCAGCTCCATCAGGGTGCCAAAGATCGGGGTACTGTCCACCGCCGTCACAACGGCCCCGCCAAACTTGAGCAAGACCACCCCCGCAAAAATCCACAGCAGGGTAAAGGCTGGGCGGCGAATATCGGCAAAGAAGGCCCCGGCGTAGTGCAGGGGTTCCTCAAACAGGGGCAGCATGGTGTGCCAAAAGTCCTGCACCTCGGCCACCACCGGGTTATCGCTCAGCTTCGAGGGAGTCAGCGATGGCGTGCTCACCTCACCGCTGTGGGCGGTAGAAACCGGCTGCTTGCCGCCCAAAATCACCAGGGTGTCGATTTTGCCCAGGTCTTTGATGTAGTCGGCGGTGGCCTGAAGAATGTGGCGTTCGTCGGCACTCTCGCTCTCCAGAATGGTCTCAATCCGCAGGCCAGGCTTAATGCCCGCCTCGGCTCGCAGGTTGCGCACCGTACGCACCGTATTAAACACCAGGGCAAACTGCTGCTCCAGTCCATCATCCACCAGGCCACCGAAGGCCGTGGGGTAGGGCTGTACAGCTAGAAACTGGTCGTTGCCCACCTGGCTGAGGGTATGCCACACCTCTTCGGTAATGTGGGGCATAAACGGGTGCAGCAGCTTGAGAATGCCGTCGAGCACCAAGGCCAGGGTCTGTTGGGCGACTCGCTTTGAATCGGGGTTGTCGCCTTGCAGGCGGGGCTTGACCAGCTCGATGTACCAGTCGCAGAAGTCGCCCCAGGTGAACTCGTAGAGATCCTTCGCCGCTTCGCCCATACCGTAGGTGTCGAGGTGGCTGCGCACGCTGGTCACCACTCGGTTGTAGCGAGAGAGAATCCAGCGATCGGCGAGTTCTAGCTGGTCGAGATCGGGCACGCCCAGGTCAGCGGGGGCTTGGCCGCCCAGGTTCATCATCACAAAGCGGGAGGCGTTCCACAGCTTGTTAGTGAAGTTGCGCGCCGCTTCCACCGAAACAGATTCGTCGGTTTTGCGATCGTACTCCAGGCGAATGTCTTGGCCCGCCCCGGTGACTTCGCGAATCAGAGTGTAGCGCAGGGCATCGGTGCCGTACTTGTTGATTAGCACCAGGGGATCGATGCCGTTGTTGGACGACTTCGACATTTTTTTGTTGTTCTCATCGCGCACCAGGCCGTGGATGTAGACGGTCTCGAAGGGCATGGTGTCGGTAAAGTGCCCCGCCATCAGGGTCATGCGGGCCACCCAGAAAAAGATGATGTCGAAGCCCGTGACCAGGGTGGTGGTGGGGTAGTAGGTCTGGAAGTCTTTGGCCGATTCATCGGGCCAGCCCATGGTGGAAAAGGGCCACAGACCCGACGAAAACCAGGTATCGAGCACGTCGGGGTCGCGGGTCAGGGTCACCCATTCGCCAAACCGCTCGGTAGCCTTAGCTTTGGCCTCTTCCTCCGTAGCGGCCACCACGAAGGGCGTGTTGTCGGTGATTTCGCCGCCGGTTTCGCTGACGGCGTACCAAGCGGGAATCTGGTGGCCCCACCAGAGCTGGCGGGAGATGCACCAGTCGCGCAGGTTTACCAGCCAGTCGCGGTAGACCTTGGTCCAGCGATCGGGCACAAACTTGGGTTCTTGGCGGTTGTCGAGATAATCCAGCGCCTTGTCGGCCAGGGGGCGAATGTTGACGAACCACTGGGTGGAGAGCAGGGGCTCGACGGGCACTTTGCCGCGATCGCTGTAGGGCACCGTATGGTGATAGTCGTCAATTTTGACCAGGAAGCCTTCGACATCCAGCCGCTTGACCACCAGGCGACGGGCCTCAAATCGGTCTAGCCCGTTGAATGGCCCCGCATTTTCGTTCATGGTGCCGTCTTTGTTCATGACGGTGATCAGGGGCAGGCTATGGCGCTGGCCCATGGCAAAGTCGTTGGGGTCGTGAGCCGGGGTGACCTTGACACAGCCAGTGCCAAACGTGGCATCCACGTACTCGTCGGCAATCACAGGAATTTCGCGATTGACGATGGGTAGCATTAGAGTTTTGCCCACCAGATCGCGGTAGCGATCGTCGTTGGGGTTCACCGCCACCGCCGTGTCGCCCAGCATGGTTTCGGGGCGGGTGGTGGCCACTTCTAGGTAACCCGAGCCGTCGGTGAAGGGATAGCGGAAGTGCCACAGATGGCCGTCCACCTCGCGCTGCTCCACCTCCAGGTCAGACACCGCCGACTGGCTGGCGGGGCACCAGTTGACCATGTAGTTGCCCCGGTAGATCAGCCCCTCGTCGTAGAGCTGGGTAAAGGCGGTCAGCACCGCGTGGGACAGGCCCTCATCCATGGTGAAGCGCTCGCGGCTCCAGTCGACCGAGACGCCTAGCTTGCGCAGCTGGTTGACGATGGTGCCGCCGGATTCGGCTTTCCAGTCCCAGGCGCGCTCCAGGTAGCGATCGCGCCCCACATCCTCCTTCTGCAGCCCCTCATCCTGGAACTGCCGATCTAAAATCGTGCTCACCGCAATACTGGCGTGGTCGGTGCCCGGCAGCCACAGGGTGTTGCGCCCGGCCATGCGCTGGTAGCGCACCAGGGTGTCGATCAGCGCATTCTCAAAGGCGTGACCCATGTGCAGGCTGCCGGTCACATTCGGCGGCGGAATCACCACGCAGTAGGGCTCGCCGGGGTGGTCGGGGTCGGCTTTAAAGACCTGGTTCTCTTCCCACTGGGCCTGCCACTTGGTTTCGGTCTGGGTGGGGTCGTACTGGGCGGAGAGAGCGGGAACGGTGGCCGTCATCACAAAACCTGGAGCGCGGGGACTATTGCATTAAAGACAGTGTACCTAGGGATTCTGTCATTTTGATGGCGAACCTGGGAGTTGCTGGGTATCAGGGGCGGAGAGGTTCGAGGTGTCACGGCTAAGGTCTAGGTGCAGCCTTGAGCCCCGAACCTGTCCCCCTTGTTGTCCGCCGATGTCTTAGATCTCATTGACAAACTTGAGAATTTTTTGGTAGAGCTGGTGGCTAATGCGAAAACCAGCTAGCTCCACCAGGGTATCCATCACCCGCCGCACGCTGGGGATAAGCGCCCTTTGCTTGGCGATCAAAATAATGCCGACAATGCCAATCACCGACAGCCCCAAATCTTGGGCCACCTGCCGCCCCCGCCGTTCGTTAATAAGCAGCTCGTCGGCATTGAGCTGCAGGGCCAGAGCCAGGGTGTGGGTGTCGCCTAGATTAAACTGCTGGCCCTGCTTCTGGATGGTGGCGATCGCCCCCTCGCCCGGCACCTGCACCTGGACCCAATCGACCGACAGCACCGCCTGAATGCGGGCATTTTGGGCCGTTGCCAGCTCCCGTGCCACCACCTCTGAGACCACCACCGTGCCGTAGATCGCCTCTAACAGCCAGAGATAGTCGATCAGGGCCAAGCTGCCCAGGGATGACGTGTCACTCACAAGGGTCATAGCCACCCCCGGCGGCGCAGGTTTGCAATGTCGTCGGTAAATTCTGCAACATCGTAGTGGGCGCAAACGCCGCGACTGCCGATGATTCTTTGAAACTCCATCAGGTGGAGACCCGCAATCTGGCTGGCAATGCCCAGGGTTACCCGCTCCTGCTCAAACAGAGAAATCGCCATTTCTCGCAGCCAGTCGGCCCTAGAAAAGGTGGAGCACTGGGCAATTTCGTCAGGAATATCCAGATTGATGCGCATAGCGGGCAGTGACCCCAGGATTGTGTTTGCGAGTGAGGCGATCAGGTGACTTAGGAGAGTTGCGGGATGGTGCGATCGCTAGTGAGTAAACCGGCACCTCTAACCATGGTCCGTTATTCTGGCAGCCCCGCCGCAAAAAGCTGAGCGGCAGTCAAAGTAAGGTCGACAAACTGGGCCGACTCTATCCGTTGCTCCCCCGCAAACGTGCCCACTGGGGCATACCCCTGACCCTGCTGCGCCAGCACCAGCACCGTCTGGTCTTGGGGATTGATAATCCAATATTCAGAAATACCCAGGTCTTCGTACTGGCTACGCTTGGCCACGTAATCGCGCTCCCACTGCAACTCCCCAGGGCTGACTACTTCCACTACCAGTGCCGGGGGTGGCATCGTCAAGCGAATGGTGTTGCGCTTCGCCAACAGCTGAATGTGTTTGGGCTGAATCACCGTCAGGTCAGGGTAGCGATTCTTAGGTTCGCCCCTAACCTCCAGCTCCAGGCCGTGAAGCCTTACCCGTAAGTGCCCCACCAGAGCCGCTAGCTGAATGGATAGGAAAAAAACAACGCTGGTGTTGTAGCCCGACTCTGGCGGCACCTCAATCAGTTCTCCATTAAATAGCTCGTAAAAATATTCCGTGCCGTCGTCGTAGGCCAGATACTCGTCAAAGCTATAGAACCTGGGCCGCGTCTGCACCATAAAACCAAAGAAGGCTAAGCGCTCTTAAGATAATCTCAGTCTAAGCCAATCCCAAGCTCAGAAACACTGCTAACCC
>QBLT01000267.1 GCA_003249105.1 Leptolyngbya sp. | reverse complement strand
CCACCTGATCAGCCGTCGCCAGCCGATGCCCTTCGGCCCATTTTTGGCGATCGGTGCCGTGATCACCGTGTTTTGGGGTGAAGTGCTAATAGGGGCTTACCGGGCGCTGTTTTTTCCCACCCTTTGAGGCTCACAGCCTACATCACCAGGGTGTACCACTGGATATCGGGAGGATGGTCGACCAGTTCAGGAATCTCGCGCATAAACTCATCCATGTACCCTGAGCGAAAATGGGCCTGAAACGCAGCGTCGTCCTGCCATTCTCCTAGGGTGACCAGTTCTCCGGGGTTAGCGTTGCCCTGCAGCAGCTCAAACCGCAGGCAGCCTGGATTTTCGCGGGCCAGTTCGGTCACTTCTATCATCAGCGCCTTGAGGGCTTCGGCCTGCCCCGATCGCGCAATCACTTTGGTAATGGTGCGAATTTTGCGGGTCACGGCTGGCCTCCTATTGCCTGTGCCTCCCCCCGATGGCCTTGACCAAGCGGCCGGGGTTAACTCATGATCTGTGGGGAAACTGCTGCATCGCTGCCTGAACTTGAGCCCACAATACTTCCAGATCGCCCACCGTGAAACAACGCCCGCATTTTTTTAAGCTTGTTCCTTGCCCTGGGAGGCTAGCGCGGTGGATAGGCAGCCTGATTGCTCTCGTTTTAGGGTGTTCTCTCATCGGGGCGATTGACCCCAGCAGCGCCCTAGCTGCTACTTGGCATTCAGTAGCGGAATCCAGTCAAGGCCAGCAGCAGCAGTTTGTCGATATCGATTCTATTGAGCCGTTGGGCTGGGGGCATGTGCGGGTGGGCAGCTACTATGTCGATCGCCGCTCTGGGCAGCCCCAGCGCACTGATTATTTAACTGAGTATGACTGCGATCGCCGCCGTTTTCGCGATGTCGAGTTTCATGGCCCCGTGGGGAGGAGTCGCTGGATGCCCGTTGACCCCGACCCCCTCAACTCTGCGGCGATGGAGTATGTCTGTGAGGCGATCGCTCAGAAAAAGCCAGCCTAAGCCGCCTGCGATCGCCTTACCCTGAGCCGAGTCGAAGGGTACGACCCGCTAAGAACCCACTACCATTACCGACACCGTAGCTCCGGCAGGGATCAGTTTTGTCCCCACTGGCACCACCGCCAGCGCGTTCGTTCCCGCCAGGTTGATTAAATTACCGGAATTGTGGCCGCCGCCTGCTAACCCAAACTCGTAGCCTTGGGGAGTCGCGGCCAGCTTTCCCCACAGGTAAGTTTCTCGCTGACCGCCAGCCTTGAGCGCATCGCGAGTTGTCGCAGGCACAAACGTCGGCCCCCAGCCGCTGGCCAGGCCCGATCGCTTCCGCAGCACGGGAGCCACAAATCGCCAAAAAGTTACCAGGGCCGACACTGGATTGCCCGGCAGGCCAAAGTACAGCGGCGCAGACCTTCCCTCTGATGGAAAGGTCGCCACCGTCAGGGGTTTGCCGGGCTTCACCGCCACCGAGCGAATATGCAGCGTTGCCCCCAGCTCCGCCAAAATCTCATCGACATAGTCGTAGTCGCCGACGGAGACACCCCCAGACGACACAATCACATCCGCCTGGGCTAGCGCCGACTGAATTGCGGCTTTGAGCGCCTGGGGCTGGTCGGGCACAATGCCCAAAGGTAGTGGAACTGCCCCCGCCTGGCGCACCAAGGCAGTCAGCGCGTACTGGTTAGAATCGACAATTTGCCCCGGCAGAAGCGGCGCATCGGGCATCACCAGCTCATCGCCTGTGGAGAGAATAGCCACCCAGGGCTGAGAAAATACCGGCACCTGAAGACACTGGGCCGAGGCCAGCACCGCCAGCTCTGGCCCGCCAATGACGAGGCCTGGGGCCATGAGCGCCTCGCCCGCCCGGCAAAAGCTGCCCCGGTGGCGCACAAACTGCTGCGGCTCTGGGGTTTCTAGCACCAAAACACCATCGCCCTCACGCTGGGTCACCTCTTGAATCACGATGGTGTCGGCCCCAGCGGGCAGCATAGAGCCAGTAAGAATGCGGGCGGCCTGGCCTGGGCCGACGGGGATAGTGGGCGATCGCCCCGCCGGAATCGTCTCCGTCAGCGTCAGCAGCTTGGGCTGCTCAGCACTAGCGCCCTGCACATCTTCGTAGCGTACGGCGTAGCCATCCATCGCCGAGTTATCCCAGTGGGGGAAATTGAGCGGGCTGGGGATGGCTTTGGCGAGAACGCGACCGACGCAGGCGTCTAGGGGAACCTGCTCTACCTCGGTAGGGAGCGCTGTTAGAGCGAGAATTTTGGCTTCGGCCTCGGCGGCGGGGAGCATGGAGGTGATGAAACGATGGGGAAGGTGGGGAGGATGAGGATGGGACAGGAGTTTTGAGTGCTTAGTTTAAGGTGTTGAGTTGCTTGCGTCTATCTATGGAGACTATGGAGACGGTAAGCTTCAGAAGATTTTCGGCCAAAAAGGTACCAGCTTTTATTCAGCGACTGTAGACACCGTAGGGTGGGCACTGCCCACCACCGGGGAAACTTTTGAAGTCGCCTTAGAAGTCGGGACGGGTGATGAGGCAGCTGAGGCACAGGGCCACTGAACCAGCCAGGGTGGCAGCGGCTGAGGCATCGGTGCCCACAAACACCAGCAGGCTGTAGAGCCCTAGCCCAATGCTGGCTACCAGACCCAAAGGGGTGGTGAGAAAGTCTAAAAACTCCCATAGCCCTTCGAGAAATCTCAAAAACTGAAGCCAGCGTGCCAAGAGGGACATAGGGTTTACCGATTAGGTAGCGTTGGCCAAACTGCTAAAAAATCAGCTTAGAGAACTACTTCTACAATAACTGTCGTAGCTTTAACCAAACGCTTTTGGCCTACTGTTTTTTAAATTTTCCTAGGTAAAGGGTTGTTTAGTACAGGGCTTGCATTAGGCGTTTGCGGTAGGTGAGGGTGAGCGGGTCGCCGTCACCCAGCAGTTTAAAAACGGTGAGCATGGCCTTGCGACCGGCGTCACTGCGGTAGGTGCGATCGCGCTCCACCACCCCCAAAAAGCCCTCCAGGGCAACGGCAAAATCGCCCTTTAGCGCTGCCTCACCGGCGGCCCCGTAGGCGGCATCTAGCTCAGAGTCCCCCAGGTCAGTTAGGGATTGGCGCAGGGTGAGCAGGCCGCGGAAACCGTCGGCCTGGTCGGCGGTGGCGCGATCGCTTGGGTCGATCAAATCCAAATACTGGCTGGCGAGGGCATCATCCCCTTGCACCAGGTACACCTGAGCCGCCTTGAGCAAAATCTGGCCGTTGTTGGGGTAGCGGGTCAGCAGCGTCGCCAGGGCAGGCAATACCTCAGCCTGATCGCCGCTGGCCTGGGCGGCTTCAAACGCCGCCAGATCTTGCTCCAGGGAGGATTGCAAACCGAGGCCAGCCAGCAGCTCGCGCAGCTGCGGTTCGGGCAGCACCCCCACAAACCCCTCCTGCACCTGCCCCTGGCTGACAATGCGCACGTCGGGCACTCCTTCAACCCTAAAGGCTTTGGCCAGCTCGGGGTTAGCGTCAATATCGATTTTGGCCAGGGTGAAGTCATACTCCTGGGCCAGCTTTTCGAGCATGGGTTTGAGTAGCTGGCAGGGGCCACACCAGGTGGCAAAAAAATCGACCAGCACTGGTCGCTCAAACGACGGTTGCAGCACCGCCTGCTCAAACTCAGTTTGATTTACGACAATAGATTGTCCCATCGGGTACCTCAGCGGGGGCTAACAAACAGGTCATAGAGCGACAGCAGCACTTCTACCACAATCAGCAGCACCACGTACCACTCCAGCCGCAGGCCGGTCTGGTGCCGCTGGAGATCGAGCACTGTTTCCGTGGTGCGGCTGACCAGGTCGAGCTTGCGCTCTAGGGCCGAGTGGCGATCGCGAATTTCGTACTCGTCTTCGAGGCGGTGGTAAAGGTGATCAAGCTCAGGGTATTCCCACAGCAGCTCGGGCTTATCGACAATTTCGACTCGACCGACAATTTTGTGCTGAATCATCAGCGTCTGGCCAATCTGCTTGAGCAACTGGTCACCCTGCACACTAGGGCGGTGCTGGTGTTGCAGCTCTACGGCGTAGGGCTCAATGCGGTCAAACACAGCGGCAGCACCAATCTCGTAGTAAGCCAGCACCACGCTCTTGGCCATGATATCGGCCACTAAGTGCAGGTGCAGCGCGTCGAGAGACGACAAAAAAATCAGCCCATTCTGCACTTTGCCGCTGTTGTTGGGAGCCAGGCAAATGGTGACAGCTTCAGTTTCGGGGTGGTCAATAGGATTGGTAATGTGAGGTTTGAGGGTCTGAATAAAAGCCTGTTCTGCGGCTTCTGAAAGGCCAAACAGCACCACGGCTCCGTAGCTAAACAGCACCCCTTGCCCCCCCTCACCAACAGCCACCATCAGGGGCGAAGACGGAACCGTCGCTAAACCGCTGGGTTGAACAAGAGCACCCAAATCGATACTTTGGCCTAAGAAATAGGCACGTACAGTCACATTGTTGGTGAGATCGGAGGCTGCCATAGCCGTCCCTGATATAACAGTAGTCATGGGAAGTTGGGGTAGAGAACAGACGATATCCAGCAGCCCAAGCGCCCAGGCCTTACTCCTTTAGCTGGTGTTGAGAACTGTTGCAGAACACCGAGACTAGAGCAATGTTCCTTACATCCCATCCTAGGTTATGTTAGAAAACTGACATGATTGACATCAGATAGCGATACGGCAACGTCCCTCCGTTGGACTCTGTCCTTGGGGTTCAAGCCAATGGGTGCTGTGATCACCGCCACGGGCGGTTTGGGTTATTGTGACGTGGGGCCGCAGCCATGAAGCGCGTGGTATTTATTCTCGGAGTTTTAGAAGACGAAGATGTTGACTGGCTGATTGATGCTGGTCAACGTCGAGAACTGCAGCCGGGAGAGGTGCTAATTCGTGAAGGTGCCGACTGCGACGATATTTTCCTCATTCTAAACGGTAGCTTAGAGGTTTCGGTGGCAGCTATGGGTGACCATCCCATTGCCCAATTGGCGACCGGCGAGGTGGTGGGTGAAATGTCGTTTGTTGATGGTCAACCTCCCTCTGCAACGGTAACGGCCCTTGAACCCGGCATTGTGCTGGCTATTTCCTGTAGTCAGCTGCGCCACAAGCTCCAGCAAGATATGTGGTTTGCCTCACGGTTTTATCGAGCTTTAGCTATTTTGCTCTCTAGCCGCCTGCGTAGCACCGTCAAGCATTTGCAGGGCGAGCATTGGCGACCCGTGGCCAGCCCCAACGATGCGGGCCTCGATGAGATGGGCGACATGCTCTCTATGGGCAACATTCGCTTTGACTGGATGCTCAAGCGTCTGCGCGATGTCAACTCCAATCCTTGGGAAGAGCTTGAGGTGGACTCTGCCGACTAAGGCGACTTCTGGAAAATTTTCTCTTTCTCCCTAATGGTGGGCAGTGCCCACCCTTCAGTGGCTACAGTTGCCCAATAAAGGGGGATCTTCTTTTCTAGAAATCTCCTAAGGCTTCCCCACCCTCCAGTCTCGCCAATCTTGCGCTGGGCTCCGTCACCTAATAAAGATTCTGCTACCATTCAGGCAAGGCAACTAGGGGGTAATATAGAGCAACCGTTGGGTGCACCCCCATGGCTATGCCCCTCCTGGCTAAGGGTAAGCTGGCGTAAGTGAGCTTAGATTTGGGCTTATCTGCGGTGGTTAAAACTGGCTCATAGGAGCGATCGCGGCGATGGGGCGAGTTAACTGCGGTATGCTCTACGTTTCCCTGGGAATTAAGGTATTCGTTCCGTTTTCAACCGATTCTGAGCTCCGTTTTTGCTAGTGTCGCGCATGCCACTCCACACCAAACTCAGTAATATTCTCATTGTTGAAGATAGTAAAGGCCGCCGAGAAATTGTCTTGGATGGATCCGTTTACTCTATTGGGCGAGATCCTAAGTGCGACATTCGCCTGTCGTCTCAGTTTGTATCGCGGCACCACGCCACCTTGGTGCAGTTGCCGAAGGACGACGACACCTTTTACTATCGCATCGTCGATGGCAACCTGAAGGGCAAACCCAGCGCTAACGGGATGCTAATCAACGGGCGCAAGCTCCAGGCCCACGATCTCAAAAACGAGGATGAAATTGTGTTTGGCCCCCAGGCTCGCGCTATTTATTACCAGCTCAAGCGCGATAGCCAGTCAACCCTGCCCCCCGACGAGTTCGACATCACCCTCATCAGCCCCAACATGGTAGAAGAGGGCGATGAGGAGTCAGATAGTCTAGATGACGATACTGAGATCTAGCTCACCGCCCTGGGCTGGCCAATGGGCCTAAGAGTGTTCCAAGCAAATAATCATCCATTAGTCTAGAGAGACCTATCTTGTTTTC
>QBLT01000266.1 GCA_003249105.1 Leptolyngbya sp. | reverse complement strand
ACCCCACTGCGCTGGCTGCGGCTCCAAAGTCGGCAGCACCGCCCTCACCGAGGCTCTCCGCCGGGTGCGCCAAGACTTTCCCGAAGTCGCCAGGGAGGCCGTTTTAATTGGCCTGGATGCCCCCGACGATGCCGCCGTAGTTGCCGTGCCGCCGGGACAGGTCATGGTGCAGACGGTGGACTACTTCACTGCCCTGGTCGATGACCCATTTATCTTTGCCCAAATCTGCCTCAAACACTGCCTGGGGGATCTCTACGCCATGGGTGCCCAGCCCCACACGGTGCTGGCCCTGGTGCAGGTGCCCTACGCCACCCCGGCCAAGCAGGCTGACATGCTCTACCAAATCTTGGCCGGTACCTACAAAGGTTTGCTGGCCGCCAACGCGCCGCTGGTAGGGGGGCACACCGTTGTTGGCCCTCAGTTAGCCCTGGGTTTTGCCTGCAACGGCATTGCCAGCCCGGCTCACCTCCTACGCAAAGGGGGCATGCAGCCCGGCGATGCCCTGATTCTCACTCAGCCGTTGGGTACGGGGACGCTGTTTGCCGCCGACATGCAGGGCAAGGCCAAGGGCAGGTGGATTGAGGCTGCGATCGCCCACATGCTCACCTCCAACCAGGCTGCCGCCGACATCTTTCGCACCCATGGGGCCACCGCCTGCACTGATGTCACCGGCTTTGGCCTCGCCGGGCACCTGCTCGAAATGGTGCGTGCCTCCGGTGTTGTCGCCACCCTCGACCTAGAGGCTCTTCCCGTACTGGCTGGAGCCACCGACACTCTGGCCACAGGTCTGCTCAGCACACTCCACCCCCAAAATCTTCAAGCTGCCGCATTTATCGATCCAGCTAATTCAGATCATCCCCTCTATCCCCTGCTGTTTGACCCCCAAACTGCGGGGGGGCTATTGGCCACCGTGCCTGCCGCCGCTGCCAAGGGCTGTCTAGATGCTCTCCATAGCCGAGGCTACAGCGCTGCCGCTCAAATCGGCGAGGTTGGGTCTACCGCAGATACAGCGTGGTTGCTGACCCTCACCTAAACCGCTACCGACTACATCTGCAGATGTTGGCTAATCGCAGCCCCATCGATCGCCCTCGAAAAGAAAAAGCCCTGACCATACTCACAGCCCAGATCGTGCAAAATATCGCGCTGCTGGGGTGTCTCAATGCCTTCGGCGGTGACGGCCTTGCCCAGGGTGTGGCAGAGGCCAACGATGGCGCGCACAATCTCAAGCTTCTCAACGTTGGTTTCTATGCCCTGCACAAAGGAGCGATCGATTTTGACAATGTCGATGGGGAACTGGTGCAAATAGCTAAACGACGAATAGCCAGTGCCAAAATCATCCAGGCAAATTTGCACGTTGAGCTGCTTGAGCTGCTTGAGCATGGCCGCCGCTGCTTTGGCGTTTTCAATAAAGACGCTTTCGGTAATTTCTAGCTTCAAATGGTGACCGTCCATACCGGTCTCTTGCAGAATGCTGGCAAAGGTGTCTACCAGGTTCTTTTGGGCAAAGTGGTGGGTGGACAGGTTGACGTTGATCGACAGGGTAGGGGGGAGCTCTATGCTGCTAGGCTGTCTGGTGAGCTGCCCGTCGGTCAGAACCCAAGCCCCTAAGCCGGTCTGTCGCCAGGCCTGTAGCTGTTGGCAGGACTGCCGCAGCACCCACTGATCGATGGTGGTGACTATGCCCATCTCTTCGGCCAGGGGAATAAACTGGTCTGGGTAAATCATCTCCCCATCGGAATTTTGCCACCGCACCAGGGCTTCTAGGCTAGTGACCTCATGGGTGGCTAGCGAGACAATGGGCTGGTAGTGCACCGCTAGCTGGTTACGGGCGATCGCCTGGCGCAGGGCGTGCTCTCGCTGCATCAGCTCCCGCGCCTGGGTGTGCATGGCCGCGTCAAAAAGTTCGTAGTCACCCCGGCCCCGTTTCTTGGCCCGATACATGGCGATATCGGCATGGCGCAGCAGATCGGTAGCCTGCTCGTAGGGGATGGAATTCATCACGATGCCGATGCTGGCCGTGATCAACAGCTCATGGTTTTCAATGGTGAAGGGCTGTTTGATTTCGGCTAAAATGCGCTCCGCCGCGCGGCAGGCCATGGCCACATCGCTGACGTCTTCTAGCAGCACCGCAAACTCATCGCCGCCAAAGCGGGCCACGGTATCGACGGCCCGCAGATGGGTTTTGAGGCGAGGGGCAACCTTAACCAACAGCTCGTCACCCAGCAGGTGCCCCAGAGTGTCGTTGATGCTCTTAAAGCGATCGAGGTCGAGCACCATGACGGCAAAGCCAAACTCCGGCGATCGCCGCGCCCGATCGATCGCCTGCTGGAGGCGGTCTAAAAACAGCCCTCGATTGGGCAGCTGAGTCAGGGCGTCGTGCAGGGCATTGTGCTCTAGCTGGGCCTCCATGCGGCGCTGTTCGGTGCTGTCGCGCACTACCATTACCGCTCCCTCAATCTGACCCCGATCGCTGTAGATAGGGGCCGCGCTGTCGGCCACCGGAATTTCATGCCCATGCTTGGTGAGCAGCAGCGCGTTTTCTGGCAGATATATGGTGTGGTCTTCGTACAGCGACTTCAGCAGGGGATTGTCGATCAAGTTGCGCGTCACCTCGTCCACAAAGCGAAACACCTCGGCGGGCGATCGCCCCACGGCCTCAGCCTGTGACCAGCCAGTTAGGGCTTCGGCCACCGGATTCATAAACTTGATCAGACCGCTGGAGTCGCTGGCGGCGACCCCTTCGCTAATGCTGTTTAAAACGGCCAGCAGCCACTGACGGTGTTCTTTAATAGTTTTTTCGAGGCTGTGTTTGTAGAAGGCAATTTCAATATTGGCGCGCAGTTCCCTGGCCTCAAAAGGTTTGAGAATATAGCCAAAGGGAGCCGTAAGGCTGGCCCGCTGGAGGGTTTTTTCGTCAGCGTAGGCGGTCAAGTAAATGACCGGAATATCTAAGGCTTGAGTAATAGCTGCCGCCGCGTCAATGCCATCTAGGGCAGCGCTGAGGTGAATATCCATTAAAACGAGGTCGGGGCGCAGCTCTAAGGCTTTTTGAATGGCCGCCTCGCCGGAGAACACTATCTCGGGAACCTCATGGCCTAAATCGATCAGCGTCGCCCGCAAGTCCATGGCGATTACGACTTCATCTTCGACGACCAAAATGGTCTTTTTATCCATAGATTTTCTATGTTGGAAACACGATCTGAAAGGCAGACCCGGCGGCCTGCGGCGCGATCGCCACCTCTCCTCCGATCTGCTGGGCCAGATTTCGCACTAGGCTCAGGCCCAACGAGGATACCCGCCGCAGATCAAAATCTTTGGGTAGGCCAATCCCATTGTCTCCCACCCGAAGGGAGATCTGCCGATCGGTGCCAAGGGATGAAGTGATGGTAATTTTACCGGCTCTACCATCCGGAAAAGCATATTTAAGCGAATTGGACATCAGCTCGGTGAGCAGTAGCCCGCAGGGCAGGGCGGTTTCAATATCTAAGCTGTGGGGCTCAATCTGTAGATGCAGGGCGATGCGGCTGCTGCTCGAATGGTAGGTCTCAAGCAGGCTGTAGGCCAGACTGTGAATATAGTCAGCCAGATCGATGCGGGTCAAATCGGAGGATTTGTAAAGCTTTTCGTGGACGAGCGCCATGGCTCTAATGCGGCTTTGACTATCTCGCAGCACCGACAGAGCCACTGGGTCAAGCACGTTGCGAGATTGGAGATTGAGTAGGCTGTAAACCACCTGGAGATTGTTTTTAACCCGGTGATAAATTTCTTTGAGCAACAGCTCTTTTTCCTGCAAAGAGGCCTGGAGCTTTTCCTGGGATTCTTTGCGATCGCTAATGTCTTGCTGCACGGCCACCAGCACTACGCCATACTCCGGATGGGCAAAGACTGAGGTGGTAGCGCTACACCAAAACGGCGTGCCGTCTTTTTTGACGTTGTGCACTTCGTAAGTGGCCTCGCGGTTGTCTAAAACCGCCCGGCGAATCGTTTGATTGACGGCTTCAGCACTGGCGGTGTCGGTAGCATAGTTGACGACCGACACATGCTGTCCGTCTAGCTCGCCGGGGTCATAGCCAAACATTTGCTCAAACTTGCGGTTGGCGTAGGCAATGATGCCGTTGTCGGCCCTAACTACGCAAATACCCTCGGCCATATTGCGGGTAATCACGGCCTGAAATTCTTGAAGTTGCTCGGCCTGTTTGCGATCGCTGATGTCGAGAATCACCCCCAGCATGCGAATCGGCTGCTGGGCAGCATCATACATGCCCCGGCCCCGGCCCACCAGCCACCGCAGAGTGCCGTCGGGATAAATCACCCGATACTCGGTTTCGTAGTCGGTGCGCTGGTGCAGAGCATCTTGCAGAGCCTGCTCAACCCGGTCTAAATCATCGGGGTGAATGGCCCGTCGCCAGCTCTGGTAGGGGTCATCGGTGGCGTTGGGGTCTAGGCCTAGCAGCTTAAAGTGGTTGTCATTCCAGACCACAGTATTTTGCAGCACGTCCCAGTCCCAGGTGCCGATGTGGGTAAATTCAAGGGAGAGCCGCAGCTGCTCTTCGCTAAAAGCCAGGGTAGCCTCAGCCTGTTTTCGTTGGGTAACGTCTTCAACAATGTAAGAGAAGCGCGGATATTGGCTGGAGCTGACCTCAATGTAGCAAACACTGCCAGCTAGCCAGCGGGCACCTGTGGGGCTGTCGTGGCAGTACTCAAACCGCACTGGTGCCAGGGTACGTTCCGCCTCGCGATAATAGGCACTCCAGCGCTGAATGGTAGCTAGAGACACCCCCAGCTCACTGGCAAACCGATTTGCCATCGCCTGGGTGGTAGTACCAAAAAACTCGGCAGCGGCCCCATTGTCAGACTTATGCAAAATATCGTCATTATGTAATTCCACAATGCCCATGGGCATGGCAGCACTGTCGAAAAAGCTGCGCAGAATCAATTCACTCTGCTGCAAATCAGCGTTGATTTTCAGCAGTTCAGCGGTGCGTTCGGCCACCCGCTGCTCTAGCTCGTTCTTGGCTTGGTGTAGGTCAGCTAGGGCCTGCTCACGCTCGGCCTCGATGCGCTTGCGATCGCTAATATCTCGAAAGAAAATGTTCAGTGCCTCCGGCGATGGATAGGCATTGATCTCAAGCCAAATATCGTGGTCGGGGGCTTCGACGTAGTGATGCTCGAAGCGAACTGCCACTTGCTCTGCCATTGCCCGTCGGTAGTTGATTTCCAGGTCGCTGCCGACGGAGGCAGGCCATTCTTCCCAATGGGTTTTGCCGAGCACCTCAGCGCGTGGCTTGCCATTGTTAATCGTTTCACCTGCGGCATTTTGGTAGGTAATGCGCCAATCGCGATCGAGGGCAACGAACGCATCGCCCATGCTTTCCAAGACCTGGCTGAGGCGGTTCGCAGACGCCTCAGCAGCCTGTTGGGCGGCCTCAGCGACCGTGCGTAGCTGGCGTTCAAGCTGGGCTGACTCTTGCCGAATTTTAGCCAGTTTTAGACAGGCTTCTACCCGGGCCAGCAGCTCACGAATGGAGAAGGGCTTAATCAGGTATTCGTCGGCCCCTGCCTCGAGTCCCTCAATACGAGCCTCTTCGCCCGCCCGCGCCGAGAGCAAAATGATTGGCAGCTCCCTCAGCAGAGGATCGGCTCGAAGGGTTCGCAGTAGGCCAAAACCATCCAGGCGGGGCATCATCACATCGGTTAATACTAGGTCTGGGCGGTGGTGGCCAATCGCCTCTAGGGCCGCGATGCCATCGGCTACGACTTCGACGGTGTAGTGCTGCTCTAGCAGCAGGCGTTTAACGTAGGCCTGCATGTCAGCATTGTCATCGGCCAGCAGAATGTGAGCCTTGGTTGGGGCATCTCCCAAATCAAGATTGAGATGCAATTCTGACGGTTCACGCCCTTCTGCCCATGGCCGGGTATAGGATTCGGTCTCGTTAGACAAGGTGTTTTGGGGGAGCCAGCGCCAGGCCTCTTCCAAATAAACTCGGCTTTGATCAGCATGGGGGGCGGGCACTGCGAGCAATGCCTCAGTGGCGTTGGCCTGGATGCGATCGCTAGGTAGATGGGCACAACCCGTCGGCACCCACACCCGAAAACAACTCCCTTCATCTACGGTGCTGCTGACCTCGATATGGCCTCCGTGAAGCTTAACCAGCTCTTGCACCAGAGATAAGCCAATGCCGGTACCCTCAAAACTGCGACCTTGGGCACCCCGCACTCGGTGAAAACGCTCAAACAGGCGGGGCAACTCGTCAGGAGGGATACCAATACCGGTGTCGCAGATCTCTAGGAGAGCGAAGGCGGGGGGATGGGGGGATAGGTGAGAGGTGGAAAGGTTTGAATTTTGAATTTTGAATTTTGAATTTTCATCCTCCCCATCTC